>NZ_JACSMW010000002.1:0-408547 GCF_018618775.1 Exiguobacterium sp. s138 | reverse complement strand
CACTTGACGAAGGTCAAGAAGTTTCGTTTGAAGTTGAAGAAGGCCAACGCGGACCACAAGCAACTAACGTTACTAAACTTTAATTTTCCTGAGAGGAAGCGCAGCTGCGTTTCCTCTTTTTTTAATTCTTTTTCAATCTCCCCTATCTTTTTCAAACTGGACATGGTATATTATTAAGTAATTATTGTTGTTCGGTGGAGATACAAAGGTTACACTTTTGACTCGATGAAATTGATCACGGTAGTAATAATCAGTATGACTCAGTCATACGCAGGAGGCAACACACATGGAACAAGGTACAGTAAAATGGTTTAACGCAGAAAAAGGTTTTGGCTTCATCGAACGTGAAAACGGCGACGACGTTTTCGTTCACTTCTCAGCTATTCAAACAGACGGTTTCAAATCACTTGACGAAGGTCAAGAAGTTTCGTTTGAAGTTGAAGAAGGCCAACGCGGACCACAAGCAACTAACGTTACTAAACTTTAATTTTCCAAGACTCTGCTGTTGCAGGGTCTTTTTTGTTTGATTTTTCTTTGAACGGACTGTTCATTCTAAGACCGAAAGGATGATATTCATGGAACCATCAGCTAAACACCTTCAACTGCAAACACTCTTGAGCGAGCGCCATGCTTACTTGATGGAAGGAAACCGAGAAGCGATGCACCAGCTGCTTTCAAGTGATTTCTCATTCATTGACGGTCAGGGACGGCAGTTTGATGCTGAGACGTATCTCGATCATTATGTCGATTCGGACCAAATCCAATGGAGTAATCAAGTCAGTGAGTCGATGGTTGTCGAAGTCTTCGAGACGACGGCTCTCGTCCAGGAAATCGTCGAAGATCATTTTTCATACGGTCGCAGCATGTACGTCGGCCGCTTCCGAAGTGCTTCACTTTATCACTGGACAAACGAAGGATGGAAATGGCATTTTCACCAGCTAACGCCTCTTGACCCTTCTTAAGAACAATATGCTGTCCGGATTTCCCGATAGGACCAGTCACTCCACAGGAGGACTGGTTTTTTTGATGCACGGATTGATTCGTCCTCCCCTTTCGGAAACTTCATCTTATACTCGAAATGAAGTTTGATAAACTGTTTTCATTCCGTTACACTTTAGTTGTGAATATTTTCTGAAAATTATTGGAGGCGGAATGCGATGACTGTATTTAACTTTTCAGCCGGTCCGGCAGTCCTACCGGTACCGGTCTTACTTAAAGCTCAATCCGAGCTTCTGAATTATCAAGGGTCTGGACAATCCGTTTTGGAATTGAGTCACCGTTCCGGCTTATTTGAACATATCATTCAGGAGACAGAGTCTCTGCTTCGGGAGCTTCTCCAAATTCCAGATCATTACCGTGTCTTGTTTTTACAGGGCGGTGCAACCCTTCAATTTTCCATGTTACCGCTTAATTTAGCGACCGTCCGTCAGCGCGTCGACTTTATCGATACCGGAAGTTGGTCTCAAAAAGCGATGCAGGATGCCGAGGCTTTTGTTCAGACCAATATCGTCGCCTCCTCAAAAGCGGACCGCTATCGTTCGATCCCGACCGATACAATCCGTTCTGACGCCGATTATCTGCATATCACCTGGAATAATACACTCGAAGGAACGACGTTTACTTCGGTTCCAACAGTCGATGTCCCGTTAGTGGCAGATTTCTCCTCCTCCATCTTGTCGGAACCGATCGATGTCAGTCAGTTTGACGTAATATATGCCGGGGCTCAAAAAAATCTGGGATCGGCCGGGATGACGCTTGTCATCATAAAGGAGGATCTGTTACAACGAACACCGGACCGTTTAGGATCCTATTTACGGTACGACACGCATGCTGCTCATCATTCTTTATACAATACACCACCCACATACAGCATCTATTTGACGAAACTGGTCCTCGAATGGATCAAAGAACAGGGATTCGACACAATCGTCGAGCGTAACCGCAAGCAGGCCGCTTCCCTGTATGCTTACTTGGACCAATCTGCCTTATTCTCAAATCCTGTTGCTGTACAGGATCGAAGCCGAATGAATATTCCTTTTACAACCGGTCAAACGGAGTTAGATGAACAATTCCTGCAATTTGCAGAACGTCATCAGCTCGTGAATTTAAAAGGACATCGTTCTGTCGGAGGAATGCGTGCCAGTCTTTATAACGCAATGCCGACGGCGGGCGTCGATGCCCTGATTGCCATATTAGAACGATTTGAACAGGGGGAACGGTAAATGCATCATGTACAACTATGGAATGACGTGTCGGAAAAAGGTTTAAAACGCTTCACCGACCACTATGTCGTCAAACAAGACATCGAAGCCGCTGACGCTTTTCTCGTCCGCAGCAAAGATTTACACGGCATGAAGTTCCCGCCTTCCTTAAAAGCGGTCGCCCGCGCCGGTGTCGGTGTCAACAACATCCCGCTCGACCAATTGGCGAATCGGGGAATTCCGGTTTTCTCGACCCCTGGCGCAAATGCCAACGCCGTGAAAGAACTGGTCATCGCAAGCTTGTTCCTGACTGCCCGGAAATTAATCCCAAGCATCTTATGGACCAACAACCTGCGTGGACCGGACATCCCGGAACGGATTGAAGCGAACAAAAAACAATTTGCTGGTACGGAGTTACTCGGAAAACGAATCGGCATCGTCGGACTCGGTGCGATTGGAGCGAGTTTAGCGAATACACTGCACGAACTCGGGATGACGGTTTCCGGCTACGATCCACATATGTCCGTCGAATCCGCATGGCGTGTCTCAAATCAGGTTCACCGCGTTACCAATCTTGAAGAATTGCTTGCGACAAGTGATTACATTACACTCCACTTGCCGTTGATTGATTCCACCCAACATCTGCTCGATGAACGGTTACTCGGAAAAGTCAAACAAGGGGCAACATTACTCAATTTTTCCCGTGGTGAATTAATTGAAGAACAGGCTTTGGCAACGGTGTTGAAATCAGGCCGGTTGTCTAACTATGTGACTGATTTTCCGAATGCCTTTATTCTTTCTCTTCCCCGTGTCATTCCGTTGCCGCATATCGGCGCCTCAACGGCGGAAGCAGAAGAAAATTGTGCCATCATGGCTGTCGATCAATTGAAGCTGTTCCTTGAGACCGGCAACATCCGGAATGCGGTGAACTTCCCGTCCGTCGAATTGCCGTATGCCGGTAAACGTCGCCTGACGATTGCCCATCAAAATATTCCGAACATGGTCGGTCAAATCGCCTCTGTCCTTGCGACCGAACAAATCAATATCGCCAATATGATCAACGGCAGTAAGGATGGCATCGCCTATACGATCATCGATATCGATAACCATCTGGATGAAACGATTTCACTGGAACAATTAAACGCCATCCCCGGTGTACTGAAAACAAGACTACTTTAAGGAGCGATGACTATGCCTACGTTTGAACCTTTCCATGCCTTGCGACCTGATCCGAAATATGCAGAAGCGTTCTCGTCTCTCCCGTACGATGTCTTCAATCGGGCGGAGGGACGGTTGGAAGTCCGCCGTCGTCCATTGTCTTTTTTACGAATCGACAAGGCCGAAGTGACGTTACCGGACTTGATTGATGATCATGATTCGCGTGTATATCAACAAGCAGCCCTTCATTTCAAGGAAGCGATTGAACGCGGAATTCTCCTGACCGATGACGTCGAAAGTTATTATCTCTATCGCCTGACCGACGGGACGCATACGCAGACCGGCTTTGTCGGTTGTGTCTCTGTCGCGGACTATGACCAAGGTATCATTCGGAAACACGAATTCACGCGACCGGATAAAGAACGGGACCGCGTCCGTCACGTTCAGTCGCTCGCTGCCCATACCGGCCCGATTTTACTGGCCCATCATCCGGATGAGGAACTGAATCGCATCGTCTCGGAACAGACGAATCAATCCCCGCTTTATCACTTCACCGCTGAAGACGGGATTGAGCATACCATCTATAAAATTACGGACCGCGATGCGATGATGACGATCGGCAGCCAGTTTGCCCGTCACGATCACCTGTATATTGCTGACGGTCATCACCGGGCTGAAGCCGCTTCACAAGTTGCCCGGCTGAATCCTCATGAAGATGCCGGTTTGTTTCTCGCCGTTTCCTTTTCAAGTGATCAATTGAACATTCAAGGCTATCATCGTGTCGTCGAAGATTTATACGGTCAGTCGGTTGATGACTTGCTCGAAAGAATCAGTAGCCGGTTCAACGTGACCGAAGGACGTGCGACGGAAACCAAAAAACACCGTTTCGAAATGTATGTCAAACAAAAATGGTATACATTGGATTACGAGAAAAATCGTGGGTCCGTCAAGGAAGATCTCGATGTCGCAATTCTGCAGGACGAATTATTGACGCCATTCCTCGGAATTGAAGACCCTCGAACAGATGCACGGATTCAGTTCGTCGGCGGCGTCCGCGGATATGACGGACTCGAGCAACTGGTCGATCAGGGAACGATGGCCGTCGCATTCCACCTTCATCCGACGAGCTTAAACGAACTGATGGCGGTCGCTGACGCAGGTGAAGTCATGCCGCCGAAATCGACGTGGTTTGAACCTAAACTAAGAAGCGGTTTGCTGATTCACCCGTTTTTCTGATTTTTTCCAAATAACAAAAACATCCGTTCAAGAAATTAATTTTTCCTGAACGGATGTTTTTGATTTGGTTATGTTGTTTCCACCCGGAGAATTTTTCCGGACAGCGGACGTACTGTGACGGTTCCCAAGTACCGTTGTCCGTCCATTAAATCAACCGCTGCTTCGCACAATTCGAAGCGGATTTCTTCTGAACCATTGTTAAATCCAATCAAATAGGTCGCTTCATCAGACTGACGACGAACGAGGAAACTCGCCGTCTCATCATCCATTTGTTCGAATTGATAGCCGCTCGCGTTGGCGAGACCGGGGTGCGATTTCCGTAAATCAACCAACTTTGTGATATACGCCAAGAGATCCCTGTCCTGTTCCGCCGGATCCCAGACCATACACTTCCGGTTATCCGGATCCTGACCGCCTGTCATACCGATTTCATCTCCGTAATAAATGACCGGACTTCCCGTGAACGTCAGCAGGGACAGCATCAACAGTTTCATCCGGTCACGGTCCCCATTCGCCCGCGTCAAGGCACGAGGTGTATCATGCGAATCCACCAGATTGAACATCACTTCGTTGACGTTCATCGTATTGCTGTTCAGATTCCGAACGATTGCATGACTGAACTCAGACGCCGTACTTTCGTTCGTCGCAAAAAATGTTAAGAAAGCTTCCGTCAATCCGTAGTTCATGACCGCATCGAACTGATCGCCAAGTAACCACGGTTGCGAATCTGTCCAACACTCGCCGACGATATAGGCTTCCGGATTCGCTGCCCGGACTTCACGCCGGAACTCACGCCAAAAAGCATGATCCACTTCACTCGCGACATCCAGTCGCCATCCGTCGACGTCGAATTCTTCCACCCAGTAACGCCCGACTTTTAACAAGTACTCTTTTACATCAGGGTGCGCCGTATTAAGTTTCGGCATATTTCCTTCGAAGGCAAATACTTCATAATTCGGCACCGGTGTCGATTGGACCGGGAACGAGTCCATCATAAACCAATTCGCATACTGCGACTCTTTGCCATGCGCAATGACGTCTTGGAAGGCCGGATGATCCACGCTGACGTGATTAAAGACAGCGTCCAGTAAAATCCGAATCCCATTTTGGTGGAGCAACTGAATCATTTCCCGGAACGTCTCTTCTGTCCCAAAGGCCGGATCGAGACGTAAATAATCTAACGTATCATATTTATGATTCGACGGTGCGACGAAGACCGGACAAAAATAAATTCCGGTAATCCCCAGGTCTTTTAAGTAATCGATATGATCAATCACCCCTTGGAAATCGCCTCCGAAATGATTGTCAAACGCAGGTGCCTCGGCACCCCACGCGATGGTATCCGGACGATCATTCGTCAAATCTCCGTTCGCGAACCGATCCGGAAAGATTTGATACCAGACGGTGTCTTTGACCCATGACGGCGCATTAAATACATCGACCGCATTCATATATGGGACGGCAAAGTAGTAGCCCGGATGATCGAGCGGTACTTCATCGTACCAGCCGCGTTCTGTATAGACGGCGGATTCACCGTTCGCATGAACGTTAAAGCCGTAGCGGACCCGCTTCTTTTTCGGACGGATGGCAACAAACCAAAAATCATGTGTCGCATCCGATCCGGCAAACGTCATTTCTGCCGTCTCCGTTTTCCAAAATTTTTCTTTATCCGGATCAAAATTCCAGTCCCGATCTTCCTCTTTTTCTGCATCCCATTCATAAGGATCCCCCTGGATCAATTCAACACGGTCCACGTCCCCTTTGGCCGACATCAAGCGGATATGAACCGTTTCTTGATCGTATGTATAGACATACGGAGACAGGGCCCGGTGAAACACAGCTGCTTTATTCATAAGTCCCTCCCCTTTCATCCTCTTCATTTCATCTTCTTTTACTTCCCGATTTCAGACTGTATGTAAACGTCAATCGCGAAAAAACAGCTGATTTGCTATCTTTTCAGTTTAGCAATCAACAACTTATGCGGTATACTGATGAAGCAGAAGGAACCAAGCAGTTCCTAACTAATTCGAAGTCATGTGAAAGCGAGTGGATTCTGATGGGTCGTAAATGGAATAACATTAAAGAAAAAAAGGCGTCGAAAGACAAAAACACTAGTCGCGTCTATGCGAAGTTCGGCCGGGAGATTTATGTGGCCGCTAAACAAGGTGAGCCGGATCCGGAATCCAATCAGGCATTAAAAGTGGTTCTCGAGCGTGCGAAGACGTATAGTGTCCCTCGCGCCATCGTTGATCGCGCCATCGAAAAAGCAAAAGGCGGCGCGGAAGAAAACTTTGACGTCTTGCGGTATGAAGGATTTGGACCAAGCGGTTCCATGGTCATCGTCGAGACACTGACGAACAACGTCAACCGGACAGCATCTGACGTCCGGGCTGCTTTTGGTAAGAACGGCGGGAACATGGGGGTCAGCGGATCAGTCGCTTACATGTTTGATGCGACAGCCATCTTTGCGTTTGAAGGCAAGACGGCAGACGATATTTTAGAGCTGATGATGGAAGCGGATATCGATGTCCGTGACATCTTGGAAGAAGAGGAATCGGTCATCATCTATGCCGAGCCGGAACAGTTCCATGCGGTTCAAGAGACATTAAAAGAGGCAGGAATCACTGACTTCTCAGTTGCTGAACTCGTCATGCTTGCGCAAAACGAAGTGACGTTATCTGACGAAGACGTCCAACAGTTCGAAAAAATGATTGATGCGCTCGAAGACCTCGAAGACGTCCAACAGGTCTATCACAACGTCGAACTTTGATCGTCGATTCATCCATCAGCCGGTTCTCATACCGGCTTTTATACACAAAAAGGAATCGGATGCACATCCGATTCCTTTTTGTGTAACTTCCGTTCGTCCGTATAGATGAACAGTTCCGTTTCCTGACTCAGCTGACGCCCATCGTCCGGATGGTCACGCGCTGTCAGGATTAATGATAAAGTATGAAACGCGTTTCATATCAACCTAAAAAAAGATTCTTTTTAAAGGTTTAATTTTTGAATATAATGGGAAAAGACATACTCGATACTGATAGGTGATGGTTTTTTAAGTCACGTGCTTTTCACATAAGGAGGAAATGGTATGTCTTATTCATTGATTGAAACTTTTAAACGAATCGTAAGTGAAGCCAATCGCTTCAACCGGGTTGATTTCGGCGGTTATGATATCTATATGCAAGCAAATGACGGACGAACGATCACGGCCAAAATTCGTTTTGACGGCGGTGGTCAAGATCAAAATGAAGCGTATCTGTTCCTTGAATCGAGTACCGGTCACAGTCGGATGACGACACTGACTTTACATCAATTCGAACATCTCTCTTCCTATGCTGCACACAGCGAGCGGATTCAAGCGCTCGTTTCGACAAGTGCTTAATTCTTTATATGACAACACGCTCCCCAATTGGAGAGCGTGTTTTTTTTACTGGTTTTCTTCTTTTTCGAGGCGTTCCAGTTCAGCATGTGTTTGCGGAAACCCATTGGCTTGCCAATCCGCACGATGAATGGAATCGAGTTGTGTTAATCCGACTTCCGTTTCATCTTTCTTTGCGTCGACGCTTTGCTGACGGTCGAGTTCAGTCGGATCACTGAATCCTTGCGACGAATTCCCTGCTTGCTTATAACGTTTGATGGCTAACGCAGATAAGGCTGCGAGTCCACCAATAACCAAACCTTGTTTAAATGACTTTTTCATGACGGCACCTCTGTTCGCTGAATTTTTAGACTTTATTGGTTTTCCCTGAAAAAGACTATTGTAATCAAATTTCCGCCGTCTTCAAAAAATTTTTCGAACTTTTTTTCCTGTTTTTCTGCCGTGTTCCTACATATTTAATAATTTATTCAAAAACCGCTTTCCTGCACTACCTCAAGAAGGTTCGGGTCATGCAGAGAGCCGAAATCTACGTTATACTTTTAACAGATGCTTCATGAGAATCGAATGATTGGATAAAAAGGACTCGTCACAAGCACGACTGCTCGCTTGCGTACTGCGTCCTTCTTTCATTTTTTCGATGAAATGAACGATATGAAAAGGAGGGAATCATGTGTCATTGCTTCATTTGGCAATCTTGTTGCCGCTACTCGTCAGTCTCTTCATTCCATTGCTGTATAAAAAAATTCGTTCGGTGCACACAGGCTGGTTCGTCCTGCTTGTTCCACTGACGCTCGTCGCTTACTTCAGTCAATTTCTCAGCCAGACGATGGCCGGAAAAACAGTCGTTGCGACGATGAAATGGATTCCTTCGCTCGATATCAATTTCGTGGCTTACGTCGACGGTCTTGGTTTACTGTTCGCGTTATTGATTACCGGAATCGGTTCGCTCGTCGTGCTGTATTCCATCTATTATCTCGATGCCAAAAAAGAAGCTCTTCATAATTTTTATGTGTACCTGCTCCTGTTCATGACGGCGATGCTCGGAATCGTCTTGTCCGACAATATGATCGTCATG
Source organism: Exiguobacterium sp. s138 (assembly GCF_018618775.1). Classification (NCBI taxonomy): domain Bacteria; kingdom Bacillati; phylum Bacillota; class Bacilli; order Caryophanales; genus Exiguobacterium; species Exiguobacterium sp. s138. Next base: position 399,495 of record NZ_JACSMW010000002.1, on the reverse strand, counting down.
TATCTGTTCTGGGAATTAACATCGATTTCGTCCTTCCTCTTAATCGGTTATTGGTACGAACGGGAACGCTCCCGTTACGGCGCCCAAAAGTCGATGCTCATCACCGTTTTCGGTGGTTTGTCGATGCTTGGCGGGATTTCCCTGCTGTCACTCCTGTCCGGATCATTCAGCATCCGCGAATCACTTGCGACGGTCGGAAGCTATTCCGGTGATCCGCTCTTCACCGTGTCGCTTGTTCTGTTTTTACTGGCGGCTTTTACGAAATCTGCTCAGTTTCCGTTTCATATCTGGTTACCGGATGCGATGGAAGCGCCGACCCCCGTCAGTGCCTATCTGCACTCGGCCACGATGGTCAAGGCCGGTCTCTACCTAGTAGCCCGGATGAGTCCGATCTTTGCGGAAACACCGCTCTGGTTTTACCTGGTGTCGTCTGTCGGAATGTTCACACTCTTCTGGGGATCATTGAACGCCGTCAAACAGGTTGATTTAAAAGCGATTTTAGCCTATTCAACGATTTCACAACTCGGTCTGATCATGTCATTGCTCGGACTTGGAGCAGCTGCATTGCAGGTCGACATCATACCGGACAGCCTCTATACGGTTGCGACCGTCGCTGCCGTCTTCCACTTGATTAACCATGCCACCTTCAAAGGAAGTCTGTTCATGATGGCAGGAATCGTCGATCATGAGACCGGCACACGGGATATTCGGAAACTCGGCGGTTTATCACAACTGATGCCGGTGACGTTCACAATTGCGACGATCGGTACGTTATCGATGGCGGGTGTACCGCCATTCAACGGCTTCTTAAGTAAGGAAATGTTTTTGACCGGTGTCCTTCAAGTATCAGAGTCCGGCTTATTTCATCTCGATACATTCGGTCTGTTGTTCCCGTTCTTTGCTGTCATCGGCAGTATCTTTACGTTTGTCTACAGCATCCTGATTGTTTATCGGACGTTCCTTGGACCAAAACAATTGGATCAACTTCCAAAAAAACCGCATGAAGCACCGATTGGCATGTTGATTCCGCCACTCTTCCTTGTTTCCTTGGTCGTTTTGATTGGTCTGTTCCCGAACATACTGTCAAACACCTTGATTCGTCCGGCGGCGGAAGCGATTTTACCGAAAGTCATCGCAAATGGCGGGACAATTCCGGTCGAGATCAAACTCTGGCACGGATTTAATCTGGAATTGTTCTTAACTGTCCTGATCATCTCAGCCGGAACCATTTTATTCCTGACCTTGCCGAAATGGCGGTCTTTGTACCACCGGATGCCGAAACAGGTTTCACTTAATCACCAATATGATGCCCTGTTGCGCCGTGGTGAACGGACCTCGACTGCTATCCATGATACGGTCATGACCGGCTATATGCGTTCATACCTCGTGTATATCTTTGGTTTTATCGTCATTCTGGTATTATCGAGTCTTTATTTCCTCGATGCCTTCCGGTTTGATGTGAACCCGCTCAGTACGGTTCATGCCTATGAAGTCGTCTTGGTCCTTGTCCTTGTCGGAAGTGCCTTATCAATTACCTTTGCCCGGTCGCGTTTGACATCGATCATCCTACTCGGTGTCGTCGGTTATACGGTCGCTCTGTTCTTCGTCTTATTCCGGGCACCTGACTTGGCGTTGACCCAGCTCGTCATCGAGACCGTCTCCGTCGCTTTGTTCCTGCTTGTGTTTTATCACATGCCGGAAATCAGCCGGAAAGAGGAACGGATTAAATTTAAACTCGGAAACGCGGCGATTTCCGCACTAGTCGGCCTAAGTGTCACACTGGTTGCGCTCGCTTCGCTCAGCCAACGGTCATTTGCTTCGATTGCCCAGTATTACATCGACAACGTGGCGGACCTTGCTGCCGGCGGAAACATGGTCAATGTCATTCTCGTCGACTTCCGTGGTTTTGATACGTTGTTTGAAATCAGTGTGCTTGCGATTGCCGGGCTCGGAATTTACGCGATGATTAATTTCCGAAAGACAGGAGGAATCGACAAATGAAAAATCCAATCAAAAAGCATACGAATGACGTCATATTGGAATCTTCGACGACATTCATCACCTTTATCATCTTTTTGTTTGCTGTCTACCTGTTTTTCGCCGGTCACTACACACCGGGCGGCGGATTTATCGGCGGTCTTGTGACCGCATCGGCACTGGTTCTCGTCCTATTGGCTTTTGACATCAAGACACTTCGGCAGATTCTTCCGATTGATTACAAACAGATGACGGCAGTCGGCATGTTGATTTCCGTGCTGACAGCGTCTGGTGCCCTGCTGTTCAACAAACCGTTTTTCACACATGCCCACGGTTACTTCAATTTACCGCTGTTTGGAAAAACATCTTTGCATACAGCGATGTTATTCGATTTAGGTGTTTATCTTGTGGTCGTTGGTGTGACAATGACAATTATTCAAACGATTGGGGAGAGTGATTAACGCATGGAAATCATCATGGCGATTGCAGCAGGCATCTTGACGATGTGTGCCGTCTATCTCATTCTTTCAAAAAGTGTCTTACGAATCATCATCGGAACCGGTTTACTCAGTCATGCTGCTCATCTGCTCGTCATGACGATGGGTGGTCTGAAGACCGGTGCCGCTCCTGTCATCAAGGACGGCATCACCCAGTATACGGATCCGCTGCCACAAGCCTTAGTCTTGACAGCGATCGTCATCAGCTTTGGTGTGACTGCATTTTTCCTTGTACTTGCTTATCGGGCTTATCAGGAACTGGGAACAGATAATCTGGAGGAAATGAAAGGAACCGATACGCATGATTAATTTACCATTACTACCGCTGTTAATTCCGCTGATTACCGGAGTCATCTTGATGCTGTTTCCAAACCGACTCCGCCTGCAACGATCGGTGTCGCTTGTTTCGACTTTCTTGACGATCGTTGCAACAATCTATCTCGTGTACAGTGTCCGAAAAGACGGCATTCTGACCGTGACACTCGGCAGCTGGCCGGCTCCGTTTGGTATTACGCTCGTGTCGGACATGTTGTCCGCCCTGCTTGTCTTAACGACCAGTCTGCTCGTCTTTTTTGTCATCTGGTATTCAATGTATTATTTGTCCGACTTGCACCAACGGTTTTATTATTACATCGCCGTCCAATTTTTATTGCTCGGTGTCAACGGTGCCTTCACGACAGGTGATATTTTCAACATGTTCGTCTTTTTCGAAGTATTTCTGATCTCGTCTTACGTCCTGATTGTTCTCGGCGGCAAGCCGGCTCAACTTCGGGAGTCGTTGAAGTATTTGTTGATTAACGTCATTTCGTCCGCCTTGTTCGTCATGACCGTCGCCTTTTTATACGGGGTCATCGGTTCACTCAGCATGGCTGATATTTCACAAAAGATCACTGAAATCAATCAACCCGGTATCCTAAGCGTCATCGCGGTTCTGTTTTTAATTGTCTTTGGCTTAAAGGGCGCCATCTTCCCGTTGTACTTTTGGCTTCCCGGTTCGTATCAAGTGCCGCCGACACCTGTTCTTGCCCTGTTTGGTGCCTTGCTGACAAAAGTTGGTGTCTACGGTATCTTACGGACATACAGTCTGTTCTTCTCACACCAGCAACAGTTCACGCATCAACTGCTCGGTTGGCTGGCGCTCGCAACGATCGTCATCGGTGTCATCGGGGCACTTGCGACACGTGATGTGAAACAGATTCTGATTTACAACATCATCGTTGCGGTGGGTGTCATCTTGTACGGCGTCTCTGTCATGACCCGGCAGTCGCTTGAAGGTGCCGTCTTCTACCTGATTCACGACATGCTGATCAAAGCTGCGTTATTCCTGTTGATTGGTGTGATGATTGGTATTGCCGGATCCAGCCGCTTAAAAGATATGGGTGGTATGATCAAGGACTATCCGTTGCTTGGCTGGACGTATTTCATTGCGGCATTATCACTTGCCGGCATTCCACCGCTCAGCGGATTCATCGGGAAACTGTTGATCGTCCGCGGTGGTTTTGAAGCCGGCGATCTCGTTGGTCCGTTCGTCGTCTTGATTTCGAGTCTGCTTGTGCTTTATTCCGTGATGCAGATTTTCATCCGCGGCTTCTGGGGGACACCGAAAACTTACAGCGGTCCAAAACGCCATCTGACCAAACAGTTGCTGGCTCCTGCACTCGCTTTAGTCGCAATGACCGTTTTATATGGAATCGGAACGGAAGCCGTCCGTCCGCTCATCTCGCAAGCTGTCGATCCGCTAGTTGATCCGACACTCTATATCCAAGCTGTACTGAAGGAGGATTAACCTATGCCGTTTCAGTTATTACTCAATATCTTGCTTGCATTCCTCTGGATGTTTCTTGCTAACTCCTTCTCCGCCTCATCGTTCATCATCGGCTACTTACTCGGTTTGATTGCGATGTTCGCGATGCGGCGAGGGTTCAGCACCCGGTTTTATATTGGACCGTTCATCGCCTTGATCCGATTGTTCATTCGGTTTTTGTATGAACTGGTCGTCGCGAATTTGGAAGTGTTGTCCATCATTTTAAAGCCACGCCTCGACATTAAACCGGGGATTTTCGCCTATGAGACAGAACTCGAACACAATTGGCAGATTACATTGCTGTCACTGTTGATTACGTTGACCCCCGGAACGTTGGTCGTCGATATCTCGGACGATAACAAGACATTGTACATCCATGCTCTGCACATGCCGGAAGCGGATGATGCAGTGGCCTCGATCCGAAACAGTTTTGAGAAATCCATCCTGGAGGTGAGCCGCTGATGTTAGAGACGATTTTATTCATTGCCTTAGGAGGCGTCTTCCTATCCATGCTCGGTTTATTTTACCGGGTCATTAAAGGACCGTCCGTAGCCGACCGGGTCATCGCCCTTGACTCGATCGGAATCAGCCTGATTTCCGTCGTCGGTCTCGTCTCAATTATTCTTCGGACGAGTAACTACCTCGAAGTCATTTTGTTGATCGGGATTTTAGCCTTTATCGGGACGGTCGCCTTCTCGAAATTCATCGAGAAAGGAGAGATCATCGAACGTGACCGCAATCAGTGATTTTTTTGTAGCTGCCTTTGCATTGATCGGAGCATTTTTTAGCCTCGTGACGGCACTTGGCCTTATCCGGTTACCTGACCTCTATACACGTGCGCATGCCGCCTCCAAGAGTGCAACACTCGGCGTCATGAGTATTCTTATCAGCGTCATCATCTATTTCGTCGCTGAAGACGGATTTTTCTCGTCCCGAGTCGTACTCGGCATCCTGTTTGTCTTAATCACAGCACCGATTGGCGGACATTTAATTGCCCGTGCCGCCTATTACAGTGATGTTCCGCTTTGGAAAGGTTCGGTTCAGGATGACCTTGCCAAAAATCCGGAGCATGTCACCCCTAAAAAACGACCTGCTCCTAAATTAAAATGAGCCAGTTCTTTTTCTCTACGAGCACAAAAAACGGATGCGACCGTTCACTTAACGTGAAGGGTTCGCATCCGTTTTTGCGAATAACAAATTCAGTTCATATGGATTTTTGAGTAATTCGGCTAATGTATGTTGTTCCAGTTCCCGAATGAAAGCACGCAAGGCACGGGCAAGAATCCCTTTGAGCTGACACTGGGGTTCAATGACACAATGACCATCTGCCGCAAAACATTCGACGATATCCATCGGCTCCATCTCGCGAACGACTTTTCCGATATTGATTTCTTTCGGATCACGGATCAGCCGAAGTCCCCCGGTCCGCCCGCGTGTCGACTCCACGTATCCGAGTTTCGTCAATTGTTGTGTCACTTTCATCAAGTGATTGGAAGAAATACCGTAGTGATTGGCAATCGCCGGCATCGGTGTTACTTCATCTCGGTGAAGACCTAAATAAATCAGGACGCGAAGTCCATAGTCTGTATATTGAGTGATTCGCATGTTTTTCCTCTCTTTCTGTTCATGGAACCCATTTAAATCCCACTTCACACTGCTGTTTCATCGTATCATGTTCGATCCTAATCGAAAATAAAGGATGTGCTTTTAACAGTATACGTAACGGAAAGAGATTTGGATGCCATCCGAACAAAAAAAGTCAGTTTCCGGATCCGGAAACTGACTTTTTAAGGAATCATTTCTTTTTTGTATGTTTCAGAACTTCATTGAACCGGTCGGCGAAGTTCGTAAAGACGCCGGTCACACCGTAATCGAGCATCCGTTGCATATCTACTTTTTCATTGACTGTATACGGATGAAGCAACAATCCAGCATTCCGGATTTGTTTCGTATTTTGTCGTGTCAACGATTTAAATGATGGTCCGACACCGACAGCATACGATTTAATCGTCTTTAATTCCTGGTTCGTAACATCCGTCATTTGCGGTGCCTCAAGAAGTTGAACGAGCGGAAGTTTCGGATCTAACTGCTTGACCTTCAGTAAACTGTCCCGGCTGAACGATTGAATCATGACTTGTCCCGGTTTAATCCGGTTGCTCGATAATCCGTGACGTCGTAACGTATCCAACAGTTTTTTCTCCATCCCCGGGTAAACTTCCGGAGATTTCGTTTCGATATAGTAGTTTGCCTGTTTGCCGTACCGGTCGAAAATTTCATTTAATGTCGGTACTTTCAGTCCTTTGTACTTCGCGTTGGCATATGCCGGATAGGTTTCGTTAAACCAGCTGCCCGCATCGAGACGCTTGATTTGCGCAAGCGTTTTATCCTTGACGGCTCCGGTACCATTCGTCGTCCGGTCAACCGTCTCGTCGTGCATCGCAATCAGTTGACCGTCCTTCGTCATTTGTAAATCAATTTCAATATAATCCGCTTTAAACTTTTTATGGCTCATATCGTAGGCAAGCATCGTATGTTCCGGTGCATAACCGGATGCTCCGCGGTGAGCGATGTTGACAACTCGATTTGGATCAAGCAACCCTTTCGCTTTCCCCGCTGCTTCAATACTCGTTGTACCGCTTGCGACGATCATTCCTGCGACTACCGTGACACCGATTTGTTTCAACATTTCTAGTTCCCCCTTCGAAGTAACGTACAGATGTATCTTATAGGCTGTTGATGAAGGATTTATGAACTCCATGTAATCTTCCGTATAGATTCCGTGACAAAGTTGTCACATCCACTTGAACAGATGCATAAAAACTCCCTGCTTCCGCGACGGAAACAGGGAGTAAAAATGATTGAATCAAGCTTCAAAAATCAATGACTCCGGATCTTCAAGCAAGTCTTTGATGTGCTTCAGGAACGTGACGGCTTCTTTCCCGTCAACGATTCGGTGGTCATAGGAAAGTGCAACGTACATCATTGGACGATTTTCCATCCGCTCGGCGTCGATGGCGACCGGACGCAGGTTAATCGCATGCATCCCGAGAATCGCGACTTGCGGTCCGTTCAGGATTGGTGTCGACATCAATGATCCAAACGTTCCGCCGTTTGTGATCGTAAATGTCCCACCTGTCAAATCAGATAAGCCGAGTTTGTTGTCCCGGGCTTTGACAGCCAGATTGATGATATCTTTTTCAATTTCACCGAAGTTCTTTTTGTCGGCGTCACGAACGACTGGTACAACCAAGCCGTCTGGAGCAGAAACTGCGATTCCGATATCGTAGAATTTCTTGAGAACGATTTCGTCCCCTTGAATTTCTGCGTTCAAATACGGCATTTTTTTCAATGCGGCAACAGCTGCTTTCGTGAAGAATGACATGAAGCCGAGCTTAACTTCATTGTCCTTGACGAACTTTTCCTGGCGGCGCTTCCGTAATGACATGACAGCCGACATATCGATTTCGTTGAACGTCGTCAACATCGCTGCCGTTTGTTGAACCTCTACTAAACGGTTGGCAATCGTTTTACGGCGACGTGACATTTTAATCCGTTCTTCCGGTTTACCCGGAGCTGCAGACGGTGCTGCTTGTGGTGCCGGCGCTTGCGGTGCTTTTGCTTGTTCACGTGGCGCGACTTCAAACGTCGCGACATCCTGTACACGAATCCGTCCGAGTGGATCTTGTGTCGCGACTTGTGCTAAATCGATTCCTTTTTCACGAGCCATTTTCCGAGCAGCCGGTGATGCGATCGGACGATCGGCAACCGACGTCGCTTCTGTCGCAGCAACTGGTGCCGGCTGTTCTTTTTTCGCTTCCTGTGCAACCGGTGCTTCTTTTTGCTCCGGTGCCGGCGTTGTTGCTGCCGGTTGTGCCGCTTCTCCGCCTGCCGTGATGACGGCAATCGTCTCTCCGACACGGACTGTATCCCCTTCGGCTGCCATTACTTCGGACAGGATGCCCGCTTCATCAGATGGGACTTCGATGTTAACTTTATCTGTCTCCAGCTCGACGATGGCTTCCCCTTTTTCTACCTGATCGCCGGGTTGTTTTAACCACGATGCGACCGTACCTTCTGTAATCGATTCTGCAAGTTCTGGCACTTTGATTTCCATGTTAATTCGTCCCCCTAAGACTTTTCGTGTTTGACCCCACTTAATTCTAGCTTAGACATTTGTTTCGGAAGTAGCTGATGTGCTCGGTTGATCGACTGTCGTCCGTGTTAAGGCATCTGTCAGAATCCGCGCCTGTTCGACTTTATGTCCTGTCGGATCACCTTCCGCCGTACTCGAACGTCGACGACGGCCGATATAACGGACCGTTGTAATGCCATTAACGGCAACCGATTCAAGACGCGGCTCGATGTATGTCCAAGCCCCCATGTTTTTCGGTTCTTCCTGAACCCAGACAAACTCACTGACATTCGGATAACGTTCAAGCAAAGCATTTAACTGTTTGGCCGGGAATGGATAAATTTCTTCAATCCGGACAATGTGCAACCAGTTGAAATCATCATCTGATTTCGAAACGGCTTCCGCCAAATCAATGGCCACTTTTCCGCTACAGAAGACGATTCGTTCCACTTGTTCCGGTGATTGCCCGAGACCGTCCTGTTCGACAATCCGTTTAAATGAACCGTCTGTCAGTTCCGACAAATCGGACGTCGCCAGTGGATGGCGGAGTAAACTTTTTGGTGTCATGACGACAAGCGGACGTACTTCTTCTTTTCCAAGAATCGCAGCTTGACGGCGTAGCAGATGGAAATACTGGGCCGCACTCGATACATTGGCGACCGTCCAGTTCTTTTCGCCTGACAGGGTCAGAAAACGTTCCAGGCGGGCACTCGAGTGCTCCGGTCCTTGTCCTTCATATCCGTGAGGTAACAGCATGACAAGTCCGGACGTCTGCCCCCATTTAGCACGGCTTGCCGAAATGAACTGGTCAAAGATGACTTGACCCGAGTTGGCAAAGTCGCCGTATTGGGCTTCCCACAGCACCAGTGTTTCCGGTGCGAAAACATTATAGCCGTATTCGAATCCGAGAACGCCTGCTTCCGACAACGGACTGTTGTAGACAGCAAATGATGCTGTTGCTGACTTCAAGCTGTGCATCGGTGAAAACGCTTTGCCTGTCTTCACGTCATTTAAATTGATGTTCCGCTGGGCAAATGTTCCCCGTTCTGAATCCTGACCACTGAGTCGAATCGGTGTACCGTCGGAAAGAATCGAGGCGAATGCCAACGTTTCCGCATGTCCCCAGTCGATGCCGTTTTTAGTCGTCAACGCGTCGGTCCGGCGTTTCAACACTTTTTCAAGTTTGTGGAAGACATTGAATCCGCTTGGCCATTCGAGCAACTGCTCATTGTAAGCCGTCAATTTTTCAACTGCGACACCGGTCTCGATGTGCGGGACACCTTTGAAGACAACATCCGGCATGATGCCGCCGTATTCTTTTTCGACATTCGGAACTTTCTCGCGAGCCGCTTTCATCATGTCATTGATGTCCGTTTCAATCGTCGTGACATCTTCTTTCGTGACATCATTTTGTTCCACCAGTTGCTTCGCATATAAGACACGGGCTGAGTCATGTTTATGGATCAAATCGTAAAGGACAGGATTCGTATTCATCGGCTCGTCCATCTCGTTATGTCCGAAACGACGGTATCCGATCAAATCAATCAAGACGTCTTTGTTGAATGTCGCGCGGTATTCGCTGGCAAGCAAGGCGACTGCCAAACAACTTTCCGGCTCATCTGCATTGACGTGGAAAATCGGAATCTCATACCCTTTTGCCAAGTCACTTGAATAACGGGTCGAACGGGAATCCGTCGGTTCCGTCGTAAAGCCGATTGTGTTATTGGCAATGATATGAATCGTTCCGCCTGTGTTATAACCTTTCAAATTCGTCAGGTTCAACGTTTCAGCAACAATTCCTTGTCCAGGGAAAGCAGCATCTCCATGAATGAGGATAGCGGCAGCCTTCCCTTGTTCCTGACGTGGTGCCCCTTTTTGTGAACGGTCATCTTGCGCTGCCCGTGTGAATCCTTCGACAACAGGATCGACGAACTCGAGGTGAGACGGATTGTTGGCAAGCGTCATCCGGACGTTACTTGACTGTTGTTCCATTTTTCGGTTTAACCCTAAATGATACTTCACATCACCCGTCCAACCGTACGTGATGCCGATTGATCCTTCGGAAGGGACAAGATCATGGTTCGGTGCATGCTGGAATTCCGCGAAAATCATTTCATACGGTTTGCCTAATACATGTGCCAAGACGTTTAATCGTCCCCGGTGCGCCATTCCGATATTGATTGTTTCCGACCCATTGGCAATCAGATGTCCAACGATCGTGTCGAGCAATGGAACCATCGCGTCAAGACCTTCAATCGAGAACCGCTTCTGTCCGACGTACGTTTTATGAAGATATTTTTCGAATAACTCCGTCTCGGCGAGCCGTTTGAATAACTGCTTTTTCTGTTCGACTGATAAACGTGCCGTCAATGCACCTTGTTCAATTTTTTGGCGTAACCATTTCTTTTCTTCCAAATCATCGACGTGTTGGAATTCAACGGCTGCGGCACCTGTATACTGTGCTTTTAAATGTTCGATCCCTTCATAGGCATCCTTCAGATGTCCCGGCGGTTCCGGACAAACAAGCGTGACCGGCATGCCGCGTAAATCGGCTTCCGTCAATCCGAACTGACGAAGCTCCAGCAATTCCGTTTCCCGCGGATGATCTTTCAGCGGATAGATGTCAGCCGCAAGGTGACCTTTCGCTCGAATTTGATCCGCTAAGCGACTCGCTGCCAAGTACTTTTCGAAATCTCCCGTTTCGATCGGTTGCTGAGTTACTGATTCTGCGACCGGAGCACCATTTTGTTCGAAATAGGCCCGTGTTTCTTCATCAACAGAAGAAGCATCTTCTAAAAAGCGTTCATACAATTCAATGATGTATCCAAGGTTTGGTCCATAAAATGTTTGCTGTTCCTGTTCCCGGCTTGCCATGTACGGTTCCCCCCGTTTCATTCATTCCACTCATTGTACTGAAAATCAGTACATTTCCAGCTCTCTACCTGTTAGCGCTTTCAAATCATATGACATAAAAATTCGATAATCGTCATGTTCCTTGCAACGAGGCCGAACATAACCCTTAACGATGGCCTGTATGTCAAAAGTGTTTGCCTTAGTTATTATATTACTACTTCTTTTAGGTCAGTGCGTTTCGAATTCCCAATTTCTCAGTCATAAATGTATAAGTTTTTCTTATGACTGTACCCTGTGTTGTTTATGAATGAAACCTCTCTAGGGGAAAACAGCTGTATTCGTCAAAAAAAGAGCAGAAACGACCTCCCTGAAGGCCATTCCTGCTCAATGTCTTGTGTTATAACACTTTACTTAAAAACGATTGTGTCCGTTCGTGTTGTGGAGAATCAAACAATAGACTCGGAATGTTTTCTTCGACGATGAAACCACCATCCATAAAAAGAACCCGATCCCCGACTTCACGCGCAAATCCCATCTCGTGCGTGACGACAATCATCGTCATCCCTTCAAGTGCCAACTGTTTCATGACAGCAAGCACATCGCCGACCATTTCCGGGTCGAGCGCGGATGTCGGCTCGTCGAACAACATGATTTTCGGATTCATGGCCAGGGCACGGGCAATGGCAACCCGTTGTTTTTGACCGCCGGACAGTTCCCCCGGATAGTTATCGGCTTTCTCCCGCAATCCGACTTTATCCAACAATTCGAGCGCCCGCTGTTTCGCTTGCGTTTTGTCCGTTTTCCGGACTTTCATCGGTGCAAGTGTGACGTTCTCAAGCACGGTCTTGTGGGGAAACAAGTTGAAATGTTGAAACACCATTCCGACTTCTTCACGGACTTTATTGATATCGACTTTCGGATCTGTGATGTCATGGGTATCGACGATTACTGTACCGCCCGTGATATCTTCGAGCCGGTTCAAGCAACGGAGAAACGTACTTTTCCCCGATCCCGAAGGTCCAATGACACACACGACTTCTTTTTCTTCAATCTCGACCGAAATATCCTTTAAGACTTCGTTCGAACCAAATGATTTTTTTAATTGTTTGACTTCAATGATACTCATCGCAGTGTAAACCTCCGCTCCAAGAATTTCCCTAATAGTGAAAGGAGATAGATGACGACGAAGTACATCAGACCGACGACCGTCCAGACGATGAACGGTTCAAATGTCGTTGCTTGTTGCACTTGTCCCTGTTGCGTCAAATCCGCGATACCGATGATCGATAGCAACGACGTATCTTTTAAACTGATGATCGATTGGTTCGTAATCGTCGGCAGCATACGGCGGAAGGCTTGCGGTAAAACGATTTGTGTCATCGTTTGACGCCCCGTCATACCGAGAGAACGTGCCGCTTCTGTCTGCCCTTTATCAATCGATTGAATCCCGGCCCGGATGATCTCGGCGAAATAGGCTCCGGCATTGATGGCGACAGTGAGAATCCCGGCATACATCCGGTCCATCGACAGCCACTCAAGTGAATTGAGTCCAAAATAAATGAAGAACAATTGGACGATAAAGGGCGTTCCCCGGATGACATCGATGTAGACGATGGCAATCCCGTTTAAAATCTTAAGTGGTGATAAACGCATCAAGGCGACGATCAAGCCGATTAAAAATCCGACGATGACCGCGATGATAAAGATATAGAGGGTGATCTGTAACCCTTCTAGAAAAAACGGAAACGCCGTTTTTGCGACTTCCATCAGTGACTCAACTCCCTTGTCATTCGTTCAAATGGCTTATTTTAAATACGTATCGACGATTTTGTCGTACTCCCCGTTTTCTTTCAGGTTTGCGAGTCCTTTGTTGATTTTTTTCATCAACTCTTCGTTTTCACCTTTGAGGACGGCAATTCCGTAATTATCACCATTCAAACGGTCTCCGACAAGTTTCAGACCAAGGTTTTGCTGTTTGTTTGCATAGGAGATGACCGGATAATCTTCAATCAATGCGGCAGCATTTCCGTTTTTGACTTCCTGGAACATGGCCGGGCTGTCATTGAATTGAGTGACGGTGATTCCGAGTTTGTCTGCATTGTCAGTTGCATATTTTGCACCTGTTGTTCCCTTTTTAACCGCAACTTTCTTGCCTTTCAAATCATCGACTGATTTGATTTTGTTTTCATCTTCTTTGACGACCAGGATCAGCCCGGCTTTAAAGTACGGGTCTGAGAACGTAACAACCTTTTTCCGTTCCGGTGTGATACTCATTCCGGCAATCGCTACATCCAGTTGGTTCGCTTGAAGAGCGGGAATGATTCCGCTGAAATCCATCGCTTCAAACTTGATTTTAAATCCTTGATCTTTGGCAATCGCTTTGATGAGGTCGATATCGATTCCCTTGTATGTGTCCCCGTCTTTATATTCGAACGGCGGATACGTAACATCGATGCCAACCTTGTACGTCTTGTCTTTTGAGACCTCGTCCTGTGAACCGATACTACATGCGCTTAATACCACGAGACAGCTGAGCAATAAAAATAATACCGATAAATGCTTTTTCATGTTGTTACTCCTCTCTTGAAGACAAATGCCTTCTTTCATGTATTTTCCTCAAAAACTTTTCCTTAACACATATTTTATCAGAAAAATTCAAATTTTACGAACAAACTTGTTAAGAGCATGAATCAAAATTTTTCAAAATAAAAAAAATAGGAGCACCCTTCTGACGAAGAGTACTCCTATTTTCACTTTAAAATGCCGCCGAGAGGACTTGAACCTCCACGGTGTTGCCACCACTAGATTCTGAGTCTAGCGCGTCTACCAGTTCCGCCACGACGACTTCTATTTATGTTATTAGAATACTAAATAGTTTTTTTCGTGTCAACGGTTTCATGCATTTTTTTATACTTTTTCTGTCGGTTCGTCTAAAATCCGCCGGACGAATCGTTCCACGACCGTATCGTATGTGTCCGGATCCTCGAAATAAGCCATCGCGTGGGCTGCATTCGGAATGACCACCAATTCTTTTTCCGTCGGACAGGCTTGATACAATTCATAGACCATTGAAGTCGGAACAAATGTATCGGCTCCGCCGTGAATAAACAGAATCGGAACCGTCGCCCGCTGGACTTGCTTAATGGCCGAGGCTTCACTGAAAAAATAGCCCGCTTTTAATTTCGTCAAGATACTTGTCATCGTCAGGAACGGGAAATGCGGCAGACGATACATCCGCTTCATTTGATAGGCGAGAACGGCGTTGACCGACGTATACGCACAATCGGAAATGATGCCTTTGATTTGCGGCGGCAACAGTTCCCCACTGGTCATCAGAACGGTTGCTCCTCCCATCGAAACACCGTGCAAAAAGATTGCACTTTCTGGGCCAAGACGAGCTACCAGATATTCGGTCCACCGGAGACAATCTTCCCGGTCATGCCATCCGAAACCAATATAGTTCCCGTCACTTTTTCCGTGTCCACGGTTATCCGGCATCATGACGTGGAAACCGGCTTGGTGATACAGATACGCAAATCCGGCCAAATCCGTTCCGACACCGCCGTATCCATGCACTAAAATCACAATCCGATCCGATGGTACAAGCGGCGGCAAGTAATGCCCGCGTAACATTAATCCGTCATGCGCCTTGACTTCAATCAATTCCAGCGGCTGTTCTTTAATCCACGTCTGCCCCGGTTGCATCAGACGGACCATTTCGTCACTTAAATCACGGTTATTGGATAAAAAGGGTTTCGGATTGGTTGCGATCGCCATTTCATAAAAGTAATAACTCGCTGCAAGCATCCCGGAACCGATTACACCTAAACCGATTTTCGTTCGTGTTCGCATTGCTCCCACTCCTCATCTGCTCTTAAAGATCAATTTGTAGTTGTGCTGAGGACTCGGCATCCTCTTCTTGTAAAATTTGTTGCCGCAGACGATGTTCGTGTTGTGCCTTTCGGTAAGCAAATTCCTGAACCAATTCTTGTCCCGTGAACCCTTCTTCGACGATGTCCGACAGCAAATCCGTTTCCGTCGTGACGATTTCCTGTGGGTTCCGAATAATCAGCACTTGACCGACCTGTGCTAACATCAGTTCATCTTTTACCTGTAACGCATCATAAAACGGTTCAGGCAGGGTCATCCGCCGTGTTTCCGGATTGATGTGCACCCGCTTGTACGCTGCTAACGATTGAAACTTCCGACTCGCCATATCTGTCCTCCTCTTCTAGATTACTGAAATGTCATGTCTAATCTAGAGTCTTTTCCTTGAATCATGATAGTTGCTGATGCTCCGTTGACGAGTGTCATTTGCGGCGGTTGGTGACCGATATCGAGATCGTAAAACACCGGAATGTCCAGCAGTTCATTAAACGTCTCATACACGTCGAGGATGGTATACTCCTCAACTGTCCGCCCGCCGGCTGTTCGTCCGAACACGATGCCCGATGCCCGCTCGAACCACCCCGCGAGATACATCTGCATCAGCGAACGGTGAACGTCGGTGGCACTCGCTTCCGATACTTCAAAGTACCAAAGAATCGGTTCTTCATTCAGCTGATCCGTCTGAAACGTGACCACATCTCCGTACGGTGTTCCGATGAGATGACGAATCGTTTCAAGACATCCGCCAAGCAACCGGCCGGATACCTGTTTTTGGGCCGGATCGATTGTTTTCCACTCTGTTGCCGCGTCGAGGTGGTACATATAACGTTCGGGCCGTTCCGCATGATTCCAATTCGTCTGATACAAATCAGATGTCCACTGCGTCACGGTTGCTCCGGCAGGCGTCGCGAGAACTCGTCGCCAAGCTGTCGTCGTTTCATCCCATTCTTCACTGCGCATGTCGACGAAGTTTGGTCCGTGCGCCGTCGCAATGCCGGTCTTGAGCGTAATCGCAAACAGTAATGTACTGATATCCGAATACCCGAGCAACCACTTTGCCGGAATTCGTTCAAAATCCAGGAATGGTAACACATCAATCGCCCGTTCCCCTCCAAATGGTGGAATGATTGCATCAATTTCCGGATTTTGCAGCATTGCATTCAGCTCGTCCGCCCGCGTTTGAACCGGCGCACTTGCCGCCTGCTGTTGTGTCCAAACGGTTTGTCCGACTTGAACAGTCATTTGCCGATCCCGTAATCGATTCGTCGCCTCTTCAATCATCGGATGCAGTTCTTCCGATAATCCGGAAGACGGAGCCGTCACACCGATTGTTTGTCCGGTCCAACCTAAATAAGGATAACGCATGTCTGTTTCCTCCTGACGATGTGATATTGTTAATCGAGTGATGCCACCAATCGGCTGAGCTGTTCGACTTTTTTAGTAAACGGTTCAATGGGAACGATTCGTACTTCCCGGTGAATTTCTTTCCCGTTCGCAAAAAACAGCAAAGCCGGAGCAGTAAACACGGAAAATTCTCCGGCAATTTCCGGGACGCTTCCTAAATCGACATGTCCCGACCGAAATTCGGGATGACTTGCTAATATCGGCTCAATCTGCGGAAACAACGAAGCGCAGACACCGCAGCCCGGACTAGAAACATAAATAAAACTCGCCCGCTGCACGAGATAAAAATCCCTTACGGCTTCAATGGACGTCAACTCTTGAAAAGTCGCCATGTTTCGTCCTCCTCTTTTTGTAAAATATCTTTTAATTATAACGTGATGCCACAAAAAAAACACCTTCCACCCGGTGTATCTAAGTCACAAGCACTTAAATACTCGGGCGAGGTATCTTCTTTTGATTGTTCTATGGTTTGGCAGTAGCTGCGAGCTCCGCATATTCTTCAGACGTAAAAGCACGAGAACGTGTTAAAAACCGTTTCCCCTCGACGCCTTCCAAGGAAAACATTCCGCCTCGACCATCAACGACATCAATGATCAGTTGCGTATGTTTCCAGTAGGCGTATTGATCCTCATGAATATAAAACGGACAGCCGCCGATTGTACCGATCAATAAATCTTGATCGCCTAAAAATAAATCGCCTTCCGCAAAACACATCGGGGAACTTCCGTCACAGCATCCACCTGATTGATGAAACATTAACGGTCCGTGTTTTGCTTTTAGCAGTTCAATCAATTCCAAGCCGGCATCGGTCGCAAGTACACGTTCAACCATGTCGCCACATCCTTTCTTCGATTAGAAGAAACCAAGTTTATCCGGGCTGTAGCTGACGAGAAGATTTTTTGTCCGCTGGTAATGGTTGAGCATCATTTTATGATTTTCACGGCCGATTCCCGACATTTTGTAACCGCCGAACGCAGCATGGGCCGGATATTGGTGGTAACAGTTTGTCCAGACGCGTCCTGCTTCAATCGCGCGTCCGAAGCGGTATGCCCGATTCATGTCACGCGTCCAGACACCGGCACCTAAGCCGTACAGCGTGTCATTGGCAATTTGCAGTGCTTCTTCTTCTGTTTTAAATGTCGTGACGGACAGGACTGGCCCAAAAATCTCTTCTTGGAAAATCCGCATCTTGTTGTTTCCTTTAAAAATCGTTGGTTGAATGTAATAACCACCCGCGAGGTCACCGTCAAGATGGTTCCGTTCGCCACCAATCAGACACTCCGCCCCTTCCGATTTTCCGATTTCGAGATACGACAAAATTTTCTCCATTTGTTCACTCGATGCTTGAGCACCCATCATGACATCAGCATCTAGCGGATTACCGAGTTTGATCGCTTTGACACGTTCGAGGACCCGTTCCATGAATGGCTCGTAGATGGATTCTTCAATCAAGGCACGTGATGGACACGTACAGACTTCCCCTTGGTTCAAGGCAAACATCAATAATCCTTCGATTGCTTTATCGAAAAAGGCATCATCGGCATCCATGATATCAGCAAAGAAGATGTTTGGTGATTTCCCGCCGAGCTCGAGTGTAACCGGAATGATGTTTTGCGACGCATACTGCATGATGAGTCGTCCCGTCGTTGTTTCACCCGTAAATGCGATTTTCGCAATCCGCTTGCTTGAGGCGAGCGGTTTTCCGGCTTCCAGTCCGAAACCGTTGACGATATTCAGGACACCAGGAGGTAATAAGTCTTCAATCAGTTCCGTCATCAGTAAAATACTTGCCGGTGTTTGTTCCGCCGGTTTCAAGACGACACAGTTTCCTGCCGCGAGTGCCGGTGCGAGTTTCCAGACAGCCATTAAAATCGGGAAGTTCCACGGGATGATCTGACCGACGACTCCAAGTGGCTCATGGAAATGATAAGCGACTGTATCGTTGTCGAGTTCCCCGATTGAACCTTCTTGGGCCCGGATGACACCTGCAAAGTACCGGAAGTGATCGATGGCAAGCGGAAGATCGGCATTCAGTGTCTCACGGACCGCCTTCCCGTTTTCGAGCGTTTCCGCATAGGCAAGCATCTCAAGATTTTCTTCCATCCGATTCGCAATTTTATTTAAGATGTTTGACCGCTCTGCGACTGACGTCTTGCCCCAGGCATCTTTTGCCGCATGTGCCGCGTCAAGGGCGAGTTCAATATCTTCTTTCCCTGAACGGGCGACTTGACATAATACTTTCCCAGTAATCGGCGTCACGTTATCAAAATATTCTCCACCGACCGGTGCCGTCCATTTTCCGTTAATGAAATTTTCATAACGATCCTTGTATTGTACCTTTGACCCTTGCGTGTTTGGAATCTCATAACTCATCTGATTGTTCCTCCCTCAAATAAAATGGTCAACCGACGAGAAGGTATCTCATGTATGCGCTTTCATTTTACCCCTATCGAAATGTCTTCTCGTTTCTATCGTACCAAATGTTTTATAAAAGTCAAAATTTTCCGATATTTTTTTTACGATTTTTTTCACAAAAAAAACACGTCATCTCCAAAAAATGGATTGACGTGTGGATTGGTCGAATTAGCGTGTCGGATCGATGCCGTCTTCTTTATCTGAAGGTGTATCCGAGTTCCCGAACTCACCGACTTTACTGAATCCGTCAGTTGCCCCGTCGATGTCTTTACCGGTTGCCGTAACGGATGGATCAAGGACCGCCTCTTCACTCGGGCGCGACATCGGATCGTTTCCAAGCTGCTCTTCTTCTTTTTTCGCGTCTTCAATACATAATAACGTTTCCGGAATGATGTCAAGACGTTCGATTTCAATCTCTTTGCCGCAGACTTTACAGATTCCGTACGTGCCATCTTCAATCGCTTTTAACGCGACATCGACATCCGATAACATTTCTTCCTGCATATCTGTCATTGCTTGATCGCGTTCCCGTAAAAACAATTCGTCTCCCGAATCGCCCGGGTGGTTGTCGTAGCTCGACAGTTCCCCTGTATCATAGTCGACTTCGCGATTTTCAATATTTGTTTCCGTTTTATCTTTTTCCTTTAACAAACGTGTTTTGAATGTCTCGATTTGCTTTTCTGATAACATAGCCTTCATCTCCAATTCTTTAGCTTCAGCTTCTTCTCTAAAGGATTTAACCGAAATGAAACCATGTTAAACGTCAAAGACTGTCTTAAGAGCATTTATAGGAGCGGATCGAGCCGTGTAAATCACAGATGACCGTCATGAATTCCTGACCATCCTTGAAGCAGATTTGATGACTTCTGCCATTTTTAGAAGTCGTAATATCATCGATCCACAGCCGGGTAGCGTCAGCGGAGGATAACATCGCTACTTTGTCACGAATCAAGAACAGATCAAACGGCAACAGATTTAAGGACTGGATGACTAAACCGTATTTCCGGAACAGCGGATCCAGCTGGTAATGCGAGAGGCTGTATAAACTCTTCTCCATCCCGCCGATCAACAATTGAATCGAGTGACACGGTTCCCGGCTGTCGATCCGCTCTTTTTGCAGGATGATTTGTCCTTGAACGCCGGATCCATCAAAGACATGTTGCATTTTCTCTTGATCGACGCGAAGAGCTCCCGGTTTGACATGTAAGACCAGATGCGCAAATTCGGCGTAATCCGGTTTTCCGATTTCAAGTGCCTGAATATGTCTCACTTCTTCCCGTTCAATCAATTCGATCAATCCGCGTTCCACTGTGTCCGACACGTTCCCTTCAGAGGAAAGACGGACATCAATCACGTATTGGTCGACGACAGTATTGACTTCGAGTGTATACATCAAGTGCGGGTTCTGTTCTTGTTCGAGGGTCAGGCGGTTCAACAGCAATTGATGAATCAGTTCGACCGGTGTATGAGATGAAAATTGACTCGTGTAAATCAAGTGTTTTGCTGCCATCGAATGGTTTGATTTTAATCGTGTTCCTTTAGCCATATATACGTTCACTTTATAATTCAGCATAATTCCACCTTCTCTTAACTAAGAATCGGATCGGAGAATAGTTCCGTTTCTATAGCGTACATTGCAAAAACCGTTAAAAATATTCGATAACGAATATTCTAAATCTGTTATACACAAGACTATGAATTTATGTTAAAGATTTGGAAATTAGAAAACTTGGGTGCTTTTCCTAAAATAATTGGATTTAAAGACAAAAAAACCAGTCTCCGG
This sequence comes from Exiguobacterium sp. s138, assembly GCF_018618775.1. NCBI lineage: Bacteria > Bacillati > Bacillota > Bacilli > Caryophanales > Exiguobacterium > Exiguobacterium sp. s138. Next base: position 378,742 of record NZ_JACSMW010000002.1, on the reverse strand, counting down.
CAAACACCGGAACTGGTTCAGGTCAAACGGGATCAGGCAATGGAATCACTCATCGGGTGCATCTGTTCATACTGACTGACAATCAGTTGACTGAGACGTTCGTCTGCTTCCAGTCCCAGATAAGTCGCGACGGTTTTTCGGATGCCGTTTTGTTCAATAAAGGTATTTAATTCAGAAGATTCTGAATCATTTGGATCGGAGTAGGTTAAAGCCGCAGCAATCCCCAGAGCTAATCCATTCGCCTCGATACCACGGTCCATTAATTCGCGGGCCGGTTTGACCAACCGGTCGCGTGGCCCGAGCTTCCGGATCGGTGAACGGGCAACACGGACGATTTCATCATGGATCCGCGGATTTTCAAATCGTTTAATGTTTTTTTGAATATAGGCGCTGTGATCTTTCGGATCAAAGCCGTATTTTTCAAGCAGTAACCATCCGGTTTCATACAAGGCACTTTGTACGCCGCGCCGGACACGGACATCCTGCAGACTTTCAGCAATCGTCTCTTTTCCAAACAATGCACCGAGGTAAGAGGCGATCGCATGTCCGGTGTTGACGGTGAATAATTTCCGTTCGATGAACGGTGTGATGTCTGCCACGTATGTCACACCTTCGAACACCGGATAATCATCCGGTAACGCCTTTGTCTCAATAACCCACTCGAAAAACGGTTCGACTTCGACGTATAACGGATCGTCATGGTGTTGCAACGGGACAATCCGGTCGACGGCGGCATTCGGGAAAAAGACATTGCCTGGCGTTGACTCAAGATAATGCATCACTTCTTGCTGCAAATGACTGGATCCTTCGATCATGTTTTCACATGCGATCACAAAGACGTTTTGGGTTGTCGTCCGTTGTTTGAGTCCTTCCGCAAGCAAGGGAGCAATTCTCGCAAGCAACGTCGGTCCGACAGCTGTCGTCACGACATCGGCTGTCGCGATGGCTTCGACTACCCGCTCGGCTTCAGTCTGACTGTTCAATGCTGTGACGCGCGACACCTCTTCCACCGCTGCTTCTTCCGCCGCATAACCGACCGTATACGCCCCGCGCGTTTTCAACGCTTCGACGACTTCGGCATTCACGTCAATGAAACAGACATCATAACCTGATTTAACCAATTGTAAGCCGATGAAGCCCCGACCGATATTTCCTGCACCAAAATGAACGGCTTTCATAGCTTACACCTCCACAGATAACAGCTGAATAATGTCTTCGGCTGTTTGCGCTTTGACCAACTGCTCGACATTCTCTTCATCCGAACAAATAATGGCAATGTGCGACAGCAGTTCCAGGTGTTCGTCACCGATGCCGGCAATCCCGATGATCAGCTTTGCCTGTTCGGTTCCGAACGACACACCGTTCGGAACCTGTAGAATGGATAATCCTGTTTTTAAGACTTCTTCTTTTGACTCTTCCGTCCCATGAGGAATCGCGACATGGTTTCCGATGTAGACCGTCGATAACCGGTGACGGGTTTTCATCGATTCGATATAGTTCGGACGGACATATCCATGATCGACGAGCAATGTTCCTGCTGCTTCAATCGCTTCCTCGTCCGTATTAAACTGTTGATTCAGTAACACCATTTCTTTTTCCAGTTTCATCGCAGTTGCCATCCTTCATTCACTCCTGTCTATTTTTTAAGAAATTTTATTGCGTGCTGTTTCGATTTCGTGAACCAGTTGATCATAGTAACCTGCATTCAAGAAGTTTTCGACGGACCGATGTTCAGCTTGCGGTACTCGTTCCTTCGCCCGTTGCGTCAAATCCTGGTGCGTGATGATGAATTCGGCATCTGTCGGGAGTTGACTGATCGACGTGTTCGTTACTTTAATCGGCAGTCCGGCTTTATTAATTTTGTTGCGTAAGACGGATGCGCCCATTGCACTCGATCCCATTCCGGCGTCGCAGGCAAAAATGATGTGTTCGACTTCTGCTAATGAAGTTGCAGATTCCGCTGAAACAAGCGAGGAAGCAATCGAATTTTTACCTTTCATCGCGCTGACATTAGCCGTTGCTTCTTCAAGCGATGTCTCTTTTGCTTTACTCGTTTTGAGCAAGACAGACGAAACAACAAACGTAACGGATGCAGAAATCAGGATACCGGCAACAAGACCGACATATGAACCGCGAGATGCCATCGCAAGGACAGCAATGATACTTCCTGGTGAAGCCGGTGCGACCAGACCGACATCAAATAAGACGAAAGTGAGGATACCGCTCATACCGCCGGCAATCATGGCGAGCAAGAGAACCGGTTTCATCAGCACATACGGGAAGTAGATTTCATGAATCCCGCCGATGAACTGGATAAAGGCTGCCCCTGGTGCTGTCTTTTTCGCTGCACCTGAACCGAAGACCGAATAAGCGAGTAACAAGCCGAGACCCGGTCCCGGATTCGCTTCGAGTAAAAACAGAACCGATTTTCCGGCTTCACTAACTTGGTCCAAACCGAGCGGACTTAAGATGCCGTGGTTAATGGCATTGTTGAGGAACAAGATTTTAGCCGGTTCGATGAACAGACTCGCAAGTGGCAGCAAATGAGCACTGACGATCGCTCCAACAGCCGCTGCCATGATATCGTCCAGTCCCGTCATCAGCGGACCAAACAGTTTAAAGCCACCGATCATCAACAAACCACCGATAATCCCGACCGAGAAATTGTTAACGAGCATCTCAAGACCCGGTTTAACTTTGCCTTCAATTAGTTGATCAAATTTCTTGATGGTAAATCCGCCGAGTGGTCCCATGACCATTGCGCCGAGGAACATCGGAATTTCTGTTCCGACGATGACCCCCATCGTCGCCAGTGCCCCGACGACTCCCCCGCGAACGTCATGCATCAATTTCCCGCCGGTAAACCCAATCAGTAGCGGCAACAGATACGTAATCGTCGGACCGACTAACTCCGCCAGACTTTTATTCGGTGCCCACCCGGTCGGAATGAATAACGCCGTGATGATCCCCCAGGCGATGAATGCACCGATGTTCGGCATGACCATCCCGCTGAGGAAACTTCCAAACCGTTGTACCTGGACACGGAGTCCACGTTTTCCTTCTTGTGTTGTTGTCATTGGTGTACCCTCCATTTCGTTTGCATTGTATGATAAGTGCTTTGCTATGCCCTTATTGTATGCGCTATGGAAACGCTTACTCAACCTTTCCTAGTTCACGTTTTGTCAGATTACTTGGACAAGACCAAAAGAACCATCCGTATCAACGAATGGTTCTTTTGATTTGTTGTCCTCATGAGAAATTAATCGGTTGCTCGACCGCCTCGAGCTCTCTTTCGATGACCTTCCGGAATGTCCGGTTCAAAATCTGTTGCAGTTGATGAACATCCCCGTATTCAAATTGATGGGTTTGTTCATCATTTTCGATGATCGCACCACTGATTGAGCTGAGCAGTTGCAGCAGTTGATCCGTCGCTTCTTCTGGTGCCGCGAGTACTAAAATCCGTTCGACCGGTTGAATGAGCTGATCCATCCCCAAAAGATCAATCGGTTGATCCAGCTCATAGATGAAGAACCCTCCACGATGAATCGATTCGTCGCGACCATGGAATAAAGCCAACCGTGTCCCGGGAATGCCGAGTCCAGACATCTCGTGACGCCGTAACAATTGCGCCGATAATTGGACGGCCGACGAGGTGACGTTTTTTTCGACCAGTCCATTGCTGATTTCAAGAAGGATTTCTTCCAACCCTTCCGTTTGCGAAGCAATCGTTTCAATGGAAAACGCGTCACTCAATTGGCGGGCCGTCTTGACCAATTCTTCCAATCGAACTAAATCCAGCCATCCCGATGACTCCTGACGGACGGGAGATTGGAACGATTTCGGTAGGGAGACAAGTAATTTCCGGATTCGGTCAACTTCTTCTTTCGGCAGTAACGGATTGACGAGCAGATGCGGTTGACTAATGTCCGGCAACGGCACCGTCGATAACACAAAGTCATAATCCTTCAGTTGGAGACGTCCAATGCCAAAGAGAGACGAACTTTCGACTTGCTCGAGTTCGGTAAATTCCTGCCGTAACCGGTTCATCAGTAATTTCGACGATCCGAGTCCCGCCGAACAGACGACGAGTACACGGTAGGGTGTTTTCGGCAACGGTTTACTTAAAACAGCGCCAAAGTGCATCACCCAAAAGGCTAAGTCATAATCCGCAAACGTTTGATCGTTGAAGACGAATTCAGCGGCTTGTTTAACAGCGTCAAACAAACGCGGGTACTCCCGTTCGATCTGTTTAATGACATAAGACGGATTCACGATGTTTTGTTTCGTATACGACATGATGTGACTGACCAACCCGTGTTCGAGCGCCCGGTCCTCTGTGAAACCTTCTCCGTACAATAAGGAGACCTGTTCGATCAGTCGTTTGACACGCAGACGAATAACCAGTTCTTCGCCGGTCTCCAGCTGATCTTGTTGAAAATTCCGCAACTCTTCAGAAATCCATTGCCGCTCGGCAATCGATAAGGGGTACGGCAACCGTTGCTGTAGCGTATCGACGTGATGCAAGACTTCGAGCGGATATGCTTTTAATTCATAGACCATCGGAAACTGGTCCATCCGAATCGCTTGAACGGCTAAACTCAGCGTCGCCCGCATGAGAAGTCGATCACTGATATCCTGCTGTTTCGTCAAAGGAGCAATCACGGCATACGATTGGTTAATCGCTTCAATCCACTCCCGCTGCTGAATCTGAAGCAGATGCGGCAGTTGATCGACATGACCTTGCAGGAACCGGTAAAAGGACAAGACATCCCATTGCGTAAAAATCAACGAGACCAGCAACCGTCGTTTGTTGATTTCTTCGCCGATGACTTCAGCCCCTAACCCCTTTTTACGTTTTAATTCCAGTGCATACTGACAGAACCATTCATCAATCCGTTCTAAATCTTGACTGATCGTACTTGGCGCGATGTACATGGCATGTGCCAAAGCCTGCAGTTTGATCATTCCTTGTTCCTGCAAAAGGCGGTATGCGAGTTCGACTTGCCGGTCTTCCGCTGAGGGTAACTGACGATGGGATAACAATAGCGCTTCACGCAGTTCCCGCTTCTGTCCCTCATCCCCATTCAGCTGTAAACCGCGCCCCCGTACATAAACCAGTTCCAACTGAAACGGTGCTACGGTTTGCCCAAGCCGGTCTCGTTCCCGTTGAATCGTCCGTTCCGAAGTTTCGAGTGCTTCTGCGATTTCCTGAATCTGAACCGGTTCTGATTTCGTCAGTAAATAAAACAAGATTTCTCGCTCACGGGCCGTAAAATCAGTCACTTTGCATCAACTCATTTCTAATGGTCTCAATTAAAAAATCATAGGATGCCGTTGCCAACAAATGATCAATGGCAAATACCCGACACGAGGCATTAACCGGAAGATTTACAACGATTTGCCGGGGACCGACCAGAAAGCTGACATCTGCCGGAATTTCTTTGGCCCGGCACGTTTCAACCGTGACAGATAATCGCTCTTTTTGTAATCGATCCCGTAAGACTTTTGCCCCCATGACACTGCTGACTAGGCCCGAGTCGCAGACAAAGATAATGGTCATCATATCCATCCTATTCACCCCTTCCCTTTTATCCTATCTGAAAGCGCTTAAAAACGGGGCGATGATAAACCGGTTTATTTAATTTCTTTTTTTAATCTTGTCCAAAATTCCTGACAGATCAAAAAAACGTTCGAATCTCCCGCCTGAGGAGGTTCGAACGTTTTCCATGTCTAATCCGGGTCACCCGGTTTGTTTATGCACGGTTAAAAGATGTTGTTCGACTTTTTCAGCGACTTCCCGTCCTTCGCGGATCGCCCAAACAATCAAGGACTGACCACGACGGGCGTCGCCGGCGGCAAAGACCCCCGGTCGGTCGGTCGCATATGCCATCGTTTTAATCTTACCGTTTTGTGACGCAACCGGTAGGTGCCGCAGAACATCCTGCTCGACGCCGCTGAAGCCGATGGCAATCAACATTGTATCAACCGGATAATATTTTTCGGTTCCGGGAAGCTTCTGAAACTCCACCCGTCCGTCGGCATGACGGATTTTGTCATTATAAATCGTCCAGACACCGGTCAATCGGCCTGCTTCATCCGTCGTATAACGCTCGATCGCAATCAAGTATTCCCGGGGATCGCGACCAAACTGCACGTGTGCTTCCTCATACCCGTAATCGAGAGTGAACAGGTTCGGTGTATCCGGCCACATATTGTCCGCTGTCCGTGTTGAGCCCGGCATCTCGTGTTTGCCGAACTGAACGACGGAGCGGCAACCTTGCCGCAGTGCCGTCGCCACACAGTCGGCGCCTGTATCTCCGCCTCCGATGACAAGGACATCTTTCCCCCGTGTATCATGCAGGTCAATCAAAGATTGTCCGGTCAGGAGTTGCCGTGTCACACTCGTCAAATAGTCCATCGCGTATCCGACGCCCTGACCCGGTGCGTCCGGTATTTTGCGGGGCTCGGTTGCACCGACACAGAGGATGACGGCATCGTAATCGGCTTCCAGTTGATCCAGTGAGACGTCGAGACCAATCGTGACGCCGGTTTTAAATGTGATGCCTTCCGTTTCAAGCAACCGGACACGGCGGGCGACGATATCTTTTGAAAGCTTCATCGCCGGAATCCCGTACGTCAACAGACCGCCGACTTGATCTTCCCGTTCAAAGACGGTCACGTGATGCCCTGCTTGATTCAATTGATCGGCTGCCGCTAAGCCTGCCGGACCAGAACCGACAATCGCAATCCGGTGCTGGCTTCTGACTGACGGAATACGCGGTTGGACCCACCCGTTCTCAAAACCGATATCGATAATGGTCCGTTCGATCTGTTTAATGGTGACAGCAGGTTCATTGATGGACAGCGTACACGATCCTTCACAGGGCGCGGGACAGACCCGGCCCGTGAATTCAGGAAAATTATTCGTTTCCTGCAGCCGTTCAAGGGCTTCCTGGAAGTTGCCCTGTTCGACCAGTACGTTCCACTCGGGAATTAAGTTGTAGACCGGACAACCGATTTTGACTTGACCATACGTCTCACCGACATGGCAAAACGGTGTCCCGCAATCCATACAACGGCTCGCCTGTTCCGAAGCTTCCGTTTCAGAAAAACGTTCTTTATACTCGTTAAAATCACCAATTCGTTCACTGCTGTCACGTTCCTTGCCTGCCTGGCGGGGAACGTTCATGAATTGATCCCGTCTCTTCATTGTTTCCCTCCTGTTCCGCGTCCGATATGCGTTTCAAATGCCAACAGCATCGCTTCTTCCGTATTGTGTCCCTGTTGCGCATATCCCGCCATTAAAGTCGTCACCGCTTGATATGTCGACGGAATGACACGAATGAATGAGCTGAGGACATGATCCCAGTTTGCTAAAATCGCATGACCTTGTTCACTGTTCGTCCGGGCGACATGCCGCTCGATGAATGTTTTTAAGCGGGTTGCCTCTTCAGGGTCCGAAACGGCTCCCGTTACGACAAGCTCCCGGTTGATCCGGGCCTCAAAACGGGTGACATCTTTCGGTAAGACGTACGCGACGCCGCCGGACATTCCGGCGGCAAAGTTCAGTCCGACATCTCCTAATATGACGACACTTCCGCCCGTCATATACTCGAGACCGTGGTTGCCGATTCCTTCGACGACTGCCGTCGCTCCGCTGTTCCGGACAGCGAATCGTTCCCCGGCCTGACCGTTGACGTAAAGCTCTCCACTCGTTGCCCCGTACAGTGCCACATTTCCGATGATGACCTGATCCGAGGAGACGAAACTGGATTTTGCCTGCGGGCGCACGGCAATGACCCCGCCGGATAATCCTTTACCGACATAATCGTTGGCATCTCCCGACACATTTAATGTCATACCACGCGGGATATATGCACCAAGACTTTGACCGGCTGAACCCGTCAGATTGAGCGTTAACCGATCCGTCGGAAGCCCCATCGCTCCATACAGCCGTGTCAAACGGGATCCGGTATTCGTTCCGATTGCCCGGTCCGTATTGGTGACCGGGAAGGTAAAGGTTTGTTGTTCTGTAAACGATTGATCCGTGATGAGCGTTTCCAGTTCACGCCCGTCAAAAGAAGCTGAGACGTGATGCTCCTGGTACTGCCGGTTTTCGGGTGAATATCCCGGCATGACGAACAGGCGGGATAAATCGAGACTGGCTGCTTTCCAGTGCGTCTTTAACCGGTCCGATGATTGCAACAGATCCGTCCGGCCGACTAAATCGGCTAACCGTCTTACACCGAGTTGCGCTAAATATTCGCGGACTTCTTCGGCGACAAATTCCATGAAGTGAACGACATGATCCGCTGACCCTGTAAATTTCTCACGAAGCTTCGGATCTTGTGTTGCCACGCCGACCGGACATGTATCGAGATGGCAGGCCCGCATCATGATGCAACCGACGGCAATTAACGGTGCCGTTGCAAAGCCGTATTCATTGGCACCGAGCATCGCAGCGATGACGACATCGCGTCCCGTCAATAACTTTCCGTCCGTTTCCAAAACGACACGGTCCCGTAATCCGTTTAAGGCCAGTGTTTGATGGGTTTCGGCCAAACCCAGTTCCCACGGTAATCCCGTATGCTGAATGCTGGTCTTCGGTGAAGCACCGGTTCCCCCATCATGACCGCTGATGACGATGACATCGGCCAGTCCTTTGGCGACGCCGGCAGCAATCGTTCCGACACCGCCTTTTGCGACCAGTTTGACACTGATCCGCGCCCGGTCATTCGCGCGTTTCAAGTCATGAATCAGCTGCGCCAAATCCTCGATTGAATAAATATCATGGTGCGGCGGAGGTGAAATCAATCCGACACCCGGTGTCGAGGCACGGACACGCGCAATCCACGGATAAACTTTTTCACCCGGCAGCTGTCCGCCTTCTCCCGGCTTCGCCCCTTGCGCCACCTTAATCTGCAGTTCGTCGGCATGGACAAGATAATCACTCGTGACACCGAATCGTCCGGATGCAATCTGTTTGATCCGGCTCATCCGCGAATCCCCGTTTTCATCTAACTGGTATCGTTCCTCTTCTTCGCCGCCTTCCCCGCTGTTGCTTTTACCGCCGAGCCGGTTCATCGCGACGGCTAACGTTTCGTGTGCTTCTTTCGACAGCGAACCGTAAGACATCGCTCCTGTCTTGAAATATTTGACGATTTCACTGACCGGTTCCACTTCGGCAAGCGGAATCGGAGTCGTTTCCCGGAAAGACATCAGGTGACGTAAAAACGTCGCCGGTTCTTCCTGGATCCGCGAAGAATAGGTTTTAAACAAATCATACCGTCCGGTCCGGCAGGCATGTTGCAACAGATGAATCGTTGCCGGGTTGAAGGCATGATGTTCGCCGTCATGGCGATAGCGGAAAACGCTGCCGGACTCAAGCCGTGTCCGCTTGACTCCTTCTTCATGTTGACGAAGTGCTTCTTGTTCAATCAATGCCAAGGTCAAACCGTCGAGTTGCGAGACGGTTCCCGTGAAGTACCGGTCGATGACCTCTTCGGAAATACCGACCGCTTCGAAAATTTGAGCCCCGCGGTAACTGAAGACCGTCGAAATGCCCATCTTTGACATGACTTTGACCACACCCTCCGTCACTGCCGACCGGTATCGTTCGGCATAATCCGGCATCGTTTCGTCAACCGCATCCTGTAACGTCGCATAGACGAGATACGGATGAATGGCATCGGCTCCGTATCCGACTAAGGCGGCAAAATGATGGACTTCCCGGACTTCGCCGCCTTCGATGATCAAACTGGCTTTCGTCCGTAACCCTTCCCGGATCAAATGGTGATGAATGGCGCTCGTGACAAGTAGAATCGGCATTGGTACAGCACCCGGCCGGACATTCCGGTCAGAAAGAATCAACAGTTCACAGCCTCCCCGGACCGCATGGACAGCTTGCTCGAGTAACGCTTCGAGTGCTTCCTCCAGTTGACCGTCAAACACTGTCGAAAGTGTCTTGTGGGCAAGTTTCGTCTGTTTGAGCGCCGCTGCTTCCGCTGGCGTAAGAACCGGTGAGGCGAGACGAATTCGACGGCAATTCTGCCGGTTCGGTGTCAACAATTCCCCTTGCTGACCAAGCCAGGTCATCGTCGACGTGACAATTTGTTCCCGCAATGCATCAATCGGCGGATTCGTCACTTGTGCGAATAACTGTTTGAAGTAGCGGAATAAGGATTGCGGCCGCTCACTGAGGACAGCAAGCGGGATATCCGTTCCCATCGCCCCTAACGGATCTTTTTTCTCTTCCACGAGCGGAATCAAATACTGATCGATGTCTTCCCGTGTATAACCAAACAACCGTTGTAACGTTCCGAGGTTCGCGACCGGCTCCGTTTTGACGTTTGTCGGTAAGGTAATCATCTCTTCCGCCAGCCACTCGGCATACGGATGGCGCATTGCCAGCTCACGCTTGACCTCCTCATCCGAAATCAATTGACCGGATGCAAAATCAAGGAGCAACAGCTCTCCCGGAACAAGCCGTTTCTTAAACAAAATATCGTGTTCCGCGATCGGTAAGACACCGGATTCCGACGATAACATGAAGTGCCCGTCCCGCATCATCATATAGCGTGCCGGTCGCAGACCATTCCGGTCGAGTGTCGCACCGATCTGTTTGCCGTTTGTAAAGACGATCGCCGACGGTCCATCCCACGGTTCCATCATGCTGCTGTGGTATTCGTAATAGGCTCGTTTTGCCGGTCGCACCTCTGCGTGTTCAAACGGTTCCGGTACTAGCATCAAGGCGGTTTCCGCAAGCGTCAATCCGGACAGATACAAAAACTCGAACGCATTATCAAGCATCGAGGAATCGCTGCCCGATTCATCCAGAATCGGCAGGACATCTTTCGCCCGACGCCCGTAAGTCGTTTTAGCCAAACCGGTTTCCCGGCTCCGCATCGCCCGGACGTTTCCTTGTAGCGTATTGATTTCACCGTTATGGATTAAATAACGGTTTGGATGGGCACGTTTCCAGCTTGGAAACGTGTTCGTACTGAATCTCGAGTGAACGATCGCAAAGCCAGACTGATACCGTTCATCCTGTAAATCATCAAAATACAAACCAAGCTGATCGGTTGTCACAAGTCCTTTGTAGACGATCGTTTCGCTTGAGCTGCTTAAGACGTATTGTTCAATGCCAAGCTGCTCCGCTTCCCGTTCAAATAAGCGGCGAATCAGGAACAATGCCCGTTCGAACGCCAGTCCTTCCACTTTGTTTGCTTCAATGAAGCATTGCCGGATAACAGGTTCCGTTTGACGGGCTTTTTCTCCAATCACAGTGTTCGTGACCGGGACCGTCCGCCATTCGATCAAGCGTTGTCCTTCTGATAAAATGATGGATTCCAAAGCCCGTTCCAACCGTTGACGCAACCGGTCTTCCCGCGGTAAAAACATCATCATGACCCCGTAGTCCCCACTGCGCGGCAGATGGACATTTCGTAAGGCTTGACGGAAGAGACGATCTGGTATTTGCGTGAGGATGCCGGCTCCGTCGCCGGTTTTCGCATCACTTCCTTGTCCTCCCCGATGTTCCATCTGACACAACATATTCAAGGCGTTTTGAACGATTTCATGACTGGCTCGTCCCGTCCGATGAGCATAAACCCCGATTCCACACGCATCGTGTTCTTGTCTCGGATCATAAAGTCCTTGCCGTTGCGGTATTTGATGAAATGACATGTTACCACGCTCCTAACCGTTCTAAATTTTCTGTATATTCTGTTAAAATATACTTTACACTCTTTTATGTTTATTCGCTACCATGTATATTTCCAAAATTTGAGTTCTCCCATCCCTTGATAGACCGTCTCATCGTGATGATAACGCTTACATATAGATGAATAATTTTTTTGAATAAAATATTTTTTGAGAGGCTGTTCATTTTTGCCGTAATTCCTTTTTCCGTGGTATTTTTAAATAGAAAATAAATTATCAGTGCTTGTTTGGAAAAGGAGAATATTAAAATGAAAAACTCTGTAAAATGGACGGGTCTCTTGATTGCAGGAACGGCCCTGGTCCTTAGTGCATGTGGTCAGGAAGAAAAACAAATGACCGCATACGATAAAATTAAAAAAGAAGGAACCTTGACCGTTGCAACAGCAGGTACCCTTTATCCGACATCTTTCCACGAAGAAAAAAGTAACAAATTGACCGGGTTTGATGTCGAAGTCGTCAAAGAAATCGCAAAACGTCTTGATTTAAAAGTCGCCTTCAAAGAAATGTCTTTCGACGGAATGCTGACAAGCGTGAACACCGGTCAAGTGGATTTAGCGGCCAACGATATTACGATTACGGAAGAACGTAAAGGAAAGTTTGCCTTCTCTAAACCTTACAAATATACGTACGGGACAGCGATCGTCCGTAAAAGTGATTTATCCGGCATCAAGTCCCTCGAAGATTTAAAAGGGAAAAAAGCAGCTGGAGAAGCGACGACAACGTACATGCAAGTGGCCAAGAAATACGGTGCCAAGGAAGTCACATATGATAATGCCACGAATGATCAATATTTACGTGATGTCTCTAACGGACGGACGGACGTCATCTTAAACGATTATTATCTCCAGAGCCTTGCCGTCGACTTCTTCAAAGATTTCGACATCACGATTCACCCTGATATTGCCTATAATCCAAGCCAAGTCGGACTCATCATGGACTTGGACAACAAAGAGTTACAGTCGAACATCAATGCTGAAATCGATGAAATGAAAGAAGACGGCACGCTCGCCAAATTGTCGAAGACATTTTATGCCAACAAAGACGTCTCGAAAATGCCTGATGTCAAGACGACGCTCGTCGACGTGAATTGAACAGTTTCTCTGAGATTGAATGGCGGTCTGTCTTTAACCCGGAATTAGCAAAAGAAGCGTTTCCCTACATCTTAGGAGGGCTCGGTCATACGCTTTGGATTTCGATACTCAGCATGTTGATTGGTCTTGGACTTGGCTTATTGCTTGCTTTGGCACGCTTATCTGCATCACGTTTGTTACGGACAGTCGCCACTCTCTACATCTCCTTCATGCGCGGTGTACCGATTCTCGTCTTATTATTCATGTTTTACTTTGGTTTACCGGTCATCAACATTCAACTCGATGCCTTAACCGCTGCCATTGCCGGTTTCAGTCTGAACAGTGCTGCCTATATGGCTGAAATCATTCGTTCGTCACTTTTGTCCGTTGATCGCGGGCAACAAGAAGCGGCACAATCGCTCGGGCTTTCCAGATACCGTGTGTTCGTCGGCATTATCTTGCCGCAGGCCGTCCGCCTGGCAATCCCCCCGTTATCAAATGTCCTTCTTGATTTGGTAAAAGCCTCTTCGCTCGCTGCCATGATTACGGTGCCGGAGATTTTTCAACGGGCAAAAATCGTCGGCGGACGGGAGTTTGACTACATGACAGTTTATTTTGTCATCGCCTTCATCTACTGGGGAATCTGTGCCGTCATCGCCGCCGGACAAGAAATGCTCGAACGGCGTTTCGCCCGCTATCTATAACGTAAAAAAGCTCAACCGTTTTTCACTTTCGTCACGAGGACGTCTGTAGAAAACAGGTTGAGCTTTTTTTATCAAAATTAGGCGAGAATACTCTCACCTCTAAGTGTCTCGGACAAAGCCCAGCGTAGGTGGGAGATGAATCGCCTTCGGGCAAGGCGTGTCTTACGACACGTCAATTGCCCGACGTTTTCGGTTTGAAAACACTTAAAACCAGGAAAAAAACAATACGTCGTGTTCTTTGAAAACTGAAGGTATAGGGTTGTGACTGGAAGTTCGTCTGTCACGTAAAATCTTCAACGTTCACCTTGCAGATGACCGAAGTAGCGAAAACCAAGCAGAGTAAGCGTCCGCACAAAAGAAACTGACAAGATTAAAATCCAACCGTCGGGACGACGGGGTTAGCTTGATAAATTTCAGACCAATAGGTCGGATAACTCAGGAATCCTTCACCTCTTAGCATAGCGTTGGTGGAGGTAGTTCAAGCTTTTTGGTCGAGCAATGGTTCGACGGATAGTGCTTCCAATGGTTTATGGAACAAATAGCCTTGAAGCGTCTGGCACCCTAACCCTGTCAAAAGTTCCGCTTCCACCATCGCTTCGATTCCTTCCGCGACAATCGTCATCTTCAACCGATCTCCTAATTGAATGATCATCTTGACGATGGCTCGTTTTTCTTCCGAGTCAATCGCCGCCCGGACAATCTCTTTCGGAATTTTCAACTGATCAAAAGGTAATTCGACGAGCGTCTGCATCGAAGAAAAGCCGGTTCCAAAATCGTCAAGCGCAATCCGGATCCCGTGGAGATGCAATTCATTTAATGTCTCGATTATTTGTGCCATTCCTTCGATAAAAATATGTTCTGTCATTTCGATTTCCAATAAGTAAGGCGGAAAACCGGTTGATCGTAAAATCTCCAATACCTTTTCGGTAAAGTCTTCTTGACGCAACTGCGAAGGCGAGACATTAACGGCAATCGTGATTGGTTTTCGTCCTTGTTCCAACCATTGCTGACCTTGCAGGCAGGCTTTACGCATTACCCATCCTCCAAGTGTTTCGATGAATCGTGTCCGTTCTGCCAACGGAATGAATTCCAGCGGAGAAATCAACCCGTATTTCGGATGATTCCACCGGACTAGTGCTTCTGCACCCGTGATGCAGTGATTAGTTGCGCTGACTTGCGGTTGAAACAATACGAAAAAGTCCCGGTCAAGATCAGCATCATACAGATCACGTGTCAGTTGCATGGCTCGTTTGCGTTCATTTTGAGTCACCTGATCCGTGATCGCAAACGTATTTTTACGATTTGACTTTGCTGTAAATAAAGCAATCTCGGCATCATTGATGACATGATCAATCGATTCCCCGTTAACGAATGACACCCCGATGCTTGCCGTTACATTGATTTGCTTAAAATCGATTTGGACACGTTCAGAAATACTGGCTAAAATCTCATCGCATAACTGATCCGGTTGCGCGGACGTCGCATGTAATAAAAAGGCACTTCCACTCGCTTTAGCGACGATACAATCGGAAAAACGCGTCATCAACCGTTTTCCGATGATATGCAACGTCCGGTCTCCCGTTCGGTAACCGAATGCATCATTGACTGTCTTGAAATCATCCAAATCAATCAGACAGATGATATCTCCCGCGACCGCTTTTTTTTCCGTTTCAATCACAAAAAAAGACCGGTTCGCCAGTTCCGTGACCGAATCAAAAAATGCTTGTTCCTTCAATCGAGCTAAGTAGTCGATGTTTCGTTCCAGCCGTGAAACATACTGTCTATGAATCAACAGACTGATCAGTGTAGCAATCAAAATCAGTCCGATCCGTGCGATATGATCCGTTGAACTGAAGTTTGACATGCCTGCCGGTGCTTTTAACCAGACGTACAGGAGTGATAAAACGCTGATTGCCGTCGCATACAGTAACATCGTCCGGTTAATGACGATCAGGGAGGCCAATACAAATAACAACGATGCGGCCCACACAGTCTGTGCCCCATTGTTTATATACGGATAGTTGATGAACGGGATCAATAAGAAGACACTCGACATCATATGCGGTTTCCATCGGTCGCTAAGACTGCTTTTCCCAATCAGAAACTGTACACCACCCACAATAAAAATCAAAAAAGCACGCCACACTTCAGACCACTGCAATCCAGACGAACTGATGTTGCTCGAGAAGATATATAAAATGGAACCACAGCTAGTCAGCACAAAAATAATCATTCCGAACAGCTGGTAATTGGCGTTTACTTCGCGATGGTAGTGAAAATTCGTCGATGAAGGACGTTCATGTGCCTTCATAATCTTCTCTCCTTCCCGTGACTTCGTCCTCTTCTTTTCCTTATCGAGTTGGAATTAAAACCTAATTCCTCCATTGATTTGGTTTTAATTCCTCACGTCTAAAGAAGTCTTCATTCGGGTAATTGACTAGTAAAGGTTGAAAGGAGTGTTAAGTCATGAGTCGTCTTTTATTTATCGAAGCCAATGACAGTACCCATCAAAAGAAAGGAATCAGCTCCCATATGAATGAAGCCTTTCTTTCAAGCTACCGGACACATCATCAGGAAGACGAAATCGTCGTTCTTAATTTATTTGAGGAACGGTTGCCGTTTTTTGATTTACGTCTCGCATCCGCTGCCGCTAAACTGTTTCGCGGGGAATCGGTAGATGCCGATGACGATGTTCCGATCGGAAAATTACAAGAATACCTGACCGGATTTCTCGACTCGGACAAAATCGTCTTCTCTTTCCCGATGTGGAACTTGACCGTTCCGGCTCCCCTCCATAACTATATGGACTATCTGGCGCAAGCCGGTCAGACATTCCGTTATACGGCAGAAGGATCGATCGGATTGGTGAAAGGAAAACAAGTATTGTTGCTGCATTCACGCGGCGGTGACTATTCGACATCCGATAAAGCGGACTCCGAACATGCCGTTCGTTACATGCTCGACATACTCCGTTTCTTCGGCATTGAAGATGTTCAAACGATCATTTTGGAAGGCCACCAACAATATCCAGACCGCGCGGATGAACTCACCAAAAAAGCCCTCTCCGCATGTGAGAAGGCCGGGGAAACATTTTAAAATCTGTAGAGTAAAAACTTTTCGTGGCTATCTATGACAAGCTGTTCATAGCTTGGCATCTCAAAGGCTTTAAACAGACTATAGGAAAGTGTAAAATCTCGCTTAACATCATTTATATTACCATTTGTTTTTTTAGTGAAATAGCCGCGCTGAAAATAAAAATGTCCTAAAAATGAAGCATCATCCAATGCAAGACTTTCCTGGATTCCAGTCGCTACTACTTGAAGACCTTTTTCATAATTCTTTTGAAATGACAGTTGCTGAGCATGGTTGTAAATGATTTTAATTCTAGCTTTCTTTAATTCAATCGTATCAAATTTCAGACTTAAGACGTCTTCAAAAACACTTTCCGAGTGAACAAATTGTTTGTTTTCAAAGTAAAAATTAGCAATTGCCATCTTGATTCGCAGATACATTTGAGGTGATTCGAACCAAACTTCTTCTGTATCCGTTAAATGCACTAATCGAGAAATGCTTGATCGAAAATCTATTTTTTGAGTTCTCTCACTACAAATAATTTCAAAATACTCCAACAACAGTAATATTTCCTTGTTTGTTGACTGACTTTTTATTTTCTCAGTTTGATTTATTAACTCATCAAACTGCTGGCTTCGAAACAAGCCGGTAAGGAGTCGGTCACATTCACGGAATTCTTCACTTTTGTATTGATCACGAAATAACATTGACAGGGGTACACGTAATCGTTTCGCAATTTGTTGTAATAAATCAATCGTTGGCGAGTTACGCCCATTTTCAATCTTACTGATTTCTGCCTGGCTACATATCCCGTCGCACAATTCTTTTTGTGTCATTCTTTTTTCTTTACGAATCTGTTTGATTTCATTTCCAATCGATACCGGTAGTGAATTCATTAATTGTCTCCCTTGATTAAACCTCATAAGAACTTAAACAATAAATACTCATTTCTTCCTTTTTCTACAATCTCAACGTAACGATCCAAATTAAGTGCAGTGAACAAAGTATACGACATGGAATAGTCCTCTTTTACTGTTTGAAGATCAAAATTTAATTTTTCTTTGAAATTTGCACGTTGATAATAAAAGTGTCCTAAAAAAGAAGAATTTTTTCGTTCTATACTCTCAGAAATTCCTGATTCTGTGACTATCATTCCGTCTCGATAGTATCCTTGAAAAAATAATTGTTGCGCATGATTATACAGTATTTTAATTCGTAAGCTTTTTAATTCTTCCGTATTATAGTCCATCGCTAGTAATGTTTCGTAAATTTTTCTTGAGTGCACAAACTGATCATTCAAATAATAATAGTTTGCGATAGCTAATTTAATTCTTACATACATTAGAGGTGACTCATACCATACTTCTTCCTGGTCTGTTAAAAAGGATAATTCTGAAATACACGATCGGTAATCTATTGATTTTCTGCCTTCTAATCCAATCAGTTCAAAATATTTAGCAAGTAGATATATCGACGTATTTATCTTTGTATTAAAAATTTCTTTAACAGAACCAATAAGGTCATCAAATTTTTGACTACGATAGAGTTTTGTCCATTCATAATCATATTCTTGGAATAACATCATTTGCGTGTCTTCCTCAAATAATTGTAGAATCGAAATATTTAATCGATTTGCGATTTTTTGAATCGTTTCGATTGTTGGAGATACTTTTCCTTGCTCAATTTTACTTAATTCCGCTTGGCTACAAATATTTTGACAAACTTCTTGTTGAGTAAATCGTTGTTCAAGCCGGATTCGTCTTAATTGATTTCCAATCAAGTTAGAGAGTGAAGTCATGTAATAAACAGCCCTTTTAGTCAGTATTCATCATAGTTTATTTCGTCACAAAAATTTTGTTTTACTTTTTTTAACGGTATTAGCATATCGATTCATATGAAATGCTTTAAATAATTCATATGCAATGACATAGCTTTGACACGTTTCCTTATTATCCCCGTACATTTCTTCTAAAACTTCACCCAGTTGATAATAAAAGTGTGCAATGTAAGAAGTATCTGTTAGCAGTACACTATAACGAATACCTTTTAATGTAACAGTTAAACTTTTTTCTAAGTCTCCCATTTTAAACAACAGTTTCGCATGATTATAAGTGATTTTCAATTGCTGACCTACTACTTTTTCATTACTAAAATCAAAGTGAGTCTCTTCTAACTCTTTATATAGTTTTTCAGATTGTTTATACTCCTGATTTTCTGCGTATAGAATTGCTATTCCCATTTTTGTTCTTAAATATAAATCCGGATAACTATATTTAATGTCATTCTGTTCAATTAATCGAGAAAGTTGGACGGATGTTGTCCTATGATCAAAATTGTTTAAGCGATAGTCACTGATGATTTGATAATATTTCAACAACAAAATTGTCTCTTCAAATCTATCTTCAGTAATCATTTTGTACGATCGAATCTGCTCATAATTTCCTTCTCTAGTCAATCGAAGCAATGTATGGTCTAATTTTTTTACACTTTCTTCTTGCTTCTGATTTTCGAACAAGAAAGAGATTGGTATTTTAAGACGTTCTGCAATTTGTTGCAACAAATCAACCGTGGGTGAGTTGCGTCCATTCTCGATTTTACTGATTTCTGCCTGACTGCAAATTCCCTGACATAGTTCGGATTGTGTCCAATTCCGCTCTTGCCGGATCCGTTTGATTTCGCTACCAATCGAAACATTTAATTGATTCATGGATGTCTCCTTCACAATCTGTTCCTGTTCTGGACAAAAAAACAGGCCTCCCGTTCAAGTGATTGACTTGTGACGGAAGACCTGTTTATTTTGATGCTTCCGGCGAGAATCGAACTCGCACTGCAGCATTACCATTGCTGAGGTCTGCCATTAACCTACGGAAGCCTGTTTTTTCTAATATTAGTATAACGTAATCCAATATGAAATTCAACTTTTTCACAAATATAGAAAAAAAGCGGTTAGAGGAACCCTTTCCCCTAACCGTTTTGATGATACATTAAAGGACTGTTTTAGTTAATGAGTTATCAAAGACAATCAGCACAGAATAATGTTCATCCGCTTTCGATGCGACGAATGTCGAGAATTTGAGTGTGATGATTGAATTTGAACCGACACCGTTTTCCTCAAAGAATTGGTTAAGTCGTTCTTCGAGTTCTTCTGGTGATCGTCCTACTAACACTTTTGAATGTAACATAAAATCCACCCCGTCCTTTTTTTTGTGTACGATATTGAGTTTTCCCATGGGCTCATTTTTTAAAACCTCTATTTTTCCAGCTTGCCGAAATAAGAGGCATTCGGTACTGTGAAGATATGGTAACTTTTTTAGAGAAAGGACTGATCAGAATGAATGAGCATATGTTCGATGAAATTTTGGAAAAAAGACAAACCGGTTCCGTCAAATGGGATGGTTTAAAACAGTTGTTCGGATCGGATGAACTAATTCCGATGTGGGTTGCGGATATGGACGTCCGCCCAGCCGACTCCATTACGAAAGCCTTGACGAAACGGGCTGCAAGCGGCAACTTCGGCTACTCTCTGTTCGAAGAAGAAGCAAAACACGCGATTCAGCATTGGTTTGAAAAACGTTACAATCAATCGGTTGATCCGGCGACGATTCTTTATTCGAACGGTGTTGTGCCCGCCCTCGCACACAGTGTATTGGCCTTGACTGAAGAAAACGACGAAATCATCATCCAGACTCCGGTCTATCCGCCTTTCCATTATGTGATTGAAGCAAACGGACGACGTTTAATTGAAAATCCGCTCCGCTTGCAAAATGACCGGTATGAGATCGACTTTTCCATGCTGGAACAACAAATGAAGACCGCCCGCATGATTATTTTATGTAATCCGCATAATCCGACCGGTCGTGTATTCAGTTATGATGAATTGCAACGGTTGGTTGCACTCGCTAAACAATACGGCGTCTATGTGTTATCGGATGAAATCCACGCTGACCTGCTGTTTTCCGAAGCGATCCATCACCCGATCATTGCCTTTGATTATGATCAGGTGATATTAGTCAGTGCACCTTCTAAAACATTTAACATCCCGGGATTGTATGCATCTTATCTGATTGTACCGAATGTCGACTTGCGACTCAAAATCGAGCAGGTACAGCAGGCAAACTTTGTCCATCCTAATGCTTTTGCAGCGACAGCCATCATTGCTGCTTATACTGACCCCGAAAGTGAAGCGTGGTTACGGGAATTGCTGCTTTATCTTGAGAACAACCGGAACTATGCCGTCAAGCGGATTCAAACAGAAATGCCACGTCTCACCGTCGTTGCGCCGGACGCGACCTTCCTGCTTTGGATTGACTGCCGAGCACTTCCGTTTGATTCGAAGGAACGGGCGGAATGGTTAGTGGAACAGGCCGGTCTCGCCTTGACGCACGGACAACCATTTGGAAAAAATGCTTCAGCCTTTGAGCGATTGAACTTCGGATGTCCGCGCAGTCAATTGGATGAAGCACTCAATCGTCTTCGAACGGCTTATGAAGCGATTGTCTTTACGGATTAAGAGTGATGAACCCCGCGATTCAAGTGACTTTCACGTCATTTGAATCGTTTTTTCATGCAAACAAAGTTCCTATTGTATCGTTTTTTACACTGTTATTTATTTCAACGGTTTTTCTTTCATGTTACGTTCATAAGACTGAATTCAGAAAGTTTAAACTTTAACAGGGACGAAAACCGTCCCAACCCCTTGATGGACGAGGGCTGACGCCGCTTTTAACGACTTTGTGAAGACTTGCGTTGTTGTTTTAGACCTTGTAACGTGGGGAACGAATCGATTGTGCTTATTTTGACGAAGATATGAACAGCGCAAAAAAAGTTGAAATTGGAGGATTTATTGTTATGACGCAAGAATGGATTTCTATCAGCTTGTATCTGGTCATGATGCTTGCTATCGGTTACATTGCCTACAAGCGAACGACAAACACAGAAGATTATATGTTAGGCGGTCGGGATTTAGGACCCGGTGTTACGGCTCTATCCGCCGGAGCATCCGACATGAGTGGTTGGATGTTGATGGGATTACCTGGTGCCATGTATGCCACTGGCGTATCCGCTTTATGGCTTGCTTTAGGATTACTGATCGGATGTTACGTGAACTACCTGATTTTAGCGCCACGTTTTCGTCTCTACACGGAAATGGCAAATGACTCGATTACGATTCCCGATTTCTTAGAAAATCGTTTCAAAGATACATCACGTGTCTTACGGACGGTTTCAGCAGTCGTCATTATCGTATTCTTCACGTTCTACACATCAGCTGGTATCGTATCCGGCGGGAAATTGTTTGAAAGCTCATTCGGCTTTGATTACCACTATGGTATGCTCTTGACGATTGCGGTCGTTGTCGCCTACACATTGTTTGGCGGTTTTCTCGCAGTCAGTTGGACCGACTTCGTCCAGGGTTGTATCATGTTCATCGCGCTTGTTCTAGTACCAGTCGTCGCGTTGACAGATGTCGGCGGGATTGACGGGGCCTACAGCTACGCTGAAAACTTAGACCCTACTTTGTTTGATCCATTGAAAGGAACGACATTCCTCGGAATCATCGGATTCCTCGCATGGGGACTTGGTTACTTCGGACAACCGCACATCATTGTTCGTTTTATGGCCATTCGTTCAGTCAAAGACTTGAAAAATGCACGTCGGATCGGCATCAGTTGGATGTTTATCTCGATTCTTGGTGCCATGATGACAGGACTTGTCGGAATTGCTTATTTTGAAGGACAAGGCAACGGTCTAGGTGATCCGGAGACGGTCTTTATCCGCTTCTCTGACGTCCTGTTCCACCCGTATATCACTGGATTCCTGATGGCAGCGATTCTTGCTGCAATCATGTCGACGATTTCGTCCCAGTTGCTCGTCACATCAAGTGCCTTAACAGAAGATTTTTATAAAACGTTCTTAAACAAAAAAGCGACGGATAAACAGTTAGTCTTAACAGGACGTATTGCCGTCTTAGTCATCGCTGTCATCGGTTCTGTATTAGCCTGGAACCCGTCAGCTACGATTTTATCACTCGTCGGTTATGCCTGGGCCGGTTTTGGTTCGGCCTTTGGTCCAATCATCCTGCTTTCGCTCTACTGGAAGCGGATGACCAAGCAAGGTGCCTTAGCCGGTATGCTGTCAGGTGCCATTACGGTTATCGTCTGGGTCCAACTCGGTCTCAGTACGACACTGTATGAAATGGTACCCGGTTTCTTTACCAGCTTACTCTTTACTGTCGTTGTCAGTCTCTTGACGAAGCAACCGGTTGAATCGGTTCAAGATAAATTTGACGATATGGAAGAAGAATTAAAAGAAGCCATCGAATAATTTGAAGCAACAGATAAAACCCCTTTGAGTCTGACTCAGAGGGGTTTCTTGCTGTCATAATTCAAGAACACCATAGTGCAGCTTGGATGACTTTCGTTTCGTACGCTCAAATCCGTACCGTTCAAAGAGATCACTCTCAAAATGAGCTTTTAAGACGATTCTTTGTCGCGCGACACGCTTCGCTTCAGCTAACACATGTTCTGTCAACGGTTCATAGTTTGCCAATTGCCGTAATCCGTCTAGATGTGTGGATTCCGAAATCGTTTTTTCAAACATCGGATCAAAATAAATCACATCCACCGAATTACTCGTGCATTGTTTGAGGTATGTGAAGTGTTCCGTCAGTTGAACGTTAATCCGACGCATCGCCTCAACGATTGGCGAATATCCTTCAATCCACTGCCGCAACCCTTCCCGGACGATCAGTGCCGTGACCGGATTACTCTCTATACCGGTGACCTGACCTGACCGGCCGACCGCATGACTCATGATGATTGCATCCGCTCCTAAACCTAACGTACAATCAAGGACTGTCATCCCCTCTTGCAATCGGGCAATCGCAATCAAGGGGTCATGACCGTCGCGGTCGAATTGTTTGATCCGAAAAACCGCACTGGACGGATGAAAGAAAAAGGAACTGTCCGTTCCTGACGGATAGTACTCCAAACGGTTTTTATCCACGACAAGAACGGGTAGCTGATGTTGCTCGTGAAGTGCCGGCAGACTCATTTTTTTTCGTTCTACGACAGCAAAGTCGATGTTTTGTTCTGTTTCAAAAAGTTGTTGTCTTCTGATCTTCACATCCTCTGTCGGTCTTAAGCATGTCGTCAAGATCACTTTTTGTTTATCCAATCCGTTTCACTCCCAGAAAAAAATAAGCTAGCCTGCGCCAGCTTATTTCTTTTTCTTCAATAACCCTTCGATGTCTTCGATGAGTGCTTTTTTAGAAATCAAATCTTCTTGTTTTTCTTGTTCGACTTTAGCATCGACAGTCGTCCGTTGTAATAACGCCTGCAACGTCTCGTCAATACTTGATTTCAAATGATCGCGATCTTCTTTATTTAAGGCAAGATCGTGACGGACTTCGTCCCCTTGTTCGTCAAGTTGGCGTAACCGCTCCGTCAATTGTTTCGCTTCCCGATTCAAATCAGAATATAAGCGTTCGATTTGTTCTAAGCGTAATTTGATTCCATCGCGTTCTGTAAACACATTTTCCAACCCCTTCCAGCATACAGTTGTCTACATCATTACTTTACCATATTCATCATGAAATGAAACAATCACAATCCGTTTACAACTTGCTTTTTCGCTCTTCCCGGTTTCTTCCGGGTGCGTGATTCCTTCCGGCTATCTTTTGCAATTTGTTTCCTCAAGTCGCTATAATAAATGAGCAGAGTGAAATGCGATCAGAGGAGGACACCGTCATGGATTTAAAACGTCGAACACTACGTCATGTAGATCAGACTGAATTCGAACATTTTTTAAAGTACGGCGAACAGGCTTACGGATTATCTCGTCAGGAAATTCAAGGATACGACCATGAGCTAGGAACCGAACGTGCCTTCGATTCTGTCGAACACAGTTATGCCGAAGATTTCTACTATGATATTCTCGTCGACGAACAGTTGATCGGTCGCGTACTCTTATTAAAGATGGGGCATTATTTCCAACTTGATTTGATGGTATTCGATCCTTACAGTAGACAAGGTTTTGGAACAAAGGCGGTAAAACAGGCACTCGAGCAGTCAAACGTATTGGCTCTTTACGAAGTGCGTGCCCGTATCCTGCCGACCTCTCCCCATCAAGAGATCGCTTCTCAGATTTTGAAGACGAACGGATTCGTCAAACAGGACGATTACTTCAGTAAGGGTCGCCGTAAACGTTACGCCCTACAACGCCCTTGAAATTCGACCGACGCAATCCGGCGTCGGTTTTTTTTGACATCAAATCAAAAACAGCGTAGAATTTTGGTTTGTATGATTCAGAAAGGAGTTCTCACATGAACGAATGGTTATGGTTTCCTTCCATTTTAATTACGATGGGATTATTATTACTCAGTTATCGTCTGTTTGGCAAAACCGGTCTGATGATGTGGATTGCCATCGCAACGATCATTGCCAATATCCAAGTCACACAACAAGTCGAACTTTATTCTTATATTTTCACATTAGGTAACGTCGTGTACGGAAGCTGTTACTTGGCGACCGACATCTTAAATGAAAAGTACGGGAAGAAAGTCGCGCGTCAAGGCGTCTATATGGGCTTTTTCTCATTGATTACGACAACGTTATTGATGCAATACAGTTTACTGTATACGCCGCTCAATGACACACTCGCAAAAGACATGTCAAACTCATTGAACCTTCTATTCGGGTTACTTCCTTGGATTGCGCTCGGCAGTTTGTCTGCCTACCTTGTCTCACAATTGTTTGATGTCTTTATCTATTCGAAAATCCGTCAGAAGACGGGGGAAAAGAAACTTTGGTTACGTACAACCGGTTCGACCGTCCTCAGTCAATTAATTGATACATTGACGTTTTGTGCGATCGCCTTTCACAATTTACCGTTTGATATCTGGTGGCAGATTTTCATCACCACTTATCTCGCTAAATTCGTCATTGCCTGGGTCGCGACTCCCTTCATGTATATTGCCAAACGGATTCATCCGACTGCTCCTTCGAAAGATTTGGCCGCATAATGCAAACACCTTCCTGATTTTCTACATTTCGCTAGAAGATTGTTCTTTTTTAACGGATAATGGAAGTCAGGAGGTGTTCATTTGAAAATCAAACGCAACGAATCGTTCCGGTATCAGTTTGATCAACCGGTTTCCGGTGAATTCTATCTCGTCAAAGAGGGACGGCGGACACCGGTCGGATCGATGAAAATTCATAATCTCTCCCCGAGTGGTATGGCGATTGCAACACCACTGAAACTGCCGATTGATCGTTCGATGTCAATCGTCGTTGAATTTTCTCTTTTACCCGGCCTTGAACCTTTGAAGCTGAACGGACGAATCTTACATGAAAAATGGCTTGATGACCAACGTTTGTACGGCATATTGCTCGAAACGATGAAAGAGGAACAACAACAGATTATCGATATGATCAAACAATTCGTCAAAACGACGTCTTGAATGACTCGTGTTTTACTTAGAACGAGAAGGATCTGTTCTCTCTTTTGAGAAAGAACGGCCTTCAACGATTAAAAATCAGGGTGACGGACATAATGTCCGTCACCCTGATTTTTAGTACTTGCATTTCATTTTTACCGCGTCGTCTGGTAGACGATTGCTTCATACGGTCGAAGAACCAATTCTTCTTTTGATCCTGCCGGTGATTCACTGTAATTTCCGATGACCGGATCAGAAGTATCGTGAGACAGCGGAACCGTTACTTCTTCCTGACTGAAGGAGCAGTAAATGTACCATGTTTCATTTTCATATGTTCTTGTGTACGCATAGATGTCCGTTTCCTCTTCTAAAATCAAGGCATATTCACCGTATACGATTACATCGTGCTGATGACGTAACGCAATCAGCTGTTTGTAGTAATAGAAGATGGAATCCGGATCCTCCAAGGCCTGTTCGACATTGATGGTCGGATAGTTCGGATTAACTTTTAACCAGGGTGTACCCGTCGTAAATCCGGCATGCTCCGTCGCATCCCATTGAATTGGTGTCCGGGCATTGTCCCGTCCCTTCACATGGACAGCACGCAATAACTCTGCCGGTGAAGCCCCTTGCTCGGTCCGTTCTTTCCACATATTACGGATTTCGATATCCTCATAGTCCTCAATCGATTCAAAGGCAACGTTCGTCATGCCGATTTCTTCCCCTTGATAAATGTAGGGAGTTCCTTTTAACAAGTGGAGTAAGGTCGCTAACATTTTAGCGGATTCGACGCGATACGTCGTATCATTTCCGAATCGGCTGACAACGCGTGGTTGGTCGTGATTATTCCAGTACAGCGAGTTCCACCCTTTTTCGTGTAAGGCGACTTGCCACTTCGTGAAGTTTTCTTTCAGTTTCTGAAGGTCAAAGGGTTTTACATCCCATTTTCCGCCCGGACCGGAATCCAAGTCCATATGTTCGAACGTAAAGACCATGTTGACTTCTTTGCGTTCCGGATCTGTATAAAGAATGGCGTCGTCAGTCGTCGCCCCCGGCATTTCACCAACCGTCAAGACATCGTAATTACCGAAAGAAGCGTCATTCATTTCTTTTAAAAACTCATGAATTCTTGGTCCGTTAATATAATGTTGTCCGCCGTCCCCGTATAGAGCACCGGGAGGAACCGTCGCATCCGGAAGACCGGGTGTCTTCGAAATTAAGTTGATGACGTCCATTCGGAAGCCGTCAATCCCGCGATCCAACCAGCGCGTAATCATCTGATAGACTTCTTGACGCAACTTTTCGTTTTCCCAGTTCAGATCAGGTTGCTTTTTAGAAAACAGGTGCAAGTAATATTCGTTTGTCGCCTCATCCAGTTCCCAAGCCGGTCCGGAAAAAATCGAGCCCCAGTTGTTCGGGAGCGTCCCGTCTTCATTGGCGCTTCTCCAAATGTAATAGTCCCGGTATGGATTGTCCTTACTCTTTCGTGACTCTGCAAACCAGGCGTGCTCGTCCGACGAATGGTTGATGACCAAATCCATTACGATTTTGATTCCCCGCTCATGCGCCTGATCGAGCAGAAGATCAAAGTCCGCCATCGTTCCGAATTCGCTCATGATGGCTTCATAATCCCTAATATCATATCCGTTATCATCATTTGGTGAGTCATAGACCGGACTCAGCCAAATAACATCAATTCCAAGTTCTTTTAAGTAATCCAGTTTTTCAATGATACCGACGAGATCCCCGATTCCGTCTCCGTTTGAATCATTGAAACTCCGCGGATAAATTTGATAGACCACACTGTCATGCCACCATTTACGTTCCATGTGATTGATCGACTCCTCTTGTGAACAATTTGCGCAATCGATTGCGCATTTAATAAAAGCGCTTCCATTTATTTCATCGTTAGCGTATCACGAATCTTGTAACCAGGACAAGAAGATTCCCTTGTACGGAATCAGGTATACTGAACCTATCGTTTCACGTTTGAATTTTTCCGATTGAGGAAAATGATTTAAGAGAGGAGGCGTACCAACATGTATCGTCGTTACTTATTGTTTCTAGTTTGGGCTATCGCCATTGTCTTCATCTTACTGTTTGGGAATAACAGAGTCTTTCCTTCCGGTTTTCTCCTATCCTTTTTACGGTTTGATCAAAGCCAGTTTGATACGTCTGCACTCAGTTTATTCACATTACTTGGTATCTATCCAGCAGCCTTTTTCATGCTCTTTTTAGATGAAAAACGCTTCTTGAAACCTTCCCCGATGTTAGCAAGTTTTGGCGCCTTTGCGTTAGGATCATTTATCCTCATGCCGTATCTAGCACTCGCCATCCCGCGTCAAACGTTTTTGCCGTTTCGACGTCGGAAGTTCATCCCTTACGTTGTCGCACTGCTGGCTGTTCTTTCAGCCGTCATCATCTGGTTAGCTTTAGCACGTTCAGACTGGTCTATTTTCCAAGTCTATTTCATGACAAATCAATTCGTTCGGACGATGACTGTCGATTTGGTGATGTTTTATATTTTACAGTTGTTTATGTTACACCGTATTCGGGCGCGCGAGAATACTCGGCTCGGTTGGCGAGACCTCGTGCCATTGTTCGGACTGTTCAGTTATTTGTTCCGCCGTCATCTTCCGACTTCCTCCAACGGTTGATTCGACCGAACGGATTCGGCTACAATAGGAAGATAGCTTTCATAGGGGGACATTATTCATGAAACAGTATCATCAACTTTGTCAGGAAATTTTAACGAACGGCGTAAAAAAAGAAGATCGGACGGGAACCGGAACCATCAGTATTTTTGGTCATCAAATGCGGTTCTCGTTGCAGGATGGTTTTCCGATGGTGACGACAAAAAAGTTACATATGAAGTCGATCATTCATGAATTGATCTGGTTTATCTCCGGTGAAACGAACATCTCTTATTTACAAGAGAACGGTGTCCGCATTTGGAACGAGTGGGCGGACGAAAACGGTAATCTCGGACCGGTTTATGGTGCCCAGTGGCGTTCTTTTCCGAAACCGGATGGAACGACCGTCGATCAATTAGCGGATGTGATTGAACAGATCAAAGTCAATCCGGACTCCCGTCGTTTGATTGTCAGTGCCTGGAATCCCGGACAACTGGAGGAGATGGCCTTACCGCCCTGCCATTTGTTGTTCCAGTTTTACGTAGCAGACGGAAAACTGTCTTGTCAGCTCTATCAGCGGTCGGCGGACGTCTTCCTTGGAGTCCCGTTCAATATTGCTTCCTATGCTTTGTTGACGCACATGATTGCTCATGTCTGTAAACTTGAAGTCGGCGATTTTGTTCATACTTTAGGAGATGCCCATATTTATTCGAACCATCTGGATCAAGTGAATCTCCAGTTGAGCCGGAATCCGAAACCTTTGCCGACGATTCGATTTGCCCGTGAAGTCGAGCGCATTGAAGACTTTACGTTTGACGATATCATCATCGAAGGCTACGACCCTGATCCGCATATTAAAGGAGTCGTCGCCGTATGATTTCGCATATCGTTGCCTATACAAAAAACCGGGTCATTGGACGGGATAACGAGATGCCTTGGCACTTGCCGGCTGATTTAGCCCATTTCAAGAAAACGACTTACGGCAAACCGGTCATCATGGGTCGAAAAACCTTCCTCTCAATCGGACGCCCATTACCGGGACGCGAGAATATCGTCATCACACGTGATCCGGACTTTCATGCGGAAGACATCACCATCTGGCATGACTTAGACAGACTGGCGGATTACGCGGAGTCGGACGAGGAAGTCTTTTTAATTGGCGGCGGCGAATTGTTCCAGCAGACACTGCCTCTTATCGAGCGGATTTATGCGACTGAAATCGATGCCCACATCGAAGGGGATGTTTACTATCCCGTTCTTCCCGATCATTTCGTTTGTTCCTCCGAGACGTACCACCCTGTGGATACGCAACATGCAGAAGCTTTTACGATTAAGCAATTTGATCGTGTTCCTGAATAAACATCATTCGATTGACGTTTCAAGCAAAAAGCATCCCGACTTCCAAGAAGTCAGGATGCTTTTTTAATTCGGTCTTTTTAAGGCAGGCGAATCACCCATTGGCGAATCTGCTCTTCCAACTGATGTGGATCAAGCGGAGATAAACAATAATCCGTAACGCCGCGTTCCAGCGCCTGTCCCAGCAGTTGATTTTCTTCATCGGCAATCGCAATCACGTCAATGAAGGCCTCACGCGCCTGCTTCCACTGCTTAACCAGCTTAAAATCTGACGTTGCCAGCCGTTCGAGCGGCATCACGTAAAGCTGAATCGATCCGGTTGTTTTTTGATCGTCAGCTACAAGATTAAAATCGTATTTCGGATGAAACGGTAGCTCAATCCGTGAAAGAGATGGCAGTAACGTCTTTTCGACCTTAATGACGACCTCTAGCTTCTCCTTGGCAGTTGCCGTCGCGTACAGGATGACCTGGTTCCGTCCGTTTCGCTTGGCTTGATAGAGAGCTTCGTCTGCTTCAGACGTCATCTCTTCTAAATCCATCAGAATATCATCGATGATCGTTAATCCGATTGAAACCGTTACTTTCAACCCGTTCGGAAAGGTATGACGTTCAATTCGTGACCGAACCCTTTCCATCATCTCTGCGGCATGTTTCGAATTGTCTGCACTAAACAGCACCATAAATTCTTCGCCTCCGAAGCGGATCAACTCGTCGTCTTGTCGGAGAGCTTGTTTCGTCAAAGCTGCCAGTTCGGTCAACACAAGATCCCCTGTTGGATGTCCATGCAAATCATTAATTCGTTTGAAGTGGTCTAAATCGAAAATGGCCAGAGCAAACAGCTGATGATCGCGTTCCAACCGCGATGTCCGTCTCCGGTAGGCATTTTGAAGGTATTTCCGGTTGAAGGCACCCGTTAACTCATCAACTAATATCGATGAAGACACGGCACGTAATTTCCGTAGCAGCCGTTGAAGGCGAATCTTACGTTCGTCAATCCCTACCGTCTCATCCCAGTAATCATCTGCTCCAAGTGCATAACACACCTGACGGACCGTCGGGTCATTCGGACCAATCAAAATCAGCGGAATGAACGCGGTTTCCAATTTTCTAATCAGCTTCTTCAGTAATGTATCTTCTGTCATGCGAATGATTTCGTAATCAATCAGCATCGCATCGACATGCAAATCGTATCCGACTTCCAGTGTATCTTCGATTGAACCAAAAAAACGTGTCATGTAACGTTCATGCTCCAGTGCTTTTTTCCATTGAATGTTATCCAAAAACCGTTTCGTGACCGAAAGAATCATTTCCTTGCGTACGACTTTCTTCCGTCCCCGTTCTGACAAATGATCGATGACCGGTGCGAGCAGCTTCACGATCTGTTCATGCGTGACTTCTTCCGCTGCCCCGTTCAATTCACTTCCCCAGCCTGCTGTCTGCCGCTCAAAGAAATTTGCTTGATCATATTCGCTGAATCGGTTCAGCCATTGTGCGAAAACAAGCAACTCCGATTTCGGAACCGTATCCATCCGGAGTAAACGTTCGACCATCAGAATCGTCTGATCGATTTGTTTTTCAATTTGTTGTTTGGTTGTTTCCACGAGTCTTCCCTCTCTTTCTATACAGCCGAAATCATCCGTTCGACTGAAAAGAAAACGAGGGAAGGCCCTCGTTTTCGATTATGCTTTTAAGTTCGGATGGACCATGTCCGCCGGAACGATCCATTGATCGTATTGTTCTTCTGTCAATAAACCGGTGGCAAGTGCCGCCTCTTTTAAAGTTGTACCCTCTTTGTGCGCAGCTTTAGCAATCCGAGCTGCATTTTCATACCCGATATGCGGATTGAGTGCCGTGACAAGCATTAAGGAACGTTCGACGTTCTCAGCGATGACAGTCCGCTCCGGCTCGATTCCGATGGCACAGTGATCATTAAACGACTGAAGGGAATCCGTCAATAACCGAACCGACTGGATGTAGTTATACATAATCACCGGCTTAAAGACATTGAGTTCAAAGTTCCCTTGACTTGCAGCAAATCCGATTGTCGCATCATTTCCAAGGACTTGAGCAGCGACCATCGTCAACGCCTCGCTTTGAGTCGGATTAACTTTTCCCGGCATGATGGAGCTTCCCGGTTCATTTTCCGGAATCGTAATCTCACCGATTCCGGCACGCGGACCGGATGCGAGCCAGCGGACGTCATTGGCGATTTTCATCGCATCCATCGCGAGTGCCTTGATGGCTCCATGGGAAAAGACGAGTTGATCATGGCTCGTCAGGGCATGGAATTTATTTTCTGCGCTGACAAACGATTTTCCGGTTTCTTCACTCATTTTTTCAGCTGCCCGGTCTCCGAATTCCGGATGGGCATTGATGCCGGTACCGACAGCCGTTCCGCCGATTGCCAGTTCCTTCAACGGTTCTAATGTCAATTCAATCATTTTTTTCGAAAGTTGTAACATACGGACCCAGCCGCTGATTTCCTGACCCAGTGTAATCGGTGTGGCGTCCTGTAGATGGGTCCGGCCGATTTTGACGATGTCTGAGAAGGCTTTGGCTTTCTCGTCAAGCGTTGCGTGGATCGCATCGATTGCCGGCAACAATTGATCGATGACAATCGTCTTCGCTGCAATATGCATCGCAGTCGGATATGTATCGTTTGAACTTTGTGATTTATTGACATCATCATTCGGATGGATGACCTTGTCACTTCCCCGCTCGGCAAGTTTCCGTGTTGCGACCCGGGCAACCACTTCGTTAACGTTCATGTTCGATTGTGTACCGGAACCCGTCTGCCAAACGACCAGTGGAAATTCTGCATCGAACTGTCCGGCGATGATTTCGTCACAGACTTCCGCAATCACTTCCGCTTTTTCTTGATCCAAGACCCCTAGATCACGATTGGCTAGTGCTGCGCACTTTTTCAGAACGGCGAATGCCCGAATGATTTCAATCGGCATCTTTTCCGTGCCAATCTTAAAGTTTTCCAGACTGCGTTGTGTTTGTGCTCCCCATTCCTGTGCTTCCGGGACACGAATTTCCCCCATCGTGTCATGTTCTAAACGGTATTCCATAATCATTTCCCCCTTTATCTGCTGATACATTAATAGTTTAACGGAAACCGACTCGAATGGGAATGATAGAGGCCGGTTTGGGGAATAGTTTGTTATCGAAAAGGAGTGAATGCTTGATGTGGTTGATTAACTTAACAATCGTTTTACTTTTAATTCTGGCGAATGGGATCTTTGCGATGACGGAACTGGCTTTACTGTCCTCCAAAAAATCCAAGTTGCAACAATATGCGGACGATGGAAAAAAATCCGCTCAAGTCGCCCTCGACTTTTTGGAACGTCCGACGGATTTGCTGTCGACGGTTCAAGTCGGCATTACCTTGATTGGCATCATCAACGGAGCCTTTGGCGGTGCTGCTTTATCCGCTCCGTTAATTGACTGGCTCGCCGGTTTTGAGTGGCTGGCACCTTACGCCAGTACGATCGGCTATGTCGTCGTCGTCACGATCATTACTTATTTATCGCTTGTCGTCGGTGAACTGGTCCCAAAACGAATTGCCCTCGTCAGTCCGGAGCGTGTCACGATGATTCTGGCACAACCGATGCGGATATTCTCAAGTGTCTTAAAGCCGTTCATCTTCATCTTGAGTAAGTCAACAAGCGTTATTTTCCGGATGATCGGACTTGACCGGCTTCAAACGGAAGACGAGACGGAAGATGAAGTCAAACAGTTGTTGATTCGCGGGACAAAAGAAGGAACGTTCGCAACGTCAGAAGCAGAACAAGTCTCGCGTGTATTCGCTTTTCACGATCAGTTGGCGTATGAATTGATGGAACCGCGTACGGTGACGGAATGGATTGATTTGACGGATTCTCCCGATGAGATTTTAGCTGATTTACGAAGCGCAAAACACCGGAATCTTCCTGTCGGTCACGGTGATTTGGATCACTTCGTCGGATACGTCGATGCCAAGGAAATTCTAGCTTCCGAGCAGCCGATCGCTGTCATCGAGTCCATGATTCACACTCCGCTCATCGTCCCGAAACAGTTGCAAGCAACTGTCCTGCTCGAACGGATGCGCAAGGAAACGGTTTCCATTGCCTTTGTGCTCGATGAATATGGCGGCTTTTTGGGAATGATTACATTATTTGATATCTTGGAAGCATTTGTCGGTGAAATCTCGACGGTCGAAGAGGAACCGGAACTTGTCCAGCGGACGGACGGGTCTTATTTAGCAGACGGCTTACTGCATATCGATGATTTAAAACGGGTGCTCGGTATTAAAACAGACTTACCTGGCGAAGCAAAAAATAGTTATCATACCGTCGCCGGGCTCGTCTTATATCTGCTCGGCGAGTTTCCGGTTCGCGGAAGTCACGTGACAAGCGACGGTTATCGTTTTGAAGTCGTTGACTTGGATGGTCGGCGGATCGATCAAATCTTAATCGAACGACTGGAAGATCCGGTCGATGAGACGTCTCTATGAAAAAACTGACCGGATCTGTGCGATCCGGTCAGTTTTTTTGATTAATGTTCATTTAAAGCATCTTTTGCCACTCGATCGGCTTTATTTTCCGACCGTGGAATCCATTTGACGAATGCCAGCGGTAAACGGGAAAACCGTTCGAATGCCGGATCAAAATAAATCTGAATCCGCTTATTTTTGGCAAACTCGCGTTCGACTGCCAACGAAACAGCTTCCGAATCCGTCCGGAAAGAAAACACACTTTCTCCTTGCGTGACTAATTCTTCGGCTAATTCGACCGCTTTTAAAAATGCCTGGAATTCAGCTTCGTGATTATTTTCAGCCGTAATCCGAAATGTCCGTTCAATAACCTGACCTTCTGAGTTTTTGCAGAAAATACCGACTGCCGCATCATCATTTGAGGGACGGACCGCTCCGTCAAAATACAACTCAACCATGTTCTCTCGCCGCCTTTACACCTTTTCGAATCGCTTGTTCATCTAGATTTTTTCCGATGAAGACCAGCGTTGTTTGTTTAGGTCCTTCAAATTCACCGCGTGTTGCCGTTCCGTAAATCATGCCCGTTCCTTGTAAAATGGTCTTCCGATCCGTATCCGAGAAATGAAGAATACCTTTATAACGGTATAAATCTTCCGCATACGCCTCAAGAATTTCTCGCAGGACAGCACCGAAACGTTGCCGATGCAACGGGACTGGTTCTGTAATCGTTAACGCGGTAAAGGAATCAGCCGCCTTCTGCAAACCATCCGTTTGTTGGGCCAACCGTTCTTCTTCCTGTTTCGGAAAATGGAACGTTTCAAATAACTGTTCGATCGGCGTGTCAGACTCGACCGTCGGCAAAATTAATGCCGTTGGATTCAGTTCGGATAAACGTTTAATGGCAACCGTCACATCATTCACCGAAATCAAATCGGTTTTGTTCAGCAACAAAGTATCAGCAAATCCGATTTGGCGGACGTTTTCTTCAAATGTTAACTGCCGCTCCAGTTGATAAGCATCGACGACCGTAATGACACTTGATATTTGATACTGCTGTTCGACTACCGGTTCAAAATAGAACGTCTGTAGGATTGGGCCCGGATCGGCAATCCCTGTCGTTTCCACAATCAAACGATCAAAAATCATTTCACCATGCCGTCTTTTTTTCGCAATCCGAAGTAACGCCTCCCGTAAGTCCCCGCGAATGGAGCAGCAAATGCAACCGTTCGTCAGTTCGATGACTTCTTCGTCACTTCGCTCGATCAAGGCTTCATCAATGTTTACCGCACCGACTTCGTTGACGAGTAGTGCTACTTTTTCAATCGGATTCGAAACAATCCGGTTTAATAATGTCGTTTTCCCTGCGCCTAAAAAGCCGGTGACGAGGGTCGTTTGAATACGTTCAGACATAGGTTCACTCCTTATGTTAACTGCGACTGGCGCCATTTTTCTTTTCGCGCATCGAGTAAATCGATGGCGTGCAAATACCAGGCGTCCGTTGTCTGCGGGGTAACGCTTGAGCCCCACTCTTTTTTACCATGATGGGATAAAATCATATGCATCAACCGGTGATACTGATCAACCGGAAGCCGGACAGCTTCTGCTTGTAGTGCTTGTTCCAGGACAAAACAACCGTACGGCATATGACCAACCAACACACCGTTCGGATCTAGAGCAATCCCGGATAATTTTTCATCGGTCGGTTCCGTTTGGACCAAACGGGAAAAACGGTCACCGCTTGCCCCAAGGTGGGTATATTCAAAGATTTTTCCGATATCGTGCAATAAAATACCCAACAGTAATTCATCCTGATGCGGTCGTTCGTTTAACAGGGCAATCGAACGTGCAGACTGATACAACGCATCAAAGCTGTCGTCCCAGGCAAATTGGCGCATGTCCCGTTCACCTGCTTGGAATAAATCATTTTTGTGATCCGCTTCGGCTTCCTGAATACATTGTAACAGCGTCAAATCGGGCCGTTCCGATTGACAGATGCCAAAACCAATCGTCATCATACACGCCGTATGCTTTAACAATCCACCGATATAGGCATGATGATGATACAAGGCTGCCGGACGAGTCGAAAAATCGTCCCAATAGGCGGATACCACCCGATGTGCGACTTGCCGGAGCGGTGCCTCCATTTTTTCAATCAATCCGATCAATTGATCACGGTAGTCTTGTGCGGATTCACCTGCTGGCATTTGCGGTAAATAGGCGGTACCCGATTGATCGTGCACAGCTTTCACCGTCTGGACCGTTAAAGATTTGTTTCCGGAATCAACGGGATATTCATCTACCTTGGCCGAGACATGAACGATTCCGGTTTCAAGATACGGACGCATCGCCTCTTCTGCTGTTCCCTGGTTCAACCATTGTTTCCCTTTGCAGGAACCACTTGGAGAGTTGAAGGTGAACTGTAACCATTCACGATCTGTCTGACTTGTTTTAATTTCAGCTGATGCGACAAGCAAGGTTTCTTCCACCTGTTCTCCAGGAACATGGTTCGAGATCAGAAAGCCGGTCGTCTTCTCAGTTCCGTCGACCGGATAATCTTCTCCGCTGTAAACCGGCAATTCAAGCTCGGGAATCGCTTTAAATAATCGAATCATCGTCAACACTCCTCTCATTTACTCTGCCTCTCATGATAACAAATCTTCCTGATTCCTGCATATGCTAAAACATTCATTGTAAGCGCTTCATTTATGATTTAAAATGACAAGTGAAGACAAATTATCCATGATAAGGAGGATTACCGGATGATTTTTTCATTATCGACTTGTTATGACACCGTTCAAGCTTCAGAACTGGAGCCGGAACAAACTATTGTCACTCGTGAACAGCTTCGTCAAGCCGTTTCGGTTTATGATCCGCTTGCTCTGAAAAATCCTTGTTTATTACATCAACTCATTGATCAAGAAATGATCTTAGCATGCCGACAAGTGGAGGCACTTGGTTTATCACTTGAAGCAACCCCTGTTAAGCTGTTGATTGTCTCGTCATTTAATCCGGGTGCCGGCTTTGATACGGTAGAAATCGATCGCATGTCCCATGAGACATTAAAACGGCAACTTGCAACGAACGATGTCGTTTTCTCACGGTTCATCCAGCAACTGTTTCTTCATCAAACACAACCCGACATTCTCTGTCAACGTTTGATGACCGTGTTAGCCGGCGCGACGGCGAAAAAAGCACGTGTTCGAGCTGAGCGCCTTCAAACTTCCTGGGCCATCCTGCATTAAGCATACAAAAAGTCCTGACTCAAATGAGTCAGGACTTTTTTTCAACGACCTGGCATTCCAGCTCCTTGATGGACATTTCTAATGAAAATGCGGCATTCCGCTTCGTCATATTCTATATACATCATTGCAGAATATTGGAAATATGTCAATTTATTTTTCAAAAAAAAGTGGGATAACTTC
This sequence comes from Exiguobacterium sp. s138, assembly GCF_018618775.1. Lineage (NCBI taxonomy): Bacteria > Bacillati > Bacillota > Bacilli > Caryophanales > Exiguobacterium > Exiguobacterium sp. s138. The sequence goes on along the minus strand of NZ_JACSMW010000002.1, from coordinate 340,854 downwards.
GTCTGAAGTTATCCCGAATGGAAGAGTGAATAATTACCATGGCAATGCTTAATTTCATAATACAATGCAATGGAAGCGTTTACAAGTCTTTATCGAAAATTCTTTCAAGAAAATATTCTTCTGTTAACGGACGATGAAGAACTTCGATCCCGCTTTGACGCATCAGTGTCAAACCATCCCCGTATTCGTAGCCTGTTGAATAGACGACACGATCGATCTTCGAGGCGATCAAGGCTAAGCTGCAGGCATGACAGGGACTGTGTGTCACATAGGCTGTCGCATGGCGGGCGCTCGTCGAGTCGGCCGCAAGTTTTCCGAGTGCATTGATTTCAGCATGAATCTCGTTCATCTTCGACCATTCGTGGTGTTCTTCTTGGTTGTTACAGCGGTAAAATACTTGACCGTTATGTACGATTGACAAGGCATCGGTCTTTCCTTCAGATTCTGCTTTATACAGGATGTTGTCCTGCTTTAAATAGATTTCATTACAATTCACGTGCTGACTCGGTGTTCCATTGATTCCAATCGATATCGGTTTCTCATCTTTGACGATGACACAAGCAACGGACTTTGACGCACACTTTGAATGGCGATCCGCCATCATCCGTGCAAACAAAAGCCAGGTCGTATCCCATTGATGTTGTTTTTTCATCATAACGTTTTCCCCCTGAATAACTATTTTAAAAAAACCACTAAGGAACACATAAATGTGTTCCTTAGTAAGGGCGGTTTGGTAATTCGCGATTTTTTGAAGCCACTTCCATGACTTTTTGCTTCAATTCATTTTCCATTCGTTCAAGCTCGTGTTCCGCATCACGACGTTTTTGTTTTCCGTCCTGTTGAATGCGAAGCGTTTCATCCAACGTTTCGATCAGGTTTTGGTGCGCCACTTTCAAGGACTCAACAGACACGATTCCTTTTTCGTTTTCTTCTGCAATTTCGATCGATGAATCTTTGAGCAGTCGTGAATTTTGTTCCAACAATTGATTCGTCGTATTCGTGACGTCTTTTTGCATCTGCAGGGCTGTTTTTTGCCGCGACAGACTGAGCGAGAGAACGACTTGGTTTTTCCAAAGTGGAATCGTATTGACGACCGCTGATTCAATCTTCTCCGCTAAAATCTGATTGTTTTGTTGAATGACACGAATTTGTGGAGCCATTTGTAAACTAATTGTCCGTGACAGTTTTAAGTCATGGATTTTCTTTTCAAATCGATCAGCGAGCTGAATCATGTCATTGAGTTCCTGTATCCGCGTCTGATCCTGTGACCGTTCGACTTCCATACGTAACGGTTCGATTTCATGTTCTCTGACATGTTTAATCTTTGTTTCCCCTGCAGCGATGTAGAGGTTCAGTTCTTCGAAGTACCGTTTATTTTTTTGATACATCTGATCAAGCAGCGTGATATCCTTCATCAAACCGAATTTTGAACGATCCAGATTATGAACGACTTCTTCCAGGTAAGCACTCATTTTTTCGTACTGTAAAAAGTACGTCTCTGCTTTTTTCTTCGCCCGGCCGATGACCGGAACATTGGACCAGAAACTTTTCTTTTCCTGTAATGTATCCGGATCCATCTGACGGACCCGTTGCATTAAATCCGACAAAAGTTTGCCGGCATCGCCGCCGTCTTTCATTTTCACTTCACTCAACACTTGATCTGAAAACTGTGACAATTCGCGTTGAACCGGTGCCCCGTACTGCATGACGGCATCTGATTTGTTTAAATCGATGACTTGGAGCAACCGTTCAATTTTTTGGCGTTGTTCTGCCGGAACGTCACTCGGGATCATGTCTTCGACCGGCCGGACCGGTGCAGCCGGACGGGATGTCGCTTCCGCAAGGTTCAAGTCAACGGACGGATCCGAAATTGTCGGTTGTGTCGTTGATTCTTCTTCCGGCCATTGTTGCCAACTGTTGTTATCAGAATGGGTCATGTTTATAACTCTCCTCCTGTTTTCGTTGTTCTGACTCTTGTGCCAAAACCTTTTCAATCGTTAACAATTCACGTTCTAAGTCTACTGTATCGCCTTCTAACAACAACGATTGCTGTTGTTTTAACTTCTCGGCGATCAGTTTCAGATTGGATTGCAACTGTTCCCGTGTGTCAAGTTGAACTTGCGCTCCTCGCCGTTCGAGATCCGCAAACTTTTCTGAAATCGAGAGCAGCGAATCCAGATAAAATGTAAAGAAATCACGGACTTTTTTGACTTCACGCGGCGCCGTGAACAATTCTTCAAACAGGACATGGGCTTCCCGGGAAACAATCCGCATTTCAGAGCGGACTTCACTATCCCGGATCGCCGGAATGATTTTATCGAAGGATTGAAGTTTAGCAAATCCTTCTTCGACCGTCCGCTGTAAGACCTGAAGCTCTAAATCATCCGTTTCATCGAACCTTCGCGTTGCTTGTTCCGGTTTTAAGATGACACTTCCGACAAACTCATCTTCATCATCAAGCAACAGTTTCTTTTTCACATTTTTTCGTTTTAATTCCGTTGATTTCCGTTCAGTCCGATACCGTTTTCCCGGTTTTGCACGATAACCGCTCCAAATGAACCAGAGACCCAGTGCAATAAAAATGCCGGAAAAATTCAAGGCATCCGCCACTTGAAGAAATACGAACATCAGACCGATGGAACCAAAGATCCACCATGTAGAAGACTTCACCTCATCACCACCCCTTTTGATTGTTTCTTCTATTCTGTCTTCACTGTCTGCACTTTAATTATTTGTTACTTATATCTTACCATTACGCATCATATAACAAAAAGTTTCCCGTTTTAGAGAAATGTTAGTCCTCTCTATTTCTTATTTCACCATAATCTATCGAGCGTGACATCCGTCTCAAGTTTGATTTCTGCCATCATACCGGCAACAAAAAAAGTCCGTCCGCAAAACATTGCAGACGGGCTTTTAACTAGACTTGTCACTATTTTTTTCTTAAGAACCAAACAGCGGCCAAATCAAGATAATCAAAATGGCGAGCGGACTTAAATAACAAATACTGAAACGCCAAAACGGAAGAATCCGTTTCATCAGCGGACTTGTGACAAGTTCTTGTTCGACTAGAGCGCGATCCAATTTAAATCCGGCAAAAAATGAAATCAACAAGGCACCAATCGGCATCAGGAGATTGGAAACGGTAAAGTCCATCCAGTCAAAAACCGTTTTATCCATCCATGTGATGTCAGCTGCCATACCAAATGAAAGAGCGGATGGAATACCGATTACCCCGATTAATATCGTGGCAATGATCGTATTTCGTTTTTTATCCCGGAACGTCGCGGTTTCTTTCCGGTCCGTAATAGCGGACACCACCACTTCAAGCATCGCAATAGATGAAGTAATCGATGCGAATGCGAACAAGAGGAAAAACAGGACCAAGAACAACGATCCGAATTGGATTTGACTAAACACCGTCGGCAAGACGATGAACAATAACGAAGGGCCTTCCGCCGGATCGAGACCGGATGCGAAAACAGCCGGGAAAATGGCGAATCCTGCAAGCAAGGAGACGACCACATTCAACGACACGATCCAGATCGCGGAACGATTGATTTGTCCCCGTTCCTTCATGTACGAAGCATAAGTCAGCATCGCTGATACGCCTAACGATAAAGAAAAGAACGCTTGCCCTAACGCACTAAGGACCGATGTCCGGTTCAGGGCCGAGAAGTCAGGTTCGATGAAGAAGCGGACTCCCGCGCCTGCTCCTTCGAGTGTCAACGAACGAACGACAAGAACGATGAAACAGAGGAAAAGTAAAGGCATCATGATTTTACTCATTTTTTCAATACCGGCCTGCACTCCGCGTAAGACAATCACACACGTAATGATCAGAAAAATTAACTGTCCTGTAATGGCATAACCGGGCGAACCGGAGACTGTCGCAAATAATTCACCCAAGTCCGCCCCATTCATCGACGTTAAATTTCCGGAAAACCCTAGCACGATATAGATGAGAACCCAACCGCCGATGACACTGTAAAATGAGAGCAACAGAAAACACGCGATAACACCGAGCCAACCAATAAACGTATATTTTTTATGACCAAGCTCTGAAAAAGCTCGTAAGGCGGTTTTGCCACTCGTCCGCCCGATTAAGAATTCGGCAATCAATACCGGTAATCCGAGCAAAAGCGTAAAGGCCAAAAATAATAATAAAAATGCCCCGCCTCCGTTTGTTCCCGTTGTGTATGGGAACTTCCAAATTGCGCCCAGCCCGATCGCTGATCCAGCTGCCGCCAAAATAAATCCAATCTTTGAAGCCCATGCATTTCCCTTCATGTGCTCACCCTCCTTTTCAAAAATACTTTTCCATTGTACAAAAGTTCATCCAGGAAGTCATCCTTTATCAAACATTTTCTTTAAAGCGTCAAAGCATAACCGCATATTCGTACTGAATTAACGATGTTTCATCCTAAAAAAAATCGAAGTCCGTATGAGGAACTTCGATCCGAAAACACTTTATTTAATTGATGATTCGTTTCATGTTAATGCATCAATCCGTCCACTGTACATCTTCAAAAACTCTGGTAATACTTTGACTTCGATCGGCGAATGCATCGCTTTTTCTCCATCCGTATCAATGACTTTCGGAGAGTCGGTTTTTAACGTGAAGCCGCTTGTCAAAATATGTGTAAACGACGGTTCTGTCGCCAGACCTATTTTTTGTAAGATGACATCGCGGATTGTCGTCAAGTTCACTTCATCAACGATGACAAGATCAAGTTTTCCGTCGTTATAAGCGCCTTCTGACAGATTGGTTCCGATGCCACCCAGTGATTCCCCGTTCGCAGCTAAAATCAGCACGGCTTCTCCCGTCATTTTTTGACCTTCCGCTAACTTGAGCTCGTAAGAAAACGGTTCTGCCTCCATACTGGATCGAATCGTTGAGAGATAATATCCCATCTTACCGAGACGGGCTTTTTCTTCTGTATCAATTCCGATGGAAGCTTCCGCAATCAGACCTAAACCAAGGAAGTTCAAGAAGTACGTATCATTGACCTGCCCGAGATCGACTTCGACGATTTGCTGGGTCGCAATCATTCCGGCAGCTAACCGTGGCACCATTGGTAATCCGAGCGTCCGGGCAAAGTCGTTACACGTACCACCCGGAATGATACCGAGAACCGGACGGGTCTCAAGTTTCGCGATTCCATTGATGACTTCAAAAACAGTCCCGTCCCCGCCGATGACGACGAGGGCATCAAAACCGTCCGCTTCTTCTGCAAAATGTAAGGCATCAAGGACTTTGGCAGTTTGCCGAATGACGATTTCGTCAAACATCGCTGCCAACGGATCAATCACATCCTGTAAAAGTCCGGCGCGGTTGGACCCGGCCGTCGGGTTACTGATCAATAGCAATCTCATTTCAGAATTCCTTCTTTCTGTAAATAGTCGCGTGCGACTTGATTGGCTGTTTTCCCGCCATAAGCGACCGCTTCATTCATTTTTGACATCTCGCTGTCGGAAATTTTTCCATCCAACTGCTTTAATGCCTGTTCGACTTCCGGATATTCGTCTAACGTCTCTTGTCGAAGAAGAGGAGCCCCCTCATAAGGCGGGAATAGTTGCTGATCATCCTCTAACACAACCATGTTATATTTGGCGATTTCCGGATCGGTCGAATACGCATCGATGACTTGAATATCACCCGACTGGACGGCTTTATAACGTAGTTTCGGTTCCATCGTCACCACTTCTTTGAAATTGACACCGTATTTTTCTTGAATTCCTTTATAGCCGTCTTGCCGATCTTTAAACTCTAATGTAAATCCGGCTTTTAATTGATCCGCTACTTGCTGTAAATCGGAAATCGTCTTTAATTGATATTGGTCTGCCACCTTTTTCGGAACGGCGACAGCATAGGTGTTGTTATAGTTCATCGGAGGCAACAGTGCCAGCTTTTGTTTAGCAAGACCATCGCGTGCCTGCTCAAAAACAGCTTGTTTATCATTCGAGACCGGCTTTTCGTTCGTCAGACTGGCAAGCACTGTGCCCGTGAATTCCGGATACAAATCAATATCACCGGACTGTAAGGCTTTATAGACGAATGTCGTCTTCCCGAAGTTCGGTTTGACTTGAACGTTCAAATCCGTCTGATCTTCAATGACCAGTTTATACATATTCATTAGAATTTCTGGTTCGACCCCTAATTTACCGGCAACGACCAGATCCGGTTGTTCCGTCCTTCCGAGGGCGAATGGTGTAATGATTAATGCTGCAATCAAGGCTAGAGCGACCACAAGTCGACCGGTTTGACGTTTTTTAGTCGCGACTTCTGTCTGTCTTAACAATCCGTCAAACAAAAGAGCGAGCAAGGCGGCAGGAATCGCACCGAGTAATAACAAATAATTGTCATTGCGGTCAATCCCAAGCAGGATGATCGAACCAAGTCCGCCGGCTCCAATCAAGGCGGCAATCGTAGCCGTCCCGATAATCAGAACCATCGCCGTCCGAATCCCGGCCATCATGACCGGCAAGGCAAGCGGAAGCTCAACTTTCATCAAACTCTGCATCGGTGTCATCCCGCAAGCCCGCGCTGCTTCCTTCAGTGAAGGGTCTACTTCCGCTAAGCCCGTATACGTATTTCGGACGATTGGAAGAAGGGCATATAAAACAAGAGCGATGACGGATGGGACTGTCCCGATGCCGACGAGCGGAATCATCAGACCGAGTAACGCGAGTGAAGGAATCGTTTGGATGACTGAAGTGACCCCGATCGACCATTCACTGAACTTTTTGTGGCGCGACAGATAGATACCGAGGGGAATGGCAATCACACAGGCAATCACCAGTGATAAAACAGACAGTTGAATATGTTCAATCAACGCCTGCAACAATTCCGTCTTTCGGTCTTGGTACGTCTCAAACAATCCTGTCATTGGACAGTCCCCCTGACTTGACCCATGAATTCTTGAACAAATTCATCTTTGCTGGCCAAAATCTCTTCTTTTGTCCCAATCAAAACAATCTCGCCGTCATTCATTAAACAGATCCGGCTGCCGAGCTTTAACGCTTCATTCATGTCATGGGTGACGAATAAAATGGTTTTCCCGAGTTCTGCGTTTAAGCGCAACAAATCGTTTTGTAATTGGTCTCTTGAAATCGGATCAAGGGCTGAGAACGGTTCATCCATTAAGATGACGTCTTGTTCTGCCGCCAAAGCCCGCATGACACCCACCCGCTGTTGCTGGCCGCCCGAAAGTTCCCCCGGATATTTTTTTCTTAAATTCTCATTTAAACCGGTTAACTGGAAGAGGTTATGGACACGTTCTTCGACCTTCTTTTTGTCCCACTTCAATAAATGCGGAACGACACTTACGTTTTCTTCAATCGTCATATGCGGAAATAAGGCGATTTGCTGAAGGACGTAACCAATTTGACGACGCAACTCGTGTTCATTGATTGACATGATCGGTTGACCGTTGATCCAAATTTGCCCTTCCGTATGATCAATCAATCGATTGACCATTTTCATCGTCGTCGTTTTCCCGCAACCGGACGGACCGATCAGACAAAAGATTTCCCCCTGATCGACTGTAAAGTTTAAATCGCGGACCGCTTTAGTTCCATCTGGATATGTTTTTCCAACTGCTTTAAATTCAATCACGTACGATCCCTCCAGCACCTTAATGTAGTCAAGTCTATTCTTTATTATCTTTGTAAAATTTCCCTGATTTAACCGTTCTGAAACCTGCTTTACACGATTGGAAGACACAAAAAAACCGGCAGAAGATTCTGTCCGGTTTACTGTTTATTTTGTCTTACGCTCTAATAATTCAATCTCTGATTTGATTAAAACTTGTTTCTCAAATTCAAACCCAAGAGATTCGAAGTTTTTTGTATGCGAGAGATCGCCTACTACCGTATTTGTTAATACAGCCGTGACTTCCGCCACCCAACCTTCTTTTGTTTTTACCATATCACCGACGATATAATCAAATAACTCTTCTTCTTCCATCTTCTTCATCTCCTGACACGTTCAGATAGTCTTAATCATATAAAAGAACCTGTGAAAAAGCTAGTATTGCGTCAAGGTACGTAACATCTGCCGTAAAATCTTCGCAGTCAGTCCCCAAATCAAATACTCTTCATGTTCGTAAAAATGTTCGACTGTTTTATATGTCCGGTCGACATATGCATCCCGGTTCGCCAGACGATCCGTTGGAACGGTTTTACCGGGACGAATCCGCCACTCCATTTCACCTTGAATCGGTTCTGCTGCAAGCAAGTCGGCAAGCGCCACATAAAAGATATGGTCGACTTCCATCGGCGACGGCTGAATATCCTCCGCTGTCAGGATGCCGAGATACGGATAGATGATGGAACGATTGGGCGTGACGAGCGGTTCCAATGTTCCGATGATTTCAATTTCAGTTTCGCGAATATTCAATTCTTCCGTTGTTTCCCGCACTGCCGCTGCTCTCGGCTGTTCTCCGGGATCAATCCGACCGCCGGGAAATGCAATTTCTCCCGGTTGCGAACGCAACGTCTTCGCCCGTACTTGGAATAAGAGATGCACTTCCCCGTCCCGCTCTACTAGTGGGAGTAAAACGGCTGCGGCATTTTTAGGAAGCTGTTCCGTAGAAGACGCAAACACGCGTTTGACGTCATGTAATCGAATTTCTTTCATCGTGTTTCCTGCGCCACTTTCTGATACGCTTCTTCGAGATGACGCATCCGAACGATCAAATCGGCATTTTTGGCGATACGATCCGCCAGAATCGATCCGGCGACGACCTTGTAATAGGCGTTTAATGCTTGGATTTTTGTCATGTACGCTTCATTTTGTTGCATGTATTCTCTGAAGTTACTCATCAGACGTTCTGTCGTAAATAATTGCTCGTTCACTGCTCTCATCCTTTCAGACGGTTTGCCGTCCAGTCGATAGTTTAATGGTAGCGAGTTTCGGCTAAGAAGTAAAATAAGGGGGGCTATCCGTGAAGAAAAAAATAGATGTATTGATTATTGGTGCCGGACCGACCGGCTTGACATTAGCGCTTGCCTTATCGCGTTACGGACTGACGTTTCGGATCATTGAACGCGCAAGCGGTCCATCTGTCGTTTCAAAAGCCATCGGTATTCAGGCACGATCACTCGAGTTGTTCGCACGTCTTGGTGTAGCCGATGCCTTAATGGAGAACGCCATTAAAATCAATCAAGGTAACTTATATGTCAATGGTGCCTGGCAGGCAAAACTTGACTTTACGGATTTAAATACACCGTTTCCTTTCGTCACCTTGTTGCCGCAAAGTGAAACAGAACGAATTCTTGAGACACGTCTAAAAGAAGACGGTCATACGGTCGAACGTGAAACTGAGTTGACCGGCTTCGCACAATTTCCGACATTCGTCACCGCATCGATTCGAAAACATGATGTCACGGAAACGGTCGATGCTTCCTTCATCATCGGGGCAGATGGGGCCAACAGCTTTGTCCGGCGTGAACTCGGACTCCCGTTCAGCGGGAAATCTTTTAAAGAATCCTGGGCACTGGCCGACATTGAAGTCGATTGGCCGTTGTCATCGGAAGAAGTGCATATTTTCTTCTCTGATCACGGTGTCATCGAATCCTTCCCGCTACAGTCGAATCTTTTCCGAATTACCGGTAATTTAACGAATGGTACCGTTCCGACCGACCATTCCGCTATCGAAGACTTCTTAAAAAATCGGGCGAAGGTGCCGTTCACTTTAAAGAAAGTCCATTGGTATTCCATGTTCCGCGTTCATAATCGAATCATCGAGAAGTTTGGACACCACCGGATCTATTTGATTGGTGACGCCGCGCATATCAATTCACCGGTTGGCGGACAAGGAATGAACACCGGCATTGCCGATGCGATGAATTTAGCCTGGAAACTGTGGTGCGTCCACCGGTTTAAAGCCAGTTTCCCGTTACTTGATTCGTACAGCGTCGAGCGACGCGAAGCAGCGCGCGGTATTTTACGTTCTACGAACCTTGCGACTGAGCTGTTACAGATCAATGTTCCCTTCTTATTGCCGCTTCAGGAAAAAGTCATTCGAAACAGTTTAAAGATTACACCGTTACACCATTACGTCACGAACCGGATTGCACAACTCAACAGTAATTATCAATCATCGCGGTTGTTTGTCACACAAGGCAATTTCCCGCTTTTGACGCCGCGTCCGGGAGAACCGATGCCGTACAGTGAAGTTGTCAATCCGCGCACGAAAAAAAATGAACTGTTGTTGCGACGGGCAGATCGTAACTTCCTGCTCCTGCTGTTCCTGCCGCGTGAAGCCGGTGAACAGACACTGTTGCCGTTTAAAGAATTGGCCTATTCGTATCCGGACCTGTTCGAAACCGTTTCGATTCACCAGGAACTGAAAGATGACGGCGTCGTCGATCAGGGCGGCGAACTGGCACGAAAGTTTGGGATTAAACAAGCCGGCCTGTATTTGATTCGCCCGGACGGATACATTGCTTACCGCCAGCAGGGTTTAAAGATTCAATCCTTCTCACGTTATCTTGAACGTTTACTTTATGCCCGTTAAGGACGTATGATAAAGATGAGGTGAGGTTTTTATATGGACTTTAACACGATTCGAATTCTATTGATTGTTGTACTTGTTTTATGCTTTCTCTTCATCGTTACACGACGTACAAAAGAATCCTTACGTTGGGTCTTGCTCGGCGAAGAGTTTGGTGAAAAAGGAGAACGGTTGGCACGCGATCACGATCGGCTCGAACAAGCAGGACTTCATGTCCGGATGGAACGAGGCGTCAAAACCTCATTTTTGTTCCGTCGCTTCAGTAAAGATTTAGACGATCGGGTGGCGCTGTATGTCTTAAAAGAAGAGTTGCCCGAAGCCGAAGTGATTCTGCATCGGACGTAACACAAAAACACGGGATCTCCGTCCGGAGATTCCGTGTTTTATTACATAGTGACGTGTTTTTTAAGTAAGACAAGATTAATCTTCTTGATGAGGACGTCCGAAAACTGCTTTTTCAAGATTAGAAATTCGGCGTAACATATCGTAATTTGACGAATTCGAAGGTGGCGCTGTCACTTCTGGTTCTGATCGCCGCTCATCCCGTTTGAAACCGATAGAAGATGATGAAGATTTCGCCTCTGCCAATTCTCTTGTCAACCGCTCGATTTCTCGTTCGAATCCTTCATAATCCTTGATGACTTGATCGAGATAACCATCGACGTCTTCAATCACATATCCACGTAATCCGGTTTTGAACTCTTTTTTGTAAATATCATCTGCTGTCAATAACGGCTTATACATATGCTTCACTCCCACTGTTCATTGTAGTTCTGATCTTGCTCCATCATCGCTAAATCATCTTGCGTAATCAGAAACAATTGATAATCCGAACGTTCCATCTCTAGTTTAGCACGTTCCACTAAATACTTGGCAGATCCGCCGTGCTCTTCATCATAAACAGATAACAATCCTTGACTTTTTTGAATCATGAACTCCGTTTTATTTCGGAACTGGGATGGATTTTCATACGGTTTTTGACTGATGGCATCCACGAAATCCGCTTGATTCAGCACGGCCAGATACTGGGCTTGAACCGGCTCTTTCCATTTTGACTCTTGTTCCAAAAAAGGAAGCAGGATACCTAAACGGATTTCCGGATAGTCGTGTTTGAGTTCCAAAACGACTTCACACGCCCAAAGTTCACATCCCGGTGCAGCGCTGGTGATGAACCAGGTTGTTCCCATGTCTTCAATCAGGCGGATCATCCGTTCCCGGTAGGCGGCTTTCAGGATGTTGATTCCCGGGTGTTTTTGATCAAAGATCCCGAGTTCTGTCGGTTTATATCCGGTTACTGCGACGACGTTCATTCGCGACACTTCCTTTGCAGGCGTAAGCTCCGATGATTTAGCTCGGCAAATAATCGTTCTCGCCGCGAAGCTAACAACTGTCGATTTTCTAATAGACGTTTGGCTCGTTCAGTATAATCATAAGCAACGGATGGTTGTTTGGCAATGTGCTCGGCCCATTTTGCCAGTTCGATGAATCCTTCATAGGTATCACTTTTTTCAAAACAAGTATTGGCTTTTTCGTGTTGCTGCAGTTTTTTATACAACCGCCCTTGACGCAACCAACCTTCGGCCGTCAATTCGTCCGCCTGTCCGAAATGCTCCGCCGATTGTTCATGAATACCTAAATCGGCTAACCAGATGCCGATGTTCTCACGTACACGTGACGGTGCTTCCTGACGATGGGTCACGAGCCGGTTGCATTCGTCATACAAACTCACCAAAGTCAGACAGTCATGCAGATGGTGTTCAAGCACCCCTTCCATGATTGCCGGATTCTGGTGTTCGACATATTGAAAATAATGCATCGGCGCAAGAAATCCGGGCAAATCATCGGTACGTTCAAATCCAATCCGTTCTTCCATCGCCGTCAAACGGAATGAATCGTACAATCCTTTGAACATCCGTCGGCAGACATGCAGTAAATCCAGGTGGCCGACTTTCGGCAAACGGGGAACACGTTCCCGGACGAAGACGTGCCGGGTCTTAATCTGCGGCCAATCAAAACTTTTTCCGTTATACGTGATGAAACGGACATCTTCTCCGATATCATGCAGGAAATGATGATAAAGTGCTGCTTCATAATGCGGGTGCGGTAAAAAATACTGCCGCATCAGCAGCTGACCTTTTTCAAAACGGGCGAATCCCAGTAAAAAAATCGTTGTTCCCGTTCCTTTTAAGCCGGTCGTCTCCGTATCAAAAAAAATGACTTGTTCGAGCGGGACATCAAGTGCAAGCGGCGGATGCGGCAACTGCAACGATTCAAATACTTCCGCATATGACCGGTGTCCATGTTTTTCCTCAAGAGCATACCGGTGGTCCAACCGGACAATCCATTCGTCTTCAAACGTAAGAATGTCTGCTCCTCGGTCCAGCCAGGCGGTTTGTTCCGCTGTTGTCTTTTGCGCCTCATTGGTTGACGGGCTTGCTGTCGGCTCATTCTCTGTCGTCTTCAACATCCGTCTCAACTTATTTTTCATGATAGTTCCTTCTCCATTTCAGCTAGCATTCTGACCGTCCGCTCTTTTTCATCTGCCAAGCCGATCATTCCGATACATGCCGGACAACCATCCTGGCAAGGGCAGGTCTCAATCGAATCCCGTGCGGCCCGGAGCATGATGCCACGTTGTTTGTAGATGGATTCGGCAAGTCCGACCCCTCCCGGATAACGGTCATACAGGTAGATTGTCGGTTTTTGCGTGTGCGTCGCTTTGACTTGAGGTACGACGAAGACATCGCTTGCATCACACATCAAATACAATGGTGCGACCCTACGCAGACTGTTTGCCACGCCTTCGATGACTTGTTCCAGTTCCGTGCTTGAGGACGCTTCTTCCGGTAAAGAAAACCAGACGCCTGTCGTATGAATTTCTCTTTCCGGAAGATGAATCGGACCCGATCCGATATTTTCATGTGTTCCGAACTTGATTTTCTTGAACATCGTCGCCATCCCGCGGACACTGACATCCCCTCGGGCGACACTGAAGTCTCCATTCGTATAGCTGTCATCCTCATCGAGAACAGACAGTTCGACCGAAAAATTAGCATCCGTATAGTAATCGACGTCGACTGCACGCACGAATGCTTTTTTCTCTTCGAAATCCAGTACTTCGACTTGGTATTGGTCAGCCCCATGTAAATAGATGGCTTCGTCGTGTAATAGCGTCATCGCACTGAACGTATCCATTTCGCCGATGACCCGATTCGGAACCTCGGTTTGGTCGACGATGATGACATTTTCCTGATCACTCGAGCGCAAAGAAATACCGTGAGCCGGAAACGCATCATTCATCCAGTAATACCGTTCCCCACGTTGATGTAAGACACGTTCTTCGACGAGATACTCGAGAATGTCCTCCGTCTCCAGTGTTCCGAATGACTCCCCCTGACGAAACGGCAGTTCGAATGCCGCACATTTAATATGATCGACTGCAATGATCAGATTATCCGGATCGAGTCGCGCGGCTTCCGGTGACTGATTTAGAAACAATTCCGGACGTTCCGCAACATACTGATCGAGCATCCCGGATGAGGCAACCAAAATGATGAGCGCATCATCCTGACGGCGTCCGGCCCGGCCTGCTTGTTGCCACAGCGAAGCAATCGTTCCCGGGTATCCGTTCATGATACAGACCTGCAGTTGCCCGATATCCACTCCGAGCTCGAGCGCATTGGTCGAAACAATTCCCGTGATTTCTCCTTTACGCAATCGTCTTTCAATATCACGCCGTTCACTCGGCAGGTAACCGCCCCGGTAGCCTTCAATCGACTTCGGCCCTAATTCGAATCGGATGAGACTACGAAGATAGGTTAATAAGACTTCGACCCGGACACGCGACCTCGCAAAAACAATCGTCTGAAACTTCTTTTTAATAAAACGTGATGCCAATTGTTTCGTCTCAAGTGTTGCCGAACGGCGTATGCCGAGTTGTGCATTGACAATCGGCGGTTGGTAGACGATAAAATGTTTTCGGCCGGTCGGAGCCCCGTTGTCATCAATCAATTGGACTTTTTTTTCGGTCAACCGTTCCGCCAGTTCTTGTGGATTGGCAATCGTCGCACTTGTCATGATGAAAATCGGATCACTGCCGTAATACCGGCAAATCCGTCGTAACCGCCGGATAACATTGGCGACGTGGCTTCCAAATACCCCTCGATACGTATGCAGCTCGTCAATGACGATATGCGACAGATTTTCAAACAGTTCGATCCATTTCGTATGGTGCGGCAGGATTCCGGAATGAAGCATATCCGGATTCGTAATCACGATATTCCCGGCTTTTCGAACTTTTGTCCGAATCGTCGGTGATGTATCCCCGTCATAGGTAAAACAACGGATGGATGCTTCCATCTCATCAATCAGTTCCAACAATTCACTGTTTTGATCCTGGGCCAACGCTTTCGTCGGATACAGATACAGGGCCCTTGCATTCGGATTCGCTAAAAGATGCGATAAAATCGGTAAGTTAAAACAATAGGTTTTTCCTGACGCAGTCGGTGTTACAATCACCGTCGAAGCACCGCTTTGGACGGTTCGAAATGCTAACTCCTGATGGCGGTACAATGACGTAATGCCTCTGTTTTCGAGCGCTTGACGCAACCGTTCCGGCATTTCTTTTGGAAACGGTGCATACCGTCCAGCAGTCGCTTCCATCGTTTTCATATATGTGACACGTTCCATAAACGAACGATCGGCTTTTAGTTCTTCTAAATAGGTGACAAGTGATTGTTTGGATTCCATTGCCCCACTTCCTTCCTGACCTCCATTATACAAAAAAAGAGAAGCAAGACCGAAGAAACACACCCGTTTCTCCGGTCTTATCTTCTTCTCCTGATCCATTGACTCATTTATTGCTGTGTTTCCGATTCGGACTGTTGATCGGCAGGCGCATTATCTTGTCCTCGGCCTTGATTGCCGTTCGACGAATTCCCCCGGTTTGACTGAGTAGATGCTCCGTCACTTGCAGCCGGTTCATCTGTCGTTGGTTCATCCGTCGTCGGCTCGTCCGTTGTTGGTTCATCTGTCGTTGGTTCATCCGTCGTCGGCTCGTCCGTTGTTGGTTCATCCGTCGTTGGTTCATCCGTCGACGGTTCATCCGTCGTTGGTTCATCCGTCGTTGGTTCGTCCGTTGCCGGTTCGTCCGTCGTCGGTTCATCCGTCGTCGGTTCATCTGTTGTCGGCTCGTCTGTTGTCGGCTCGTCCGTTGTCGGCTCGTCCGTTGTCGGTTGATCTGCTTCAACGTCTGCCACAGTTACCGTCGTTGATACAGGACCGGACTTTTCTCCGGATGCTTTCGCAACGACTGTAAATGTTGTCCGTCCCGGATCAAGTCGATTGATTCCGATCCGGTTCGTTGAGCTGGTACCGAGTACCGATTGCTTTCCATCGGGATCGGTCATCGATACTTCGAACGATACACTGTCATAGCCGTTCGTCCGAAGTGCCGAATCGTTGTAACTCCATGTCAGTTCACCAGACTCCGAGTCTTCATTGTAGGATGCTTGTAAGCCAGTCGGAGCTGGTACTGCCTTTTTTTCGACAACCGGCTCTTTTGTCCCTTTTACGTAAAGTTCCTCACCGATACTGAGGACAGAACTCGGTTGTTCGAACGGAGCAGGTGTCCGGTCACGTGTTTTCGTGACAAAATCTTTCCAGATGTTTTGTGCCATCGTACTGTTGGTCGGTCCGCTTAAGCCGGCACCGTTGTTGTTGCCCGACTTCGTTGTTCCAGTCCAGACACTGATCGAGACGTCAGATGTGTAACCGGCAAACCAAACATCTTTATAAGCATTGGTTGTTCCGGTTTTACCCGCTGCGTCGAACGCAAGGGCAGCACTCGGGAACGTTCCGCCTGGTTTCAGAACATCACGTAACATATCGGTTAGCATGTAAGCCGTATAATCTTCCATGGCTTTTTTCGGTTTGACCGGTGATTTGATTTTTGAGCCGTCACTGTATTCAATCGTTTTGATGATGTGCGGTTTGATGTAGTCTCCGCCATTACCAAGCGTCGCATAGGCAGAGGCCATTTGCGTCGTGTTGAATCCGTGTTTCATCCCGCCAATCGCATACGCCGGTGAAATCGATTCATCTTTTTCTAAGCCCAATCCGGACTTAGCGGCAAAGCTTTCGACGGTATCGCCGCCAATTTGTTGGAACGTCTGGATAGCAGGCGTATTAGCAGAAATCTTCAGCCAGTAGCGAATCGTGTTGGTGCCCCGGTACCCGTCATAATAGTTACCGATCTTTTTACCGTTTACTTCTGTTTCCTGGTCCGTCAGCATTTTAGCTGTCGACCATTTCTCATTTTCAATGGCTGGTCCGTATGCGAAAAATGGTTTTGCCGATGAACCGGGTTGATGCGGTTCTTTAGCAAAGTTACGTCGCGCAGTACCCGTACCGGGCTTTTTCCCGTCGACGATTCCTAAAATCTCACCTGTTTGTGTATTGACCGCTGTCGCTGCTGCTTCCGCGTAATCCGGCAACTGGACGACTTGGTCTTTTTTGATTGCTTCGTTCATATAATCGTGCATCGGCTTATCGATCGACGTATACACTTTTAATCCTTGACCGTAAATATCTTTACCTTCTAGACCAAAAACATCTT
The DNA here is from genome assembly GCF_018618775.1 of Exiguobacterium sp. s138. NCBI lineage: Bacteria > Bacillati > Bacillota > Bacilli > Caryophanales > Exiguobacterium > Exiguobacterium sp. s138. Next base: position 323,718 of record NZ_JACSMW010000002.1, on the reverse strand, counting down.
CTAACTCTTGCGACACCATGTCAAAGATGACACTGTCGTAAGCCGCGTCGTCTTTCGATTTTGGTACCGGATTGATCAATTTCGAAATCGGTTGATCGACTGCTTTATCTCGTTGCTTTTCTGTGATGACGCCGGTCGTTAACATCGCGTTCAAGACTTGCGTCTGACGCCATTTCGTTAACTTCGGATCTCCTTGAATCGGATCGTATGCGGACGGACGTTGCGGAAGTCCTGCAAGCATCGCTGCTTCAGCATAGTTCAGCTTATCGACTGTCTTGTTGAAGTAGGCTTTTGATGCTGTCTGAATTCCGTAAGATTCTTGACCGTAATAGTTTTTATTCAAATACATCTCAAGAATCTGTTCTTTCGTATAGTCCCGCTCCAGACGAATTGCCAACCATTGTTCCTGAACTTTCCGAGTAATGGTCTTGTCTGAACTTAAAAATGATTGTTTGATGACCTGTTGCGTAATCGTTGAAGCTCCTTCAGAACCGAAACCATCGGTGATATTAGCAATGATGGCGCCGCCTAACCGTCGGAAATCGATTCCGTTATGCTGGTAGAAACGCCGGTCTTCAATCGAAATGAATGCGTCTTTAACGACATCCGGTACTTCTTTAATCGAGACATATTCCCGGCTCGTCCCGCCCTTTTTAATTTCTTCTTTGTTGCTCGCGTAAATTTTTAGCGGCAGGGCATCCCGTAACTTCGACTCATCAAGCTCCGGTGCGGTCGCAACAGCATAGGCCGCAAATCCGCCCCCTGCTATCAGCATCAGGATAAATAATCCTGTCGCGATTAATAGAAGTTTTTTCCAAAGCGGACCTTTACCACCGGACCCACCTGATTTTTTCTTTTTCGGACGCTTTGTCCGATTCGTTTGCTTGGCTGACGTCTTTGTTTCTTCACGACGTGCGACACGACTTCTTTCCATACGCTATCCTTCTCCTTCAATCTGTAAAGTTTCTCAAGTGAAATATAACTCGTCCACTGCCGGTAAATAATCAATCGCAGGAAACGCACCTGTCTCGAGTTTTTTTCCATGCCGTTCGATTTCGTCTAGCGGAATCGATTTTCTGCCCGTTTCCAGTTGCTCCCACCAGGGGAACAGATGCTCGGCAGACAACACATATTGCACATTATACATACTGAATCGAATGATGACAAAACAAATTCCTCCATGTGCAATACATTGGCGCATATGTTCGATTTGGTGGAGATGAAAGTTTTTCAGCGGGAACGACGTTTTATGGTTGGTTTCCTTCGCTTCGAAATCAATGTATTTTCCACGGTATACTCCATTGTAATCGGTCGTTGACGGTTGTTTGAAGTAGGCTTCCTTGACGACTGCAGCGGACCGTTTCGGATAATCGACTTGAACGATTTGAAGAGGAGTCGGTTTCTTGTGAATGATTGCCCGATTATGGGTCAGATAAAACATATTACTTTCATTAATCAATTTTTCAAGCTTCATCCCCCGGTTCGAAAAGGTCGAACCTGTCGTGCGGGCTTTCTGAATCGCCAGACCATGCGGCTCAGCAGGCTTCTGAAATTTCTTACCATTCGGGTAATTCAAAAGGATTCCCCTCCTAACGCGTTTATTGTACCATGATATGTGATTGTATCGTATCGGCCGAGAGGAGTAGTTAAAAACAAATGACAATAGAACCGTTACTTCAAGAGATAGAACGTATTTATCAGGCTGGCCGCAATGGGCAGGAATATGACTTTCAGGCAGAGGTTGTACCCTTCGTCGCAAAAGCCGACATTTTAATTGCCGACTGGCAACAGAACGCACAAAATAGCCCCTATTTACGTCCGGCAATGGTCGAGAGTGCCGTCGATCAGCTGAAGCAACTGTCCGTCCAAGCGTTCCAGCCAAAAACCAGTTTAAAACGCTTTAATGAAACGATCAAGTCTGTCCGTTATATCGATCAACTGATGCAATGAGTCTGAGGACGTCTGTTTTCAGATAGAAAATTTCGAACGTTTCATAATTCTATGTTTTGATAGGATCTTGAACTATCAGGATGATAATTTGACGGATTTCAATCAAACAAAGCATAATGAAAAACAGCAAAGCGTTACCTATGCCCTTTGCTATGAAAGGATGTTGTTTATGTCATCAAAAAAAGTCTGGTCAGTAGAAGGTTATGAAGACAATGGAGTAGAAACCCATCGTCAAGCAAGTAAGACGGAATCGTTTACGAACGAGGCCGATGCTCGTAAAGCGGCTAAAAAAATGGCGGATACATTTGATCACCTCGATGTCTATGTCATTTATACGAATACCGTAAACGGTAAAACAGAAGAACGTTTCTTCAATTCCAATGGATCTTACAGTGATGAAGGATTCGAATGGTAACACCCGGGCCGTCTAGATGACGGCTTTTTTGTATGATAAATCTCCCATAAATTTTTCTCTTTTCCATCGTCTATCCTGTAGAATCATTATCTCGTGTGAAATCCGCTGATTGAAATCAACAAGAAACGTGTTTCGTCATGCAGGAAGGACAGGCTCCATGACGAATATAAAATAACGAACCCTACTACCGGCCACATTGATTATCTGACCACCCGATCATCAAGAGTCGTCCTGGAAAGATTCAGGTATACAAGTTATGTAATAACCATGGATTTATATAGCCGTGTCAGTGTAAAGTTACATAAAGAGGTAATAAATGTGCTTGGTTTTAATAAAAGTGTGCAGTATGTGTGCAATTGGAGGAGATTCGCTTGAATAAAAGAGAACCAAGAAACGTGAAAAACGTTGATGTCAAAGGATTTCCTAGGGCTACAAATCCAACAGCTAAAAAATATGTCATGTTCGTGGATGAGACGGTGGTTGGAAGTAAGCTTACTATATAATAGGAAGTAACATGAATCAGTTCCGTTCACAATCTCTTTTCTTCTTGTTTTGCGACATATAGCTAGTGTGAAATTGAGTGTGTAATCAGAGGAAATATCATAAGTGTGCAATAAGGTGTGCAATGAAAAATTGCACACCTTATTCGTTTCTAAGCGAGGAATACGTGGTAAATAATCATAAATTAGTTAATGTGCAGCTGCTCGTCGTGGGAACGGGAGGTTAGCAAGCGATGAAAATATTATTGTTGGGAGATAATCAATTAGCGATCACTGGGGACATGTTCGAAATCAGACGTGTCATGGAACAACTGACGGCTGGGAACCAAGTTGATTTATTGCTGCGTACAGAATGCATGACCAAAATAAATGTCGTATTGTCTCGTACTCAACAAGCATCTGCTCCAATGTATGAACAAGTCGTGCTGAGTCTGGATTAACCATCCATATAACGGGAAAGGGGAGGTCCCCTTTCGCGAATTCCTGTCGCCCTTCGACTATGACTTCGCCCGACCTCTCCCTGGATTCCCTTATGGGGAGTCTTAATTTTATCATCCAAATCCCTTATTTACCCATTTTAAAATTGTTGTAATCTCCTAAATTTTTCTTTATGTTTAAAGGACGACAAAAATAGAGGAGTCCTCCATGAACGAATGGTTTAAAAACATTATTGAGGTTGCAGCAGCAGTAGGAACACTATGGGCTGCCATTTCAGCACGCCAATCAGCTAAAACTAGTGCTAAACAGTTAGACACACAAATTAATGAACAGGAAAAAGTCGAGCGTCCAAGAATAGTACCGTTGAATAAACAGGTATCAGCCGAAATTCCATTTCCCTTAGTGGACTGGTCAAGAGATGATCATGGTAGGCTGAATTTATTTGTAGGCTACTCAAAATTTAGTGAATTTACAATTCCGATAATCAACACCGGTAAGTCATTTGCTCTCAACGTGGGTTACTGTTACGAAATAGAGGGTGGTATTGAAGCAATTGAAGATAAAGCTTACGATGATCATTATATAATCGGTCCAAGCGCTGAAGAACGGATTCAAAAACTAGATCAATTCGAATTTAGTATAAGAGCTATCGATTATCGAAATTCTGCTGAAAATCGGATTCTGTTTATTGCCGAAGTAATACCTTATATTAACTATATTCCTATTGTTCAAAGTAATGCAACAGAACAATTACAAATACCTAGTTACTTCGTTGCTTTAAGCAATGTTTATTTACTTAACTGTTGGGATGATAGACCGGACAATGAATTGATTAGACCGAAATTGACCCTAACAATTTTTTATAAAGATCAATTTAACAATGAGCACGAGGATAAATTTAGAATGCAGTTAGGTGGCCAAATGAGCCAAAATGGTTCTATTACAAAAGCGTGGATTGAATTTGAGAACAAGGATTGAATTCGAGCTAATAAATCAAAGCAACTAATGAACCCTACCACCGCGATAGGGTTCATTCTTTATTTCGTAAAAATTGAATTCATTAAAACAAAGTATTCCAAGTAGCTAGTCCGACGACCCCATCTGCATCGAGTTTCTTACGTTTTTGGTATGCTTCAATAGCTTTCTCGGTAGCCGTATCATACTTTCCAGTAACAGATGCTCCAACAGCCCGCTGGATACGCTCGATATCCTTTTTAACCATACCTTTTGCCCCTTTATAAAGCGGATTGCCCGGGTACGGTACGATTGCTTTTCCATCACCTTGCGCCGGCTTCGGTTTAGCTGAAGGTTTAGTAGCAGGTGCAGCAGCGAGTACTTTATCTGATCCGTAGCCTTTATAGTTGTACTGCAGGTGTGGTGAGTCGATGAATGTTTCATCTTGTTGGCTGCCGTCCGAGTCCCAGTCCCCGCCCCATGTGAATCCGAGACGTTGAGCTTCTTTAATGGCTTTCTGAATGCTCGAGGCATTATAACCACCCCATAATGCTTTGCCGTCCTTGACCGGTACAAAATCGAGTGCCTGGCCAACAATATGATAGGAGTACATGGTCTGCGATGCGCCGGATGCAACGTTCGCTCGTTGTTCAGCAACAGTACGACGAGCATCATAAACTAAGACCTCAATGCCGTTCTTGACAAGATACTCGTACCATTTGAGTGCGAGTCGTTTTGTGTTCGGTGCTAGTTCGTTTAAAGTTGAGCGGTTTCGTTTATCGTAATACATTATTTTGCCTCCTTTTGTTTTTCATCAGACTTTACTTCAGCAATGCTCACTTCACTTGAAATCGGTGTTACTTGTTCTTCTTCCGCTGCTGCATTCTCGATGATCGAATCGATCGTGCGTGGTTGCTTCTCTTCTTGGAGCTGGGTCAATACATCCACTAACTGTTGCGGCAACGGGACACCAAGCAAGGCAAAATTTTCGGTGACGGATAGAGCCTCCCGAGCAATGTAGTAATAAAGGACAAGCGTCCGCATGATTGGCAACCCGTTATTGACCAGTTCGTCCACCAATACCGCAATGATGACCACAATAAAAACGACGCCCTTTCGGACGCCGCCCCAAAACATGACATCGGAATTAACCTTCTTCAACTTATAGGCAGCTAAGAAGCCACTCATGTAATCGACGACCATTAGAACCACTAAAATTTTCAGTGCAGTATCCCACCCTCCCATCAATGCTGTGATGACTGTCCCTATTAAGGCAATCGATCCCTCAAAAAAATAATGTGTTTTCATAAATTCACTCGCTTCCTTATTCACGATTTTTGAAAATAAAAAAACGTCTTCATTTTGTTTCCAAATGTTAGACGTTTTAAGAACTTGAGTTTTGAGGTGTTCCAAGAATTGCGTTTGCTTCTTCCTGAGTCAGTCGTTTTGCTTCGACTTGATAAAGGACATATGATTCATCGCACCGTCGTTCTTTCCACATTTTCAATACAAATGGATACATTACGCTCATTTGAATAACCTCCCGTTTTTGTTTGTTTTATATCAAAGCTGTGACGTTGTTAGCATCATCACGATGTCTTCAAGCATCGCCACGCTGGATTTTAAGTCTATATTTTCCTTCTCGAGTTGTTCAATCCGTTCGGAATCATTCAAGCCAGGTGGTTTGAAGTAACAAATATGATTGTCTGGATCAAACATGAGCACGTCGTTTTCTTTTTCTGGTTTTGGTAATGAATCATCTAACTTAATGAAATCAAGCATGGTTGAATCTTCCGAATAGAAAACGGCCGTGACTTTATTTCTTTCGTCGTGCTGAACAAATGTATTCATTGGTTACCCTCCTATTAATCAGTGTCAATTGCGACCCAGTTAACCCCGGTTGATGACGTGTTTGTTCTGGTTACATAGATTGTGCAACCTGTCGTAGAAGCGCTAAACGCTGCAACACCCGTGACAGAACTACCAGGGACGGTTGTGTTTGCCGAAACAACGACGGTCGGCGTCTTTTTGAACGGCGTCGGGAATGTGATATTGACACCCGTTGGAACGTTTGCAGCACTAGGTGTAATCGACAATGAACCAGTTTGGATGTTTTGTTGGCCGTACATCGGCGTCCACGCACCCCAAACACCGGTAGATAATCGACGTCTGATATACGTTAAAACGATTACTGTATTACTGTGAGCAACTTGCATAAGTGTCACACCGTCTGTCGGGTGTTTCATTACATGCAGGAACCATCCTTGATCTGGCAATGGTGCATTTGCTTGTCCGGTTACCGCATAAAAGTAACCTGATCCGGTTGCCTGGTTAAAGTCAGTGATTGAAGCGAGACCAAATCCGTTCGCTTGCGTAAGCGGGTACAATTGCGAGTTGTTCCATTTTGCTTTTTCTGCGTCGGTTGTAAAGCGGTGCATCGAATCTTCCGCAATGTTAACGCCCCAATTTCCCCAGGTAACCCCGCTATCAAGTGAGCGGCGATAATAAGAGAGCATTTCCATGTTGTCAGAATAGGAAACTTGCACAATCATTTGTCCGCTTACTTTTACATCAATGAACCATCCAAACACATCATCTGGAACGTTTAACCCGAATTTAGGGATGTAGTAACGACCTTCTAAATCAAGGTAGTTAGCATTTGTTTCGCCAGTCGATCGGTCAGCAAGTGCCAGGTTTGGTTTTCCTGTGACTTCTCCCCAGGCAACATTTCCCCATGCTGCGGAATTGGCTGTTGCTCCCGCTTTAAGGACTTTCCCGCTGTTGGTTGTTCCGGTTGCAGGAATGTGCGAGTTACCGTCTCCCGTTGGATGCGCATAGACGGTTGTATTCGCACCATCAATGGCAATGACACCGTTCGTTGCTGGATTGGTGACTTTATTCGCACCAGTGGAAACGCCGTCCAGTTTAACTTTATCTGTCGCACTCATAAGACCGTTTGCGGATGTAGTCGCTACCGCTGTGCTCGCCTTTGCGTTCCATGTTGCCTTTTCCGTGTCGGTAACAAATCGTTTCGTTGCACTTTCGACAATCATTGCTGCATCATGTGTAGTTGGATGCGTGTACACCGTGACTTGCGCTCCGTCAATTGCAATGTTCCCGTTTGTCCCGCTGCTCACTGTCTTGTTTGCCCCGGTTGAAATACCATTCAATTTCACTTTGTCCGCAGCTGCCATGAATCCATCGGTTGTTGTTGTGGCGTCGGCGTGATCGTGTGAAGCGGCTGCCTTTCCATCTAGTGTTGATTGAAGGTTTGTCACGTCTGCGATAGTGTGACCATGTGCGGATGGTGCGAACGTCGAAGGAACGCCCGTTAATTCGCTGTATGCCACGTTACCCCATGCAGCTGAACCGGCTGTTGAACCGGCTTTGAGAACTTTCGTGTTATTCGTCGTTCCTGTCGCTGGAACGTGCAAATTACCGTCGCCAGTAGGATGCGAATAGTTGTTTGCATTGGCAGCAATGCCAGCCAGTTTCGTGAAATCTGCTGCACTCATTAATCCTGCTACTGATGCCGTGGCAACCGCTGATGTTGCTAAATCAATCCAAGTGGACCAAACAAGCGGCGACCCCGAACCATAACGAGTCCATAATTTCTTTCCGCCACTATCAAACGCAATTTGTGTGATACGATCCGTTGCGGATGCTGTAACTAAAATATTTCCATAGGCGAAACCGGCTGGACCATTTGTGATTGTTGTTCCGATTGCATAAATACCGGTGGTTGTATATGTGTTTAAATCGACACTGTTTGCCCGAGTATCATTCCGTGGAACCGATGCCGCTTCTGCATTTGCTTCCGCTGCATTTGCTTTCGCCTGTGCCCCTGCCGGTGTCTCTTTTGCGTTCCACGCTGCCTTTTCTGCATCTGTCGTGAATCGGTTTGATGCGTCTTGCGTGATGATTGACGGTGAATGATTCGCAGGGTGCGTGTAAACTTGCGCCGGTGTACCATCAATGGAAATTTCCCCGTTGTTTACGGTGTTCAGTACCTTGTTTGCTCCTGGTGATACTCCATCAAGTTTCGTTTTATCAGTTGAACTCATTAAGCCGTTCGCTGTTGTCGTGGCGACTGTTGTACTTGCTTTCGCATTCCAGGTATTGCGTTCAGCTGCGGTGATGTGCTTCACGGAATCGCCGGCGTGTGCATCGACTTTCGCTTGCGCTCCTGCTGTTGTTTCAACTTCTAACCAGTCATTCCAAACACCGTTGAAAAACACACGCCAAAACTTGCGGTTGTTTACCGCTGGTGTAGAATTGGCCACAAATTCTTGAACAAGGTAATTAGCGCTAACTGCGTGAACCAATACCCATCCTGTCGTGAATCCAGCTGGTCCGTTTGTCATAGCTGATCCGTAAAAGAAACCCGTATCTTTGATTGTGTTTAAATCGCTGTTAGAAATTGAAATAGAATACCCGTTCTGTTCCGTCAGTTTCTTCAATTGAGCAGCATCCCATTTTGTGCGCTCCGCTCCTGTAATATGACGGACATTATCATTCAAATGACTTGTCAAATCGTTATCGACTTCGTTGATTGCAAGGACGACGCTTCCTTTTGCTGTTGTAACTAGCGTTGCCAGGGAACCCACCTTGTTATCAGCTGCCAGTTTCGCATCTGTTACCGATCCGTCCGTAATGTTAGCGGTAGGGATCAAAGGAATTTGAGCAATCGGAATCTTTGTTGTGGCGTCCAGTGTAGCAACACCGTTTGCAGCTGCTCGCTGTGTGAGCGGGATTTTTGCATCGGTTGATGTTTTCAATTCGTTCACTGCTACCACGACCGTTGTTTTCGCCGTCGTCGTGAGCATTGCCAGGGAACCGACTTTAATATCTGTCACAAGATCAGTGTTCGTAATCGAACCGTCCGTGATTTGTGCCGATCCGATGGCCGGTAATTGCGCAGCGGTCAACTTGCTATCCGCTCCCAGGGTTGCAACACCATTCGCAGCGCCTAATTTTTCCGAGTGAACCGAACTTAACTGCAATTCTTGCAAAGCGTAATACGTGTTATACATCCACCAGTTCCACCAGGCAGCGGGTGGCTTTTCACCAATCAACCAACCTTCTGTGATTTTCGATGCCGGCGGCTTTGTACCGGCGTTTTTCCATTCTGGAAGTGCTTGTGTAAAAGGCATGATTTAACCCCCTATTTAGATTGGTAATACAATTTCATCGTCTGGATCGAACGAACCGGATAAGGTACCGCCTGTGCTTTGGTTGACCGGTGCAAATCCTGTTGCGGTATCAACCTCAACTGCGTTTGCTTGACTGCTAAATGCAAACGTACCGCTCAAATCAATAGCGGCTACACGGACCCCGGAAGCGACTACACGTTGCGTGATTTTACCGAACTGAACGGCACTCATGCCCGATTGGTTGATGACTTCGATCGGTAGGCTGGTAATGACGATTGCAGCCGGTTCCGGTGTGAGTGCATCGCTGTAAAGTTCTTTGATGCCGAATTTATCGGGTGTCGTGTTCAATGTGACTGCCAGGGAATTGATAACCCCGTCCATCGTGCCGTCTGAAACGTTCCGAGCAACCCGGGCACGAATAAGGATGCGCAATACTTCATCCGTTGCAAGCCCTCGCAGCTGGCCAACGTTCGCAGCGATAAGGTCCAACGTCTCACCTTCTGCCTGGTTAATGTCTCGCCAGGTTTCAACTTTTTTCAACGTTTCGTCCAGGTCTTCCATCTGACCCGAGACAAGCAGGATCAATTTTCCCACGTTGCTATTCGGGTTTTTCGTATACGATTCTGTTAAGCTGCGCATCATATTTTCAAAGATTCCCACGCTTAAATCACCGTCACTTTCGCCGTGTCAGTTTGTGCCACCTGGTTATCAGCAATGACAAGGTTTGCGGTTCCGAGTGTGCCGGCGCTTGTTCCAATTCTTACTTTTGCGTCGTCGATACCGGTAATGTTCAATACTGCCCGTGTCAACTGCGAAACAATAACGTCTTCGCCCATTTGAGAACCAACATAGATTGTTCCATCGCTTGCGGTACCGCCGATCAGTTGCACGATTTCATCTTTTACCAGGGTGATGCCGTTCGCAGGGAAACCAGCGTTCGTTGTCACATCGACTTCGACGTAAATACTGACTTGCGCTGCATAATCGAACCTTACCGTTTGGGCATTACCGGAAGCATCGTACACGGTTCTGACTTGCGTTCCCATTGGTTTAATACCAGCGGCTTTCTTTTCGTAAATGGCTTCTGCAATGGACTGCGCATCGCCACCGAGCACATAAGCATGAATGGATTTTGGATCATTGCCACCGACTGCCGTATTTTCATTGTTTTCAATGACCGATACCGCCCGAACGCTTGGAACTTCCAGGATGGCAGCACGAATTGAATTGGTGGTACCGAATCCGTTTCCTGCGGTTGAATCGAGCAAGCGGGCGACTAATTCCGTATCTGTTTCAATGTCTCGTCCTTCTGTTGCGCCCAGCGGGTTGTTTACCGTATAGACGTCTGCGGATGGTTCCGCTTGAATGGTGATCGTGTTAGCGGGTACGTTACCGACCGCACCAGGGAATAAAGCGACGGCGGACCCGGTACCGATTCCAGATGAATTCAATAGAACGTCCTGTGTCAGAACGAAATAAATATCATTGTCCGTCGTGAACTGCGTTCCTTCCAGGATCGTGAAATTCGGCTTTCCTGTGAACGATAGGTCCACGACCGATGATTGTTCCGGGTTTCGCTGCGTGTTATAGAGCGGCGTTAAATAGTCCAGCTGTACACCTTCCGCCTTGCCGACGAATGCGGAATTATAAACCTTTTCCGCCAGTTCCCACCCTTTCGAATGAAACCAGGCAAACAGACGAATGAGAATACCGAGCGGGGAACGTTCTGACGTGTTGATGTCATCGCCGAATAATTCCCGGGCCTTTATGTCCATTTCATCGAATATTTCAGCATAGTTTTTCTTTTTAAATCCCTTTGCATCAAGCCCCATTAAATCTCAACTCCTTCCAGCTGGACTTCTTCACCATTTGTTTTAAGCAGCGTCATAGTTACGGACAAACGACGTGATTTAAAATCCGGTACCATGTCCAATTGATCGACTGCTTGGATGCGTTCATCTGTTGTCGCAGCTTCGATGATTGCGAGTCGTGCCGCTTCTTCGTTGAATGGTTTTGTTTCAAACGGTTCACGATCCATACCATAATTCAAATCCAAGAACCATTCGCCTTGTGCTGCTTCCAGGTTCATTCGGACCGATTGTGCCAGTTCTTCGTCGTCTTCAATCATGGCAAAATCCCCGTTACTGATAACGAGGTCGCCGTTTGTGACTTTTAATGTTCTCATATCTCCAAGACCCCCAATATGACCGCATCCCGAATATCGTGCATCCTGGATGCGTCGGGATCGAACGGCTCTTTTTGTAGGTTGTCGAGTGCTCTTTCAGAAAATGCGACAAATACAATGTCATCTTCCGATAATGCCCCGACGTGCTTCAATACCGGTGCCCCTTCAATGAGTGGGTACCGTTCTGTTGTGCCGTCCTTATAAACGGTCATAAACAACAATTCAATGTCCGCTTGCTTCGCAGCTGCATCATAACTGACGACCCTTGCCGGTGCTGTTGTATGGACCGCTAGACGGATAGAACGTTTTAATTGGTCAAAGAAGGTTGCGTGTTTTGACATTAAATCATCTCCGCTTCTGTGTAGAATCCGTCTGACGTAGCAACGTGCTTTCCCCTGACCACCCGGAATGTACCGTTTGCGGTCGATGACTTCACTTTGACGATGCTTGCAACCGTGATTCGATGTTGCAGCAGCATTTTCACTTTATAACCTTCCGATTTGTCGTCGTCGAATGGTTCTGGTGAAGCAATCAATCCCGTTTCCTCACTCAACGTGAACCACTCGTCAAATCCTTCCTGCAGCGGGCGAATGACCAGGCGACCACGACGATAATAGATGATTGATCCGCAATCCCGCACGACTTCTTCCAGGTTGTTTAGGATTAAGCCCGTGACCATGTAACCCTTCTTATATACCTTGTCACGAACGAGTTTCGGTTTTGCTGCAAGTTTAATCCCGAGCACCTTCACCAGCTTGTTGATGATGACGGACCCTTTTGTTTCTTTCTTGAAAGCAATCTGCAATTTTTGTTCCTTGTCCTGTCCTTTTTTCTTGCCAGATGTGTATTTTTCAGCAGGATCAGCGGTTTTCTTCGTGACTTTGATTCGGGAAAAGTCATCACCTTCTAAAACAAAAACAGATGTGATTTTATCAACGCCCTCACGCTTCGTTAGAGCACGGGAAACGATGCCGGAAGCCAAGACCCCAACTTCACCCCGATAGCCCGCCTGTAACGTACAACGGACGCCACGTTTGATTTTGGCTATGCTGTCTTTCGAAAGGTTATACAATTGGATTTCGGTTTCGTTCGGCTTCGAATCATCATCAAAAGGGTTTTCGAATCGGATTTCCAACCCGTTATCCCCTTCATTGGTGTATGTCGCTTTATAGTTGCCGCTTTCAAAGGACACCCGCTTGACCCGGCCGAATTGTTCAGTCTGTTGCATCCGTTTCATCCTCCCCGCTACCATCCGCAATATAAAGAAAAACGGATTCCCCAAAATTCTCATAGAAAACCCGTCTTGCTTTCATACCAATATCAAGCGGAATGAGCGTTGGCGCTGGTAAATCGACCCGGGGAACGTCCGCCCATAAAGGACGACCGAGCACCAGTTTTTCACCCATAATGAATTCCACGTCCTCCCCGCTGTCGCCCGTCGTATACAGATCAAGCGTGAAGAAATCGCCAATCTCGTTGTAGTTGACTTGCATCGTGAACGGTTCGTCCGCTAAATCAATGTCAAAACGTTCTGGAAGCGCCGTCTTATCAATCGGGATGATGTCGTAAACCTCTTTTGCCAGTTCCATTTGCTCACCTACTTTATGCGTAATTTAACCCCAATCGGAATTCTCCGGTCGGGGTACTTGTTGAACGATCGTAATTTAGAAACGGTTGTTCCGTATTTTCTGGCCAAATCCCAATATGTGTCGCCTTTTTTCACGATGTGATACCGTTTCGGGCTAGGACGTGGCTTCTTTGATGCTGGTTTCTTTTTACCGCCCCGTGTGACCGGCTTTTGTGCTTTCTTCTTGATCCACGGGCTTTTTGACAAGCGGATTTTTTGAAGACTGACCGTGAGCGCAATACCATTTGCGATATTCGAATTATAATCCCTGTCAATCGACGTAATCAGAACCGCTGTTGCGGCGGTACGACCGACATAGTTCACGATCGTACCGTTATTCATATAGTCTTTTAATGTCCGCAGCCGGGTTGAATAATCTTTCCCGAGCAAATAAGCGGTGAACGTGTATTTCGGTGATGTTCTTTCGACATGATCCGAAATCGGCGCCCCTTTTTCAACCGGGTATTCAGTGACCCGGACGGCTTCACTCACGTTTTCATTTTCAACGTGAATGAGCACTTTGCCGAGTTTAGCCATTAATAATCGACCCCCTCTGCGAACAAGTCATGCAAGTGACTGTATATTTCGTCATTCGCTTGTCGGATTTGTTCTTTTACCGATGCCCCATCGCTGTCTCCACTCACTGTGATGTTGTATGTCGGATTGAAGTCAATACGAACGGTTTTATTGCTGTTGGTTGTCGTTCCTGCGCCGTATGATGCACCGCCTCCCATTCCTTCGTTTGCCACGGTCAACATGCTTTGCATCTGCATAGCAGGTAACGCTGCCGGTTGTGGCATCGTTGGCATCGTTGGCATTTCAAGCGCCGGGATTGTAGGCATAGCCGGTAATTTCGGAATAGCGGCGTTTGCCATTGATTTAGTAACGTCCTGGACCATACGCAAGTTATCGTCCATACCAATTGCGAGACCTTCAGTAGTCCATCCACCGTACTGAATCATAACTTTCGATGGTGAAGCGATTCCGAGAATTCCAGTAATTCCATCTTTAACCGTGTTCGCAATGTCACCGATCGTTCTAGCGACTGAACCGGCCATGCTCGAGATACCACCGATAAGACCCTGGATGATGTTCTTACCGATTCCGGCCAGGTCGATGCCGGAAAGTGTGTCCATGATGCTATTTCCGATACTCAATGCAGCTTGTCCGACTGCTCCGAGCAATTGCAAAATCCCGTTGATTAATGCCTGGATCAATTGAACGCCAGCTGAAAGCAATTGCGGTGCTGCTGAAACAAGCGCCTGGACCAATGCAACGATTAATTGCAGCGCTGCGGCGACCAGCTGCGGAACCATCTGAATGATTCCATTGATTAAGGACGTAAGGATTTGAACCCCGGCATTGATGATTTGTGGCAGGTTCGCAACAAGCGTGTTTGTCAGCTGCGTAATCAAGTTGACGGCCATCGTCACCAGCTGCGGCAACATTTGTGTGATTCCCGTTACCAGCTGCGTGATGACCCCGATACCCACCGTAATGAGTTGAGGAAGAAGCGTTGTCAATGTCGTGACCAGCTGCATGATGATACTCATTGCTGTTGTTAAGAGTTGCGGCAATGCTTGCATGATTCCAGTTAGTAAGCCCGTCAAAATTTGCATACCAGCGTTCAATAATAACGGCAAGTTGACCATGATTCCGTTTGCAATTGCCATAATGATTTGAAGCGCTCCGTTAAGGATCAGCGGCAAGGCCTGGACAATTCCATTCAACAATCCTTGAATTAATTGAAGTCCTAACGTTAAAAGCTGAGGAATCAAAGTTAAAATCGTGTTGACCAGCGTCATAATAATCTGCATAGCCACCGGAATGAGCGTTGGTAAAAGCGTCAGAATTCCAGTGATTAAGGCCTGCAAGATGCTAAATGCGGTCGTGACCAGGATCGGTAAAAGCGTCACGATTCCAGCAATCAATGCTTGCAAAATCTGCATTCCAGCATTCAGAAGAACCGGAAGCAATTGGCCAATGCTCGTTACCAGCATCAAGACAATTTGTGATAAAGCGGCGACGACTTGCGGAAGTGCCTGTGCGATACCCTGGACTAGACTTGTAACGATTTTAACGCCTTGATTCACGAACTGCGGTACTTGCGTGACAAGGAACGTTGCAATGCTCTGTACGACTTGCCCGATGGTTCCCGCTAGTGATGTGGCGTTTGAAGAAATACCCTGTGCAATGGCCGGAATGAAACGAGAAGCGGCAATGATAAGACCAGGAATCCCGCCGACCAGGAAACCAATGATAGACGGCACGATTTGTGCGAATATATCGCCTATCTTGCTGAAATCACCCTTGAAAGCGGCTGAAATAGCGGATGCGAACGCCGTTGCTTGCTGGACCAGCTGATTGAACACCGGCGCCAGGAATTTAGCGAGCCACCCGAACACTTGTTGTGCGACCTGTTGAATGCTTTTCCACGCTGAATTCACGGCATCGGCAAACACCTTGTTGTTTTGATACAACGCCGTGAATGCCACACCGAGCAACGCAAGCCCTGTGATGATTAGCGGGATCGGTCCGAGTGTTGCCATTAAACTAGCAGCGAGCGCCATTCCTGCTTGTGAGGACAAGAACGCCAGGACAAGTTTCACGGCAATAGCGAGAGCCGCTACCCCTTGCACGACACGATATAAAATCGGGTGTGCTTTCTGGAACGCACTTGTGAATTCATTGACTTTCGTAATGACCGCAAACAGGATATTGAACACCGCTGCAAACGCATTAGTCAAGCCGCTGAAAATCGTGACGACTGCTGAACCAACCATTTTCATTACTTTCATAAATCCGCCACCGAGTTTTTCGGTCAGACTATCAACCATCTTTGCAAATGCTTCGTTTTCACGGTACGCCTTACGGAATCCCGATACTAAACCGACAATTGCAGCTGCGACCAGGTACACGGTACCGGACATAGCAGCAAGACCCGTAACGAGCGGACCAAGCAGCATCCAGGCAGCAGCAAACGCTGCTTTCATACCCATGATTAGACCGATACCGATTGCGAGCGGGGAAAGAATCAACGTAAGCGCCGGAATGAGCATCAAGAACCCTTGCAGCATTCGTGCAACTGCCGGGTGTGCTTCATTGAACGCTGTCACCATGTTGGCGAGAACTGTTATAAAATTATAAATTCGTTTCATTACGTCGCCGAACACCTGGACCATTGGTTCAAATGCTTTTCGGACGGCGCTTTGCATCCGGTTAAATGCTTCCTCGTAACCCGCAACACTTTTCATTGCTGCTTTGTGCAAGGATGAATAGAGAAGTGCCGACGTAACGGCAGCAGCCATTGCGACCATCTGCATCCGCATGAGACCTTGTGAAATCATCATCGTCATTTCATTCAGCTGCTTCATGTTGGCATTTGGACCGAGCATTTGAAGCGCTAAAACTGCCGGTTGTCCCTGCATAGCGATGCGGTTCATACCGTCTGCGACTGCAAGTGCCCCCCTGTTGACCTGGTAAAGCGGGTTTCTCATTCGGTCAAAGTTGGCCGCAATCTTGTTTGCTTGTGTCGATCGTGCAAGCATTTGTCCGACACCCTGGATGAATCCCATTTTGGCCATCTTATCGGCTTTCATCATGGCGTCGGTAACTGCTTTGTGTGCCAATCCTGCTTTTTGGACTTCTCGCATGAATTGATTCGTTGATCCGCTATATGTATCAGCGGCTTTTGTTAGCTTGAACATGTCATATTCAGCTTTCATCATCTGATTACGTAATGGAATCATAGCCGCTCGTTGGGACTGGTACGCATCAAGCATTTGCCGTTTCATTTCTAATGCTTCTTGCGACATGCCCCGTGTTTGCATCATCATCCAGTTGGTTGATTCACCCATACGACGATAACCCCTAGAATAATTCCCGCTCATACGGTTGATGTCGTTCGTCATATCCCGTGTATTCTGCGTGACCTCATTGATTCGTTGGTTAATATCCCGCAGCGGATCAGCGTTGGCCAAAATATCGACGATGATTTGATTTTCACGCAATGCCATGTCTAGCACCCCCTTACTTTTTCTTCTGCGCTTCCTTGTCTTCTAGCTTTCTGTATTCTTCCAATGCGACGGAAGCCATTCGGATTTCGTGCGGGTCCATCATGGAAACTTCTGTATAGCTAAATTTCTCACTCATTATTAGCTTCCAGAACGCCCAATCTCGAGCGACTTCACGTGCATAAACGGATTTCGGGAACGGTTTAGCCCATAAGAAAGTCTGACGCTTCTTTCATCAATTCATTGAACGCCGTGTTGCCGATTTCTTCGACCGTTTCCCAGGTTACCCGTGGTTCGACAATGACGTGTTTCATGTACTCGTCATACAATTTTTCTTCGACAATCTGACCGTTCATGTTCTTTGCCCGGTCACGGATGCGGACACCTTCACGAACGCCTGGATGTTGTAACGTGAATTCTTTTTGATCGTCACCGATAGTTACCGTCTTTTGTGTACCTTGTGCTGTTTTTGCCAATTTGAGCATCTCCCTTTTACTAGCCATAGTTTTTTATCACCCTTTCAATACAATGAAATACGCCGAAATATTTGTCCCGGCGCATCCTGGTTCTTATTGGTCCGTATAGTCGAACACACGGATTTCAAATTCTCGGTCTTCGATTTCGTCACTCAATCCACCAGACGGCGACTTGACGAACATTGCTTTTGTACCACCGATTTTTTCCGATGGTGTTTTAACCCAAATCGGGAACACTTTTCGAGCGGCTGCGAGTTTCTTTAAAGCTGCCAGCGATGGTGAAGTTTGAGACAACGTAAGGGTGATTGTACCCGTGTTGTTGTTCGTGATCGCAACCGCTGTATCTCCAAGCGCATCCGTTTTCGAGTTAAAGTTGTCCTCGTCCTTTTCCCATTCAACAAATGAACCTTCTGCAAATCCTGTGATGAATTTGTTATCGATATTTACTGATGTTTCCCGTGCGTCAAACGTGCGAACTTCCGGCATGATTCTTTACCCCCTCTTTTGATTACAATTCAATTTGTCCGTACACTTCGACTTCATGGATCGCCCCAGCATTAGCAAAGCGGAATGAAAGCCCTTTGTAAATGCGGTTTGCTCGGTCAGCTGGATTCGATTCATTGCGTGTGAGCGCTGTAATCGTGTAATCCGGCAATTTGTCATCCGTTTCAGCAATGATGCCTTGTGTGTACGCCAATTGAAGCGCTGTTGTTGCTGCTCCTTCGATCAATCCGATTCCTCGGTTATCATAAGGTACTTTCGGCGCATTTTGCAGCGCTGTTTGAATCTGGTTTTCCATCGTGACTTTCACGAAATCTTTTCCGTGCAAGGCGTCGATATATTCACCAGTACCAGTGATACCGTTCGACAATTGACCTTTGCCCGCTTTCACGACGTAAGCAATAGCGTTGTCCGCTTCGATTTCGGCCAATTCACCTTCTGCAAGGTAACCTGGCGTGATGCCAGCGAAACCGCCTTTGAACTTCCATGTGATCGAACCGACCGGAAGTGAAGCGAGCGAACCGACCGCAGCTGCATCCAAATGCTCACCGACTGTCGGGTGATCGAAAATGATTGTCCGTTTGTACGTTTTGAGCGTTTCCCGTGAGTTGTTGTCTTTTGTGAGAGCAGCAAAGAACTTGAAGTCCATTCCGTCGATGAATTGAGCGACTTTCACTTGATCCGCTGAAACGCCACCGACCAAAAGTGCAAAGTGCCATTCCCGGTTTGCGAATTGCAGCAATGCTGAATCCGGCGCCCCTGTTTGATACGTTGCAACCGCAATTGCTTCCGCATGATTGGATTGAGCAAAGAACGTTTGCGCTTTTGCATATGTTTCCGTTTCTGCTGCAAAGTCCGCTTCGAGTGCTTCCAGTGAATAATATTCTTTGAACATCGATGTTCCGGTTTTTTCAACCAGGATCAGCGGGCGACCGAGACCAACCAACGGCGCTGGCGATGCCAGGTCAATAATTACTTTAACGTCTGTTAATGCCATGATTTATTTTCCTCCCTATTGCAGTATTTCTACCGATTCGATGATTTCACCGCTTGATTCTTCTACATGAGTAACACGGAACCGGACATCTAGCCCGTACCGTCGTTCGTTATCCACTGACAAGAACGTGTCACGGCTTTGAATCCCTTCAATCTTCACAAACACAATGCCCTGGTCACTTAACGTCTGTCGATGCTGCGACAACTTAAATAACATGGCCGTTTTATGCGAGAGCATTTGAACTTCCGTTGCATCCTGCGAATGCCAGGTGAAGGAAAAGACAATTTCCACGTCTTCAATCAATTGGCCGTCGATTTCTGCGCTTGCTTTTGGCAAATACGGTGAAGTCAGTGTGTAGGCACAAAACGGATAGGCGGGTTGTTCATCATTCGACGCTTGCAAGATGACCAGGTGCCCTGTGTTGTTACGAATGTGAAAAATGATGATTCGTTTGATATTCTCGTAATCCATCATTCCACCACCCTATCGAATGAACTCACGTATTTGACCGTATAGGAATTGAAATCCCCATAAGTCTCATGCGGATTGACCCGCAGTACATGATAGATTTTGTCCTCATGTTTGATCCGTGTTCCATTCGCTAGTTTTGGACCAGTGAAATATAACGTCCTGTCGGCTTCTGTGAGCGTTCCGCCGCTTTGCGCAATCTGTCGGTCTCCTAATGGAACTAACGCCCCACGGTGCCCCTCCCATGCGTTTTCAGCGGTGACCTTCTCCCCGATGTCGTTATAATAACTAGCCCCCACAATCTCGATAGAGAAAGGGACGCTGTATTTATCTATTAATCTTTTAAAACGATAGATGATCGACACAACGCCACCCCCTATTCAATCTTGTGGTCCATCGAATTAATCATGTTGCCGGTATCGACCAGCGGATTGCTTGAACCCTTCTGTTCGACGGTTAAACCGACGTTTGCCGGGTCTCGTAAGTCCCGAGCGAATTCTTGCAGCTTGCCTTGTGATTCGAGAGCGAGAGCGGATAGTAACGCTTCTGGCGGTACCCCATTCAAAATAGCGGACCCAATCAGTTCGTTATACTTGCGAACGATTTCGGGTCCGTGTTGGTCCCATCCAGCCCGAATGAAAGAGCGTTCCGGGATTTTGATTTGTGTTGTCGTCTTTTTCAAGCTGATACCGAATTTATAGCGGAAGAACCCCCGCATTTTATCCGTGACGTCGATCGTGCATCCGAATTCGTGGATGTCGGCCAACATTTGCGTGAACCCTTCACCGAAATAACCAACCCGAATCCGCTTACCGTCAAATGCTTCTGCGCTTGAAATGGCTTGCGGTAATCGGTTTCGGTCTTTCACTCTAATTCGTGCCCTCATGGTTTACACCGAAAAGAAACGAACCGCTGAATGATAAGGTGCCCAATGCCCATAAGCGCCACGGAACGCCTGTGTTGCATCGGTTGAGAATGATTGAGACATGCCGCCGATGGATTCAGCAACGACGTTCCCTTGTTCTGAACCGGCTTGTGCTGCCTTGACCCATTCCGCTATCCCTAGTTTTACAGGACCAGGCAAGACGAGTTTCCCCGATACCGGTTCGATCAGCTGCATGAAATCCAACTTGTCACAATGTTCCTGTGCTGCGAGCAAGCCCGATTCCAGAAAGAGCGCAAGTTTTACATCTTGTGATAAATCATCAAGCGGGATTCCCAGCAATGTTTTTAACTCGTCCAGGGTCATAATTACTCACCCTTTTGTTCAGCTGCGATTGTATCGTCAAGCAATGATCGTAAGTCTGCGACCTTTGCTTTCGGATCAAAGTTCACTTCACGTTTCTTTAATTCTTCGATGACTTCCGTTTTCGTCAATTCCTTGACTGTTTGACGCACCCAACCGAGCGGCTTGTAAAACAAACGGAAACGGCGTTCATCCACTTCTAATTCCTGCCCGTCACGTTCAATGGTGATTAGTTCTTGTTTTTCGGCCATGTTAAGACCCTCCTATTCGTTTGATTATGCCGTTACGTCTGGTGTAAGAACCGCAAACGCTTCGTTTTTCAAGACCATGAATCCGACGTACATCGTTACACGCAAGGCAACCATGTCACGTTCCCAAAGGTTGATCGGGACGTTGTTTTCATCGACGACTGTTGAAATCGTCGCTTGTGTTGAGATGTCATATTCCATTTCTTGCGGAATTCCGAAACGAGCCATGTTCCAGTCACCAGTCATGGCAACCGCTTTTGTTTTATCAAACGATTTACCGTTGACGTATGAGAGCGGAAGACCCAGGATGTCGTCTGGTGCTGTGCCGTCACCTTTTGTAAAGATTGGGCGACCGGCCGCATCCAATTCACCACGGAACTTTTGTTTGAGTGAACGGACCGTAACAATTCCATCTGGATCAATTTCATTGTCTTCCACCAACCCGAGCAAACCGTTTAATTGCGGGTAAAGCGGCGCTGAATCATCAAGCGGAACGTCGTTATCTGCTGCAACGGCAGCTGCAAGGATGTTTTGACCCGCTGCATACGGTGAATTCGTACCGAACAATGCTGCCTGGTCAAACTTCGTGTAAAACGCTTCTGCGATTTTAGGACGCATCATGTCAAAGAATGTTGGTACGTTGTAACGTAAGAATTCTTTTGTAACAGGAAGGATGACCGCAATTTTCTTCGCACGTAACGTCGCTTTGAGCCATGTTGGTTTTGAAGTTTGAATGCGTTCCCCTTCATCCACCCAGTAAGCGCCGACGCCATCTGCAAGATACGTGAATTCTTTTTCAAGCGTCGTCATTTCCTCAAATTCCGCTTGCTGCATGACTGCGGATTGTGCCACAACGTCACCGATTGTTTCGACTGCGTATTGTTTTGGTACGTTTCCTGTCATTGCGTCCGACATGAGGACGTTATCTGGTGTGAATGTTGGTTTAGCGAAAAATTGGATATTTAATTTCATAGGGAATTTAGGATTTGGCGTTGACATGTGTTGTACCTTCTTTCGTTATTTTTTAATTTGATTCTTGCGGATCGTGTCAAGAAGTGATGGTGAACCACCCGCATTTGAACCAGCGTTACCGTTACCCGGGTTATAGCCGGCGCCTTTGAACTTGTCTTGTACCTGTTCAGCGACCAGCTGATTGATGACGTCGGTTAGCGTTTTGATTTTTCCGTCCATATCAGCTTGACGGGTTTCCTCGTCTTCACCTTCTGTTGTAACGACGAAATCCAATAATCGGGCATCTAACTTTTGTTCATTTAGCTTCTGTGAAGCATAAAAGCGGGCTTCTTTTACCGCTAATTCCTGTTTCGCTTGTTCGAACTTGTCTTGTGCTTGCTGCGCCAACTGTTCTTTCGTCAATCCCTGGTTTTTGAGTTGTTCAATCGTCGTTTCAAGCGCCTTTGTGCGGTGGCTCCATGTGTTTGTGACGGAATCTTTCGCCTTATTAATTAAAGCGTCGATTGCTTGCTGTTGCTCCGGTGTAAATAGGTCATTATCTCCCCCAGCGCCTTTGTCTGTGCCTGGATCGGGATTGCCTAGATTACTGCCGGGAGGTTCAGCGCCGCCACCTGCCCCGCCGCCTGGATCAGCTGAAAAGAATTGGATTGGTAAACGTAATGTGTAACGTGATTGATTAATAAACATGGTTCATTCTCCTTTGTGCGTTCCACTGTTCTAACCCGCTTCCGCCCCGTAGACCGTTGCTTTCACGTTCCAGACACAATGACCCGCAAGAAATTTTATGATGCCTTGCTTTGTTGCCATTTCTTGTACTGTCTTTGCAATGCCGCTTCACCGTCTGCGACGCCGATCGTCTTAATGCCGACGACTTCATAACGAGCAAAGCAGCGGCAGCGGATGTCATTGTAAGGCGTACCGCTTTTGCCGGGAATCATGGCTGTAACACCGTTACCCAGGTCAAACGGTTCATCTAGTGCCCGTTTCTGGCCTTGTAACACTCGATGGTTTGCCTTACGTGTCTTTCTCACCCGCTCGTCACCCATGTTCACCCAATACTTGACCATCACAACGCCCTGGTTACTTGCATTTTGAGCGCTATCGAATGTGCCTTGTTCCCGGATGCGGTGGACTTCCGTTTCACTAATCATCAATGCCCGGTTGTAATCCATCGTGAATACCCGTTGAATTTCCGCAGCCATTTGATGAAGGTCTTGCCCTTGCGCTAACCCCTGCGAGATAGCCGCTTGAATATCAGCGGTGATTTTCTGCCTGGACTTCTCGAGTGACGCATTTAACCGCAATTTTTCAATCTTGTTTTTCTGCGTGAGTGCCAGCAATTCCGGTGTGCGTGGTGAAACGTTACCGAGTGTTTTATCAATTGCCTTTTCCAAACCAAACGACATCCAGGAATAAGAAAAACTGTATGAATCATCAAGCAGCGATTGAATGACTTCCCGATTGTATTTGCCTAACCGATTCGCCTGTGCGACTGCCTGCTGCTGCAACCGTTGAATGTCTCGATAAGCGACTATATCCATATAGGACAACTTGCCATCCTTTATTTTGACAAATAGGCCGCCTAACTCTTTCGTTAGGTCCGTGACTACCTTTTCATACTCACGACGAATCAGACGCAAGGTGTCTTGTTCCCTGCGTGTCAACTGCTTGTATAAGAAGTCAAAGAACTGAATCCAATTCATTACGGATCAACTTCTTTCAGTGGCAGCGGATCAATTGTAAGAGCGGCATTCAATTCCCGATCTTCCTCCATCTGTTGCATTTCGTATTCCACATCGTCGATGAAGGTTGCTTGCGCTAACCGGGTTTGTTCCGACACGCTGCCTTTTAGTTTCATCAACACATCTGCTTCATTCAGCAAGTTTTTCGGGAAATTACGTTTGAATTCCGAGAAGACTTTAAACGGATTGATCGTGATGTTTTCGACGGCCCATTTAGATGCCAGGACTTCAAACATGCGGGTGTCCGCTGCCTTGAACTTCTGTTCGAAACGGGCACATTTTGTTTCCATGCCAAACAACTTGAATTTGAGTGATTCACCGCTTTGATTCCCTCCGAACGCTTCGTCTGCAAGGTCCGGCGTGCCGCTGAAACGATAGATCGCATCATGTAGGCGGTTCAAATGGTTTTCGACTGCCGTATCATTCAAATTCTTTTCCAAGAACCGAGCGTCCACCTTGTCGCCACCCAGGCCGGGAATGTTAAGTGCTCCCGTGTTCTTCATGTTCGTGATAGCTTCCTGGTCAACCGCTGCGCCTAAAATCAATAGGTAGGCCAGGCGAAACGCTTCAATTTCACTGTTCATGTCCGATGTTGTCCGGTCGAACGCATCAATGAGGGTCAGAACCTTTTCGGGATCGCCCATCAATTCATCGTTGTTTGGATAACCGATCATCGGACATTTCTTGAATCCGTGTATCTGTTCTTCTACCAGGTTTAACGCTTCCCCGTCTTGCTGATAGCGGTACCGCATCGTTGAATCATAGAAATGAACGACGTACTTTCCTTCTTCACCGTAATAGCGGATAGCATATTCAGTTTCGATAATGTTTCCGTCCTCATTCAGCAAAATAACCTGTTGACCTGGAATGTACATCATCCGGTCTCTTGCTTCTAAATCGAGATAGAGCAAGCGGGCTGCATATCCACCAATGGCACAATACTTTGTTGTTTCCATGTTGACGTCAGCGATGCGGTTACGTTCCAGGAAGTCCGAAAGTAGCTGATTCGCTTGCTCGAATTCCGTTTGTTTCTTGTCATAACTGTAAGCCGCTTGTTTGCCGGCGAAATATCCGGTCTTCATATCTACGATTTCCGAAAAATAGTCATTGTTGATCCGGTTATCTATTGTGACTTCTCGTTCGAATTTACGACGGAAGATTGGAACACCGTTCACGTCGGTTTTGTATCGCTGGTAATTACTCAGCATCCGCAGCCGTTGCGGTTTGTGTTTCTCAATCAGCTTTAAAATAATATCCCGTCGATCTTCACCGTCTTTCAATTTCACAATTTCTTCTGTGTAGTCTGGTATATCAAACGAATAACCTTGTGAGGCTCCATTACCATGAAAGCCACCACCACGTTCCCATTCTGATGCATAAGACATTTTTCTCACCTCCTTAGAATCTCAATGCAGCTGCTTGCGGTCTCATGTCCCGCTCGAACGCATAACGGGTTGAATCAATCGAGTGGTTATTTTTATCCTCGAGACGTGGTTTCGGGTTGCCGTCCTTGTCTGTTTGGTAATCAATGTCCTCGAATTCTTTTGCCGTATGTGGCGTCCGTTTCGGATCAATAATGATTTCTTCCATGTCATCCAGCCAACGTTCACCATATTCAACCGAATCCGGGCCCTTCTTTGCTCCTACAATGCGAGCAATCCCATATCCCCGTATCTCTGCTATTGATTTCGGTTCGGAACTGTCAGCGACGATTTCATGTGTCTGATAGCCCTTTGCCAATATCCATTCTGCTAACTTGCGGTTCGATATTTGAACGCCGTGTAATTCATCCATCAAATACAGGCGCTTTCGAGTCTTGTCGTAATGCCAGCGGACATAAGCGAGCGGATCGGTTGCATAACCAAAATCGACACCTTGACGAATGTTATCGAATGCCGAGATTTCTTCATCTGTGATGCTGCGGAACGTAAGATTGTTGAATGGTATGACACCGCTTCCGATGGCTTCACCGAGATATTCCCAGCGGTACCGCAATTCGTTCCGGGCTTTTGCTGCTTCCGCTTCTGCAATGAACTGTTTTGAAATATGCGGGTTATCGTAATACGTTGAATGGTGCACAAACGTATTGGCAGCAACAAACGCTGATTCGTATTTTTTATTGACCCAGGATTGCTTGCGTTTGGGCGGGTTGTAACTGTAAAAGAATTTATAAAAAAGACCATCGTCCAGTTCCCCACGTAACAGGGAATTGGTGATGGTCGTCACTTCGTCTTCTGTTTTGAATTCCGCTAATTCCTCGAGCCAAGCAATCGCAAACGGAAAAGTAGCAGATTTGAGCGACTTGATCCGCTCCGGTTCTTGAGCTCCACGGAATACCATATAGTTACCTCGGGGAATGTAGGTAATCCGCATTGGTGATTTATTGA
Source organism: Exiguobacterium sp. s138 (assembly GCF_018618775.1). NCBI lineage: Bacteria > Bacillati > Bacillota > Bacilli > Caryophanales > Exiguobacterium > Exiguobacterium sp. s138. The sequence goes on along the minus strand of NZ_JACSMW010000002.1, from coordinate 297,446 downwards.
CCTTGAATAAATGACTTACACCTGATACCTCGATGGCCCATTTCATTTGTTCGAAGATAGATAGTTCAATTGTGTTATCTATCTTACGAATACCTACCGCATTTACCGGGTATCGCATGAGTAACTGAGCAATGATAATGGCAATATCAGACGATTTACCGGAACCACGGCCACCTTTCTCGACGATGTTTAAAATGTTAGGATTTATGGCCGCTTTCCAGCTGTTATGAAATGCTTTTGGCAGCAACTGAGATAAACGAACTTGTTTCTTCAACTCGTATCGCCACCTGAGATATCATCAATGAACTCGACAGCACCGGTTAACTGAATCTCTTGACGATCCGTAAAGAGTTTGTAGTACTTTCCAAGTATTTCAGCTGCTCGGATTTTCTCTGTATTTGTGGGCGGGACCTGTTCCACTTCCTGTGCTCCCTGCCCTATTCCCACGAGCGCTGTACCTTGTTCCTTTCCCATGACGATTCGAGTCAATAATTTTAAGATGTCGTCCTGATCAGCGATGAGCGCAGTCTCTTTCTCCGCCAGTCGTTCTTCCAAATAAGATTGGATTTTAGTATTCTTTAGTAACTTGTCTGCATTCTGTCCTACATAGTTTCCTTTGTATCCTGCTTTTTTAGCTGCATCCGTTGCATTCAAGCTAATCAGATATTCATCACAAAAACGCTTCTGACGTGCATTCAAAGGAAAGTTCCCCCTGTCTTTATTATTTTCTAAAAATATAACTATATTTTTATGAAAACACTCTAAATCTAATTAATTCATCATTATTTTTACATGGTAAATTTAATATATATTGGTAAAAACCATTTACAAATTACCATTTAAATTGTAGGTTAATAAAGAATTAAAACTGAAAAGGTGGGAACTACATGTTAAAAAAAATTACTTTATTGGTCATCTCAACCGTATTGTTTATTTCAGCTTTCATTCCTTTAGGGGAATTAAAAGTTGAAGCAAATGATGATTCTTCAATTACTTCAATTCAAACAAACGATTTAGATAATCAAAGAGTGAATATGGATGTAATTTCAACCCAATCTTCTGAACCTACAATGGGGACATATGGGTTAAAATCAAAAGCAGTTATTAAAGTTGCTCAGTTATTACGTGCTGGCGGAGATGAAGTTATTGATGCAGCGCGTGCCTTTAATATTCTCGGTAAAGCTGAAGCAAAGGTACTAAAAAACAATAGTAAGAAGATCGGAAAATACTTAGAACGATTCGAAAACGCTGGAAGTGACGCAGCAGCTATGATTCGCTCACAATTACCAGTTTGGCTTAAAAACAATACCAGTATGGGCAAAGGAACAGCTGAAAATATTGCAATAGCTATATCATGGGCAGTTCGTGGTGCAGACTGGATTTTCATTTAAAGGAGATATAATCACATGACAAATTTAACAGCATCCGAATGGTTATCAGATAAAAATATTGATGAAGAAAACATACACTTTATTGAAAGCTTATTAACCTTTACATCTACAGTAAAAGTAGCGACTAATAAAAAAGATGCAATAAACAATTCTTTAAAACAAGAATTTCCTAGTAAGCAATTTTTAATTTCTCCAGAGATGTCATATCTACAATTCGAAAAAACTTTAAAAGACAACAATATCAACGTAGAAGCTAATAACGTTTTAGAAGTATACAAGAATCAAGGTCTCTGCGAACCTCTTTGTAATGAGTGGTTAGATCAATTCAAACAGATTACTAAATAACAACTTTATTATTTATTAAAAGGTACTCCAAAGTTTCGATTTTCCGGAACAATGAAGTACCTTTTTTGTAAAAAAAACACCCTTTTTTCAAAGACTCTTATGAAACTTGTTTGTATGAAATAATTGTACATTCCATAATTTCCTCTCTTATGCTTTCCAACGAACCGACTAGGCCGATTCCGATTAGCTGGTTGCAAGGCACAAAAAAAGCACCCCGAAGGATGCTTGAACGAATTAAGTTAATGCTTTTTCAAAGATAGCATCTAGTACTGATGAAGAAATTAATTCTTCATCTTTGATATCCCTAAGAGAGTTCATGTGTTTTACAATTGCGCCCTTATGCTTAGGTTTGATTTCTGCGAGAGTACTGTAATTATGCTCACTCAGATTGTTAATAATTCTAATAGTAATCATCTGAGCACGTTCGTTATATTCTACCTGGAAACCCTTCTCTTTTTCATCTAAGGAAGGAATAATATAATCGTAAGTTCCATCATCATGTTCAGTAACTTCTAATCCACCATTATTTCCTGTTTTACTTGATAATTCTCTACATAAATTTTCAATCTGGGATTTTACATAGACCTTTAAACCGTCAAAATTTTTAGTACTTTTTAAAAACATAGTTTGCGAAATTTTTTCTGCAACAGCATTCTTCCATTCCACGCTAATCAACCCCATATTCAAGATCGGCTTTGCCGTCCTAAATATTGTATCATTATATCCTTTATCTTCCTATTAGTACATCATCCTCCTAACAACGTACGACTACTCGGCCCTCGTGTTTGATTTACGTTTTCTCTTGGCTGCGTCATACGTTGTTGGCAAGAAGCGAATCATCTCCTTCGCTCGATTTCTTTTTTTCAGAGGTATTTCAACCAATCACTTTGCGGGATTTTCTTTACTGCTCCTGTTTGTTTATCTTTATGATTCATATTTACGTACCAGCAGATCAGAAATGGTTTGTCTTTCATACGTTTCAATCCTTTATATGTACAAATATCCGGATGAGACCAATCATTGCAAGCATTTGGGGAATGACATGGAATCGACCGATAGGCTGACTAAGGGAAGTCAAGTTCACTCATCCGGATATTTCTGCATACAAAAAAAGCGCCCTGTCCGTCACAAGGCGCTTGATATGTGAGTAATGGTCCTGTAGAACAATGCAACCGTCGTCGCACCCGCTTCGTCTACATAGAAAGAATATCACGTATTTGGCAAGTTTTCGTATCAAGATTGTATCAAAAATGTATCATAGTTTATTTTATTTTTTGCTTTTTTCTCCTTCTTTTCATATCTTTAGAACCATCGTTTTTCATAAGTTCAGTATTAATATCGTTTGAAATATCGTCTTCAATTTGACTAACTAAATGTTTCATATAAGCTCTATAGGAATAACTAACTGAATGATCTAACTCTTTCATTGATTCATAGTTATAATTCAATTTTTCTGCCCTATTTGTTAAAAACTCATATAAATCAGCTACATCCTCATAATAAGTATAATTACCCATTTCAAATAATTCATTTTGAACAATATCTATGTATTTCTCAATTATTTTAGAGTACTCATAATTTTCATCAATAAAAATTATGTTAGCCATTATATCTGTTGAAATGGCATGTAAAGATGAACTTATCTGATTTAATTCATTTTTTAATAAACTTATTTTTTCATTATTCTTATCTACAATTTCATCTATCCTACTAAATTTAATCTCACTTTCTTTTATTTCTTCGTCAGATTCGTTTACTTTATTATTAACGATCTTATATATATTTCTCTCAATGTTCGCACTTTGTAATTTTTCTAATGCGGATGCATGTTTAATATAGTTATCAATCAAATTTTCTTGCTCAAAAATCAGTTCATTTGCAATGTGATTATATTTCAACAATGTACTTTTTAATTCAACAAAAATTTTGAATAATTCAACATTTTTTTCTATTTTCAAATTAAGGTTAATACGTTTTCTTTCGAGTTTATCATTTTCTTTTGCAGCTATTACAATTTGATTTGTTTGACTTTTAATTTGCAAAGTAGTCGCTGTAATTGCTCCAATAATCCCTAAAATAGCACCTAAATATCCTCCCCAAAAGCTCATCCATGACTCTGCTTTTTGACTTCCCCAATTCATTAAGGGAGACTCCATCAGAAATGATACGACTAGCGGAACGAGAAGAATTGTTAATAAACCTACTAGAATTGGTTTTATATATTTTTTTCTTAAAAACTCATTCATTTCTCTCCACAAATTTTTCATCAGTGCCTTCAACTCCCATTATAATATGACAATTTTAATATACAGGAGGATAATAGTTTCAAAAGAGTGGTATTAAATTGAATTTTTATTTCGCCATCTTATTTTATTTTTTTTTATAGATTTATCATAAGAAACTCCAATTTCTTTTTTAGTATTTTCTATCACATAGTAAAGACGATCAAGGAATTCTCTATCTAAATCATATACTTGATTTTTATACTCTTCTTTTGAAAGGTAATCCCATGATTCTCTATTTTCCCATTGATAGCTGTATAAAATTTTATACAACTTTCGATCCACAAGATGGAGTTTATTTCTAATCACTCTCAACATTGAGTTTATATCATCAATGTCTAAGCCCGGATATTCCGCATCGTTAATAGCTTTGTCTTCTACAATAACCATCAAGGGAATATAAACTTCGATTAGAACCTCTTCTCCATACTTTCTTTTAGCAGAAGATTTTTGGTTTTTAGAATTTGCATATATTGCAATCAATGCCCCAACTACCGTTGATACTAGTGTGGTAATAGAGGCAATGAACTCTTTAGACTGTAAAGCAGTAAGAATTGACAATATAATATCTCCTTCAATATTTCATAAAATGAAAAATTAATTTGAGCATATTTCTTTAAAATTTTCAAAGTTTGGGCGTTTGAGGCTTAATTATCCATACGGCTTTTAATCTTTTATTTCCATCAATCTTTTTCCAAAATCGCATATTTGAAATTTTTTTTACTTCTTCAGATTTAATATCTCTAAATTCATTTTCAAAACAATAAATTGGGTTATTTATTTTACTGCATTTTGTTATCTTTCTAATCAAAAAAACATTTTTATTATCACTTACAATATAAAATTTTTCATCTTCAACTTCCGGATTTTTCTTTATGTACTGATTGGTAAATGTAACAATTTGTATGTCACCTTCTACGTTAGTATTTTCAATATCTGACTTTATCATTTGAAACGGTAGAATAACAATTGTTGATACAATTACAACAATGAGGAGTGTGAAACTTAGATTACTAGGTACAAGATAAAATACTTTTTCATTTTTAAAACAATCTATTGATATTTTGGTCTTATAAATTATGATTACAGTTAATAAAATAAAAATAAAACACATACATATAATTTGAGAATCACCATAGAAGTTTGAATCAAGATAGTACTCTGTTTCTGCCCTAGAAATTTTAAAATTTTCTAAAGAACGTCTCAAATAAAAAAAACTATTGCCAAGTAAGATTAATATCATAACCCAATACATTTTTTGTCCAACCCTATCAAATTGCTTGTTGTTTTTCTTACTAGCACTTATTAAAATGATAAATACTAAAAATCCAACTATCATCAACAAAATCAATACCTGGAAAACCCTTATTCCTTCAACTGATTGATTCTCATTTAATAATAAGTTAGGATGTCCCCAATATTCTGCAATTCTAATTTTATACAATGCATAGTGGTAATAACACATTGTCAATGCAAATCCACCCAAACTAATTATTAGATGTAAATTTTCATTTATTTTATTAAATCTATTATTCTCATTTTCGTCATAATTATTATATTCACCTCTATTTTTATCAAGTCTAGATTTTCGAGTTCCCATACCTTCCATTATTAGCAATCATCCTTCCAAAAAAAAATGTTATTTTAATAATATACTATTTTTGAAACATTCCCATTTTTATTAATTCAATTCTTGACTATTATGGTTAATAATAATCATCCCAAACACCGAAGCGATCGGCGACGATGCCGAGTAATTTGTCCTTCGCCTCGTAATACGTGTTCCGGTTGCCGTAGCGCATCATTTCGATGACGACGTTATCCGTGTACTTGAATTTCGGCCGGTACCGTAGATTCCAAATCTCATTTAAGTCCGGGTCAGTCTCGTCGAGTTCTTCACGGATCCGCAGCAAGAGTCGTTGCTCTGCTTCTGCCTGCCGGAGTTGTTCAAGCAGCATGACCGCTTTCTCCACACTGCTCGACGGTCGACTGTTCCGCTGTACCTCGCTCGGTTGATAGCCGGCCGTGATCGAGGGAGCTGAGCGGGCCTTTAACGATTCGATGCGGGCAGGTAACGTATACAGGCTTTTCAGTTTGTTCTCAACGAGAACGCGTTGTGCTTTCGTCAACTTATGTGCGATATATTCCATGCAGTGCCGTCTTTCCTTTCGTTTTAGAGTCGGAGCGGTCGTCAGCCGTCCTTGATCATCTTTTGCGTTTCATGTTGTGTGGCATCTGGGATGTACAGCACTATGTACTGTTTCTTTTCGTAACGCTCGAATAATTGCGGTTTCGTTCCGCTGTACTTTATTCGCTGATTCGGTCGGGCCATCGCCGTGACACCTCATGTTCATCGAGTGAGCGACCTTCGAGCGTCCAATCCTTTCGCTCTCTCGACAGCATGACCGCGATGCTGATTGGTCGAAGTCCGTCCTCCACCTGGACCAATCGACCAGCAACTAACGTATGACGACGGATTTGATTTGAGATGAACAGGATTTCTTCACGGTGATCATGCTTCTTCCGAAAAACGAGTGTTTTCATCGCCTTATCCCCTTCCTTGGCTTCCGCTCCGGAAGCTCCATCAATGCGACATACCGAACATATTCATTTCGAGAAACGAACCTGACACGACCGGAGAATTCTTCTTTCGAGAACTGCTTGCTTCCTTTTACGAATTGATCACGCCGGACGAGCCTGGCGCCGCGGCTCTCATGGTCCGCGATACGCCGGTCAAGTCCTTTCTCACTGATATCCGTCAACCTGAACTGCATGCATCATTCCTCCTAGTCCTGATGAAGCGAGCGAAGTAGTTCCTGGACTTCCGAGTCATCCGGAACATTACTTTCAAGCTCCTGCTTTTTTCGTTGTTCGAATGCTTGTTGGTCCTCTTTCTCTTTTGCGACCCATGCCGGTTCTTCCATATCCGGGGCATTTCGACGATTACGACCGAACCCTTTCGTAGATCGAGAAGTTGACCGTTTGGACTCATGCAACTGGATGGCTTCGAGTGTGAATAGTTTCTTATCAGCAAGCTTCCGAATTATTGCTTTTGCATACTTCCAGTTCCGGACATCGTTGAGAACCGATTGTTCGAGTGCGTACTGAATCAATTCATAGGAACTTTCAGCGAGCGTATGCTGAATATCATCAATGACGTAACTGGATGCCAGCCCGATTTCTTTTTGAAAGAAGCTGACTAATTTTGAAAGATCATCGGGATTATTAATGGCGTCCTCTGATGATGATGAATTACTTAAAGGGTTATTCTTAATAGGGTTATTCTTAGGGTCAACGTCAGTGACCACCCCTAGTCTCTGTGGTTGACTACCCTGGTCAACGTCAGTGACCACTCCTAGTCGTTGTGAATTACCAGTAACGAAATTTTCTATGGTGTAAATATTACTTGTCTGATTCCCATCATCGTTCTTTCTAGCATTTTTTCGGACGAGTCCTTTACAAACAAGAGCTTTCACGCAATTGATTGCTTTATACCTTGAACACTGCGCTTCTTTTGCAATCGTCGCGTACGAAGGGAAGGCTCCAGTCCCGTTGACCGCATGACTTTTGAGAACGAAGTAGACCATCTTTTCATAGATGTCCCCAAAGGTCGCATTGTCGCGTACGACCTCGTGGGGAATCATGGTGAATGGAATCGTGTTACTATCGTGAATTCGATCTTGGCTCATATTCCGTCACCTCACACGTCGAAGGGGAACTGCTGCCCATCGAATGGATCCTCTTCTTTGTTCAATGTTTCAGGTTCTGTCTGTTCTGCCACCGTGTCGACATATTGGTTTTCGAGGAATCCCGTCTGCGCAACAGTTGATTCTTTGACCACACTGATTGAATTGTCGGCACTGATGAGTTCACCGATTTGGCGAACTTGTCCGTCCTCCCGCTCAATCGAAAGTGGTGCGGTCTTCAGTAATTTAATGATGACCGTCTTTTTCGCCATCTCCACGAAATGGTCTTTCCATGGTCCAAAGACGTTTCCACTTTTATCTTTCGATTTCGTGAAACGATCACGGTGCTTCTCAACCTGGTTCCGCGTCATAACGACGAAGTCTGATCCGCCGTCTTTGAGGTGATACACTGCATAAAAGTGTGTGACCTTACTTGGGTCATCTTCACCACAAGGAACGTGATGCAAATCCTTGTTCAGACCATAAGAATAGTGGAAATTATCTCCTTCATAGACCTCATGTGTGTACAGTTGCTTGAGCTCTCCGGAGCGACGTGCAAGATCGATCGTTCCCTTAAAACCTAGTTGAAATTGGGCTTCCATTTGCTTCGTCTTACCATTCCAAAATGGAAGGATGTAGGCATGACCGATTAGATTCGGCTCGACGCCGAGTGCAGCGCAATTGACAATGGCGCCGACGAGCGTCGCTGGATCACAATCGAACAACTTTGGGTTACGTGTCGCTGCATTCAAACCGAGGCGCGCCAAACGCTCTGGCGTGACATGCTTTGGTACGAGAGATTGAATCGCCTTGAAGTTTGAGGCAAGCATGTTTTGAAGTCCTTGCTCAGGTGTCGTATCTTGTTGTGCCGGTGCTTGAGAAGCCCGGTTTGCGAGTTGATTTTTGATATCTGATGTTTTGGCCATGATTAATGCCCTCCCTTATTTCGTTTCTTTTATCGTAAAGCGGCGTGTCGGTTTTCCGATTTTGACGTACTTTTCATATAGATCCGGTTGGTCTTTTGCGAACGACTTTGTATCGAATGTTTCGCGAGGCTTCGTATTCTTCCACTGAACAAGATGGTTACGTGTGATACCAACTTCCGCCTCACCAATCATTCCTTTGAGACGATTTTCCGCATCGAGTACTGATTTTTTCAACTCTGCTTCACGCACTTTGGCAAAGCGATATGCATCGATTAGATCATCTGCATCATCTGGCAATTCAATTTCTGAATCACTTTCTGCCATTGGGAACAACTGTTTCAGCAGGTCACTCGATGCGCCAGTACCGTCGTATGCAGGTGGAATACGCTTGAGGATGTGATTATTCCAAAAATCTGAGGCGATGTCCGTGATGTATTGAATCAGTTCATCGTCACGCTCGATTCGTTTATAGATGAAGTGGTTGCCACCAATCAGTACAGCAATCCATGCGGCTTCGTATCCGGTGATATTGAGGTAGTGCATAACTTGAATCAGATAGGCTGCCGGAATCTCATCGTCTTTCCACTCTTCTTTGAGATAAGCGGATGCCGTCTTACATTCGAGTAGTTCCTTCTTGCCAATCAGGACGCGATCAAGATTTCCGAGCAAGTATGGGTGCTCTAGGTGATGAATCATGTGATTCTTGCGACGAACCTTTTGTCCGCTGCGTGCTTCGAATTCCTTCGCTACAACATCTTCCATCACGGTGCCCCAATAGGCGGCCTCACCTGCTGTATCCTCGATGTCTACCTCTCCTGTTTTTTCGAGATAAACGCTCATTGCTGACTTGTATTTGTTCAGACCAGCGATGGCTGCAATATCACTCCCGCCGAGCCCTTTTTTACGCCACTCGAGCCATTCGTTCTTCTCCATGTCTTTCGTCTTCACTAAAATGTTCATCTTCGTTCCTCCTTATAGGATGGCATTTCGATAGTCGGCCAGCTGTTCCTTAAGTTCCGGATCCAGCTCGAACGTATCGAAGTCCGGTTCAGTGGTAGTGTCACCTGACTCATAATCTTCGACGAAATCATTACAGTGGTTGGTCGTCATTTTGACTCCTCCTTCACCGTGTCTAAAGCAACTTTCAACGTCTCGATTTGGTTTTGAAGTACCTGGACGAATGAATAAGCCGGTGCGTATGTGCCGAGCACGAACCCTAAACGTGATAGCGTCTTCTCTAACTCTGCGATGGTATGATCCACAGATTCATTAGTGCGATTGACTTCAATGGCTGCTTTCTGCTTTTTGATGAACAGCAGACGCCCGATACGTTGCGCTCGATTGATTGTGTTCATGGTTTTCCTCCTGTCCGGAGCGTGATACACTTAAGGTCCTACGCAAAAGTGGTCATCGCTCTCTTGAGTGGTGGCTTTTTTTCTTGTCCGTTTGTTCTTGCTCCAACCTTCGCTCCTCACGTCCTTCAATGATGAAGACGGGAACCACGGCAATCAGTGAGACGACCCAGACGGCCGCCATCATGACGAATGCTTCCGGTGACATGTACTCACCTCCTTTCAAGGTCGATCTCGTTCATCCCACCACCAGCCGCCGAATGCAATGGCGAAAGCGAGCAATCCGAAACCATAGATGACATATGCATTCATTTCAGCATGATCGGGTGTCCATTCGAAGCAAACGCATATCGAATGTGGCTGAGAACATGCTTCTTATTGACGGCATCAATCACGATAATCGGATCATTTTTGACCATCTGTTTGAAATGGACCAAGGCATGTTGCTCGGATTCTTCCACCATCTCCCGGGTCACATCAACGAGGATGCTTGATACGACGTCCTCGACGTTGATCAAGGGTTGAAGCGTTGGGTTTTCGTGGAACCGGTCCACGAGCATGTTGGCTAAGACATCAAGATTTTTATAAAGTGGCATGTTGTCTCACTCCTTCGATTGTTTGGTCCCAGTTGTTACTTTCGACTCGTTTATCGAGCCATTCATATAAATGCTCGCGGCGGACAATGATTTTCCCGTCGACACGCGTAATGGGTAATCCGTTCTCACGGATCTGTTTATCAATCATGCTTCGGCTGCACCGTAGCTCTTCGCATACTTCCGGTACCGTGAGATACTCACGCTTCCGTGCAATCGTTGCAAGTGATTCTGCAATTCCGTCTGCAATAATCCTTTTAAATTCTTTCTCGTCAAATAACATCTGTTTACCTCCAATATTAAATTCCGATAGAAAATCACCAAAAGTTGATATATACTCAACTTATCATTCAAAAAAAAATTTCTGAAGATACATTAAATATTTTTTTTAGCTTTAAAATATCGACTTCACTGAATTTTGTTTCACCATTCTCTCTTCTCCAGTATGATGAGGCATCCATCTCCATTAACCTCGCCATCTCTCTAATTGTTAATTTTTTATCAATTCTAAGCCTGAGTAGTACTTTACGATTCAATTTTCTCACCCTTCCTTTTGTTGAGATATTATCAACTTAATTCGATAATATATAAAAGTTGAGTATATGTCAACTTAATGATCAATAATTTTTCCCATTTAGATTATTGTTGAGGTTTCTGAAACAAAATCATCTTATTTTGAGGTAATATCATTGTATAGACATCGTTTAATTACGTAAGGTGGTGTATAAATTGAATCAGGATTTATTAAAAGAGATAATGGCGGAAAGAATAAAAACATGCAGAAAGAATCATGTTCCGAAAATGACGCAAATAGAATTAGCAAAAAAACTTGGGGTAGATAAAGCATTAATGAGTAAATACGAAAATCCTAAATATCCAGATATGCCACCACACAGAGTATTGAATCAAATCGGAGACATCTTTGAAGTATCACTTGACTACCTCAACGGGAGAGTCGACGATCCCCATACAACTTTAAGCGAATATATAGAACAGGTATCTCGTGCAAATAAAATGATTGGCATGAGTTTTTCTAAAGAAGAGCTCAAGTCTTTGGATCAACAAAAAATCGATAAGATTATTCAGTACATGCGTGATCAAGTTAATTTAGCTCTTTCTGAATCCTCCAATAAATCAAATAGTACGAAGTTGTAATTTTTCTCATAAACGTAAAAAATAATGATATTTATTAATTTTAAAAGACTAAAAAAGCAAAAGTATTGCAAAAGACACAGCTTCACTCAGCTGTGTCTTTAAATTTATCTAATTTAGGGTGCCAAAGTTCAACTTCTTCAGCACCTACAATATCTTGATTACGAAACATCACATAAGCATCTAGTTCGTCACTCCAAAATCCCCTAAGTCCTTCGAAACCTTCATTGGTTTTTAAAATTACTTTTTTAGTATACATGCTATCCATTTAATCCCCACCTTTTACGAGAACTTATGTTCTTGTTTTATTATGAGGGAACGTTTTTCTTTTTACAAGTTGCCATACTTCGCTCGCATCAAAAACTTTTCGACAATATTAATCTAATTTTGTCGAAACCTGTCGGACGGTTGTTGCCAAACCTTCCCTTTTTATTAAAAGGAAATACTTTTATACATCTTTTTAATTGGTAAAATGAAGGGAAATGTATATTACAGGAGGAATTATTGTGAAACGATTAATCATCGGAACATCATTAACCGCTGCTCTTTTGCTAGCTGGCTGTGCAGAAGAGAGTGCGGATACTAAAAAATCAGAACCTACTACTGCAGCTAAGACAGAGAAAAAAGAAGAAACGAAGTCTGAGGAAAAAGAAGTGGCTGCCAAAGAAGAGCCGAAAGTAGAAAAATCTGAGGTTGGTGAGAAGACGCCCCACTTCACGAATAAAAGTCTCGGCATCAAAGAAAAGTTGGGTCCGATCAATCTTTCAATTGATAAAATCCAAACTTCACGCTTAAAAGTCAGTGATGCTTTCAAACCGACATTCGGCGATCAAGACGAAGTTACGACTATCGTGATCAACATGACGCTTGAAAACACGAGTGATGACACGATCAGTGTTTATCCTGAACAAGCCACTCTTACAACGAATACTGGAGAGCAAATCGAAGCCGAGCTATTCCTATCTGATCAGATTGGTGGCGAATTCATCGGCAAAGTCAAAAAGTCCGGGAATATCCTTTTCGTAGCAAAATCCCAACCTAAAGACATTACAAGCATCAAGTACATCCTGGATGCTCCTCATGACCAGGAACTGAATCAACTCGCTGATCGGTATACGGTTGAGATTCAGGTGAAGTAACATCATATCCAAAAATAAAAAAAGACGTTGTTGCCGGCAACGTCTAAAAAAAGATTATTTAAAATTTACCATTACGAAGAGCATCGAACCAAGGACTTTGAGAAACGCTATTCGGAAGAGGATCTGATTTTTCATTTAAACGCTGATTAAACCGTTCTTCTGCTGATTCACGAAAATCATTGTAGGATTTATCAACTTTCTTACTATGTTGTTCGAAAGCTTTCATCTCTTTCTTATAACGTTTCATCAAACTCATTAAGTTCACCCTCTTCGGAATAAATTGGAGGAAGCCATGTCAAAACCATCAAGACAAAACTCGTCTGGAGCTCATCAAAATAAGCCAATGCAACATTATCTTTACGCAGATATGGATTTTATCAATTCTTTTCTAGCGCAAAGCGGTAAAGGTCTTCATCTTACTTCTCGTCAAACAAATTCTAACACAAACGGTAAGAAAGAAGATAGAAGTACTTCATCCATAACAGCACAAGGAAACGCTCTTAAAAAAGGTAGTCCGACGTTAGAATTAGGCGCGTTTGGTTCTAAATTAGGTGTTGGTGGTGATGAAAAGAGTGATGGGGAATTAACAGTAACTATCGAAGGACTTGAACGTGGAGAAGACTCCCTTATTTATACGGAACAAGCAATAGAAGTTGCTTTACATGATTATGCGATTAAAATGTTTATTGAAACTGTCGCTGATATAACGAAGACATCTAATGGCCAAAGTGATTATTTCTTAGCATTAGATAAAGAATGGAGTTTGCTTGATTACTCAAATACATTATCGGAAAAACTAGACGCATACGCCGAATTGTTTGGAACCGGATTAATTGAGGATGCTGATAAAACTTTAGACGTTATAAATACAATCTCACCACAAGCAAAAGCGATATTAAAAGTTATGAATTCAACTTTCCCGACACCATATGCGATTAGAAGAAAAAATAGACATGGAGTGTTAGATGAAAAGTGGATGAGATATTCTATGAAGTTTTTAGTTAATGATTTCGGAATGACACCTAAATTCAATGTTTTGGGTATTAAAACAACAAATAACAAAACAGTTGTAAGTGATGAGATATTAGATAACCCTAAAAAACTAATGAGTAACTTATCACAATTTCTGGATCAAAGTTTTTTGACAGAAGTTACTGAGACTAACTCAGGCGACTATATGTTTAGACCGATTGTTATCTATAGAACCTTAAATTAATTTTTGATTTCAAATTAGAGCATCCGATAAGATAATTGGATGCTTTAACTACATAATTTAAATCTCAAATTTAAGTTGAACATTGAATTAATATAAAGCATTACAATAACTTCATCACTTAAACTTGTACTATGAAGAAGTCCGTCACCATTCACAAAACGGAGGGAATTATTATGTTCAGTAGTTTCGCGAAGTTAAATGAAAGACTTGCATTAATCAAGTTTCCGGTCACGTTAGCTGCCATGAATGAGATCAAGATGGACTTCTCTGAAAATGAACGTATCTTCTATGAAGTCACGATAGAAGAATTAAATAAACACTTCAACCCGATTGATCTTATCTATAGCTTCGAACCAGTGCAACCAACAATTGTGAAGCACGGTTTCATGGTAATGATGGAAAAAGAAATAGTGCTGACACTTCATAATTTCAGACTGTCTACTAGCGCTACTTTAGAGCGCATCCCAATAGAAATGGTGGAGAAAGTTGACTCAGAAATCGTCATTTCTCCACTTGATGAGCCTACTGATTTTAGACTCGGTGTCATCTATATTACTTACAATGAAGGACTCAATAAAAAGAAATGCATAATCAGAAATGTAAACACAGAAAATCTCGCGTACTTAGTTACTAAATGTGAAATGTTATTACTTCAGTAAAAATTCAGAAAATGTATTTAAATAAGAACACATTCAATTTAAAATAACTCTTTCTGATATGACTACATAGTTACAAATTGGGGAAAGTACCTTTTAAAATAGTGTTGCAATTTAATTATTTTTAGTTCATTTGTACCATAAAGCACAGCTTTTTTTTCATATTTATCTTCTAATTCAATACTCTATGTTATTATTACAAACGGCAATAAAGAAACTTACTACAAATATTTTTTAAAAAAGGGGGATTCTAAATGTCATTTACTAGAGATGTCGGTGGACTTATTCCTAGCCATGTTATAAGTGTCAGCTATAATAACAATCCTTCTGTCGGTACTGCAGATGTTGTAAAAGAGTTCTGTATTTTCAAAATTCTCACTAAGCGAAGTAACAATCAATTATCGGATTTCATTAATAGTCCTAAATTCCAAAACCCAGAATTAAATCCTAATCACAAATCTAAGATAACAAAGACTCACAATACGGTATCTTTTATAGTAGAAAGCTTAGTTACACCTTCTTCATACTCTGACCCTTCATATATGAGAGAATGGCTCCACTCTCAAAATCATTACTTCAATCGAATTCTCGAGGATGACCTAAATAACGAGTTCGATGCAATTTTGTTTGCTAATGATATTACAAGAGCGCTTTCAGATTTGCAAAATGAGAATGAAGATTTTTTCTCTAAAACTCGCATGGCTCCGTATTTAAACGAAGAGATTGTACCGTCTTATTAATAATCCACAAATTAATATTCTGCTTCATAGACATAGATGAGACACTAAAAAAGTTTCTCATCTATGTTTATTTATAACAATAAGGAGGATAACAAATGAAAGAATCGACAATATCTAGTATTAATCACTTTTTAAGAAGCTTTAATGTAATAGACGTAGCTATTCAGTCTGAAAATGACTACTTTTTTAAAGAAGAATTCAACGTGCGAGGTCGAATAAATATTGCTTTAAGCAGACCTATTCGAATAGATAAAGAAACCTGCGAACAAATAGCAACATTTCAAATTGAATTTTCTGATGCAAAAAAAGAAAACAATCCCTACATAGTTGCTTCAATTGAACACAACATAGAAGTTAAATTCAACCCAGAGGAATTAGACGAAAAAAGACTATACGATAAACACGCTAACGCTCAAGATGAATATCATAAAGTATTTGGAGATATGGTCATTGAAGAGGTTTGGAGCAAAACAAGAGATTTAGGTAATATGATTTTAGCATCTACACGCTATGAAGATGTGCTCTTACCTGATGACTTAAAGCGCGGCTCCCAAAATGATCAAAAGGAAATACAGTGATATCATGGCTACTTTAAACTCTGATTACAGACCAATATGTCGAAGAACTGCACATAGTAGAATAAAATTAATTACAGAACTTGGTGAGATTTACGAGAATACAAATATATTTTTCAGAGAAAATATACAATACTACAAACCATTCTTTTCAATCATGGAAGATATAGTCATACCTTCTAATGAGGAAGACTACGCTAATAAAAATCGACCAAGACTACTTGAAAAAATCCCAGCTATTTTAATAAAAGATTTGAATGAATCTGTTTCAATGAAAACCACAGAAGTTATTGAGAAACATTCCGAATTTTATGGTTTCATTTTAGAAATCTTATCTTTACCTTTGAATAAAGTTAGCGACTTCAGAGGAATTTTTTTAGAAGATTTTGTCCATTACGCTGGTCCCTCACTACCAAAAAAGCACGATGAATATATCAAATTCATGAGCCCAGTAATTCAAGTGGGTACTCCACTTAAAAAATTAAAAAACAAAGAAAATGATATCGACGTCATATTTGTTAATGTTGGTGAAAATTCAGAAATACTAGAAGTAGAAGCAATAGAATGTAAATCTTCCATTAATTCATTCATGTATGCTGTAAAAAGATATGTTGAGACTGAAACAAGCAACGGGAAAAGAGATTACAATAAAGTATTATACATGAAAGATGTACTCGAACATTCTAAAGCTGACATACCAGATTGTACAATAGGATTTGCAACATACGAATCCAGATTTAACATAGACTACCTAATCGACATTGAAGAACACTACACCCATGAAATTTTTGAATTCATCCGTAAAAACACCAAAATTATAGAACGTTCACAATTATTAAGACTTGTAATGTGAAGTTAATTCAAACTCAAGTACTAAAAATTTAGTAGTATCAATATGCTATTAATTTTTAGTACTTTTATTTTTTATAAATACTAATTCTTAAATTAGAAAGGAGGATAAAGATTTATGACGAACATAAAAAAGAATCCCACTTCTGGTAAATGGGAAGCCAGGATAAGTCTAGGATACGATGAACGAGGAAGACGCATTCAGCGTTTCAAGCGAGCGAACACGAAACGAGAGCTAGAATACTGGGTAGCCAAGTTACTCAAGGAACGCGAGAGCGGAGCCATCAAGAAAAAGCGTGTGAAATTGACCGTCACGGATTTACTTGCGATTTACTTCGAACGCCGTGCTCCCCAACTCGCACAGGCGACGCTTTACAACCGTCGGAAGGTTTCAGGATTGCTCGAGAAGGAACTTGGAAAGATGAAGATTGAGCACGTCCGGACACATCATCTATCGGATGTCTTGGTGAAGTACGCAGAGATACGGGATTGGAATTCGAACAGCTACAATACGATGTTGCAACAAGTCCGCGCCTTCTTCCGGTATGCTGTCGAGATGGAGTACCTCAAGGAGGATCCGAGCAGTGGTCTCGCGCAGGATCGACGACGCGCCGTTCAGAATCACCAGGTATGGACCCAAGAGGAGTGCGAGCTATTCATCCAGACGCATGAAAAAGAAATCCGCGCCCTGCCAATCATCTTAATCCTGCATACCGGGATGCGAATTGGTGAAGCCATCACCTTACGCTGGTCAGATATCGATTTTGAAGGGCACACGTTACTCGTCAAGCGTTCCGTCGCGGATCATAACCGTTCTGCTCATCAAAACGAGAAAGCGCCTAAGAACGGCCGTTCTCGCCTTATCGTGCTCAGTGATGCTACGATCGATTATTTGAAGAGCATGAAAAAGCTACAAGCAGCGCACCAGCTGAGCAAGGGATATCGGAATGAGGACGAATATGTCTGTTTGAATACACTCGGGACACCTTTGAGCGCGACGCTCGTCCATCGTACTTTTAACTGGTTGACGGAACTAGCCGGCGTCTCGCGAATCCGCATCCATGATCTCCGGCATACACATGCTACCCTCCTACTCGAGCAAGGTGTGCATCCAAAAGTTGTGCAAGAAAGATTGGGTCATGCGAGTTACGCGATAACGATGGATTTATACAGCCACGTTAGTATAAAGTTGCATCAAGAGGCCGCAAATGTGCTCGTTTTCAAAAAAAGTGTGCAATAATTGTGCAATCGGAGGAGATTCGCTTGAATAAGAGAGAACCAAGAAACGTGAAAAGCGTTGATACTAAAGGGTTTCCGAGACCTACAAACCCAACAGCCAAAAAATATGTCATGTTCGTCGATGAGACGGGCACGCCAAAAGGAAATACCCAGTTTAATCTGACCGGGGTCTTGATGGAGTATAAATACGCTATTGATTCCGACGAAACCGGCGAACCAAGTCCATTACGCAAGCGATTAATGGAATTCAAATCGTCTGTTTTCGAAGATCCGCATATTCCGTTGCACCTGAAAGAAATCTTAAAGGCGGAACACCCATATGGAAAAGAAGACGGGATTACGATTGATATGTTACGTCATTTTTGGGTCGCTTTGCCGGACTTCTTGGTCGATATCGACTGTACGATTGTCAGTGTCGAAGTCGATAAACAAAAATTGCAGGAATTCTATTCGACACCAAAAGATCCATACGTCGTTGCATTTGCCCATTTGATGAAATCGTTTTACGCGTTTCTCGAGGAGACGGAAGCGACAAGCGCCCGTGTTGTACTCGAAAGCCGGGACGATTATCAGAACCTGTTGATTCAAAAAGCATTTTTTGATATTTTCAATTCCGGTACCGTTCATCTGGACGTGGAGAAAAGCCGTCAAAAAATCAAAGGATTTATTTTTGCTGAAAAAGATAGCGACCTCTACCAATCCGGTCTTGAGATTGCTGATCTTGTCTGTCTCCCTCTCTCCCGCGTCCGCCGCGGCGTGATTGAGGTAAAACCGCGGTTTGTCCATTATGGGGACGAAAACCGAATTTTCAAAGCCATCAAAAATAAGATTTATATCCGCCGTGACAGTCCGGACCAAGATTTCCGAAACTGGGGTTTCAAAAAGGTTCCGATTACGAAAAAGCGCCGCGAGTGGTCCGATACACCGTGGAACGGATGATACAAAAATACAGCGTCCTGCCGAAAATGGCAGGACGCTGTTTTGTCATTCGCCCTCAACAGGCGGCAGTAACCCTTTCGTACGCTTTTTCCCTTCCCGACACATATCGAGCAATGGACACTCAAGACAGTTCGGTCGTTGTGCCTTACAGTGATACCGTCCGAAAAAGATGAACTGATGGTGCAACTTCGACCACCGTTCCCGCTTAAACCGTTTCATTAGTGTCTGTTCCACTTGCATAACGTTGTCTTTCCAGCGGCAAATCCCAAGACGCTTCGAGACCCGTTCGACATGTGTATCGACTGCAAAGGCCGGCACATCAAAGGCAACGGACAATACGACGTTCGCCGTTTTCCGGCCGACACCCGGTAACGCTTCAAGTCCCGCCCGATCGGTTGGGACTTCCCCACCATGAAGAACCAGCAATTGCTCCGCTAACGCTTTGATGTTTTTGGCTTTATTGCGATACAAACCAAGCCGCTTAATCTTTTCTTCAATCTCTTCCACCGGCGCTGCCGCCAAGCGGTCTGGCGTCGGATAAGCGGCAAACAGACCCGGCGTCACTTTGTTGACCAAAATGTCGGTCGCTTGCGCACTGAGGGCCACGGCAACGACCAGTTCAAACGGATTTTGATGAATCAGTTCGCAAAACGCTTCCGGAAACATCTCTTCAAGTGTCGATTCGATTCGATCAATATCTGCTTTTCGTAACATGTGTCAGCCCCCTCTCGTTGCCAAATCTTCGAGCGTCTTGATCCCTTCCCGTTCCCATGTCCGCAAAATCTGATTGATGTAGGTCATTTTCCGGACGTTATGATAAACGGCTTCCCGTAATGCGGCCAAGACAAGCTCTTCTGCAATGTTTTCAATCGTCAACCACTGAATGATCTGTTCCATCTGAAACGGGGACATCATCCCAAGTTCGCGCTCAAAATGTTGGAAGACCGATGGATTGATCGTATCGAAGTTCGGTGCTTCCTGTTCCGGGGGTGCCATCAATTTTTCATAGAGCGGCACCAGCGAATAGCGTTCCGAACCGGCGACGTTTTCCATCGCGAGTAATCCTTTTTGAAGCAATCCAAGTGTCGTCTCGATCGTTTCCGTCTCCGAGAGTCCAAGCCGGTTGCTGAGTTCCTCTGGTGACGGCATCTCCATCCCTTCGGCACGGCAGGCAAACAATTGTCCGATCAGCGTAAACTCGACGAAACTGATGCCAAGACGTTTTGCTTCTGTGAACAATCGCTTAGGGAGGACAACCGTTCCTTCCTCAAAAAGCTGAATTAAATTATGATCCATGATACTTCCTCGATTCTTTAAAGTAAGCAAGAAATCGACCCGTCCGAGGGATGGGTCGATTTCGATCACTATTACGGATACAACCGGTTCAGCAGACGTGGGAATGGAATCGTCTCCCGGACGTGTTCGACTCCTGTGATCCAGGCGACTGTCCGTTCGAGTCCGAGTCCAAAACCACTGTGCGGCACTGATCCATATTTACGTGTTTCCAAGTACCATTTATAAGCACCGGTTTCATCCAAATCATGTTCTTTCATGCCGGCAAGTAACTTCTCGAAGTCTTCTTCCCGTTGTGAACCACCAACGATTTCACCGTAGCCTTCCGGCGCAATCAAATCATCACATAACACGAAGCCCGGGTTTTCCGGATCTTCCTTCATGTAGAACGGTTTGATGGCTTTTGGCCAGTGTGTGATGAAAACAGGACGGGCAAATGTATTGGCGATTGCCGTTTCGTGTGGTGCTCCGAAATCATCTCCGAACTCGATGTCGTCAAATCCTTGTTCTTTCAACATATCAATCGCTTCCGTATACTTCACACGCGGAAACGGCGCTTGGATGTTTTCAAGAACGGTCAGGTCGCGCTCAAGCAATTCGAGTTCCGGACGGCAGTTTTTCAACGCCGACTGAACAAGATGCGATACATAGTTTTCCTGGACTTCGAGGTTCATGTCATGATCGTAAAACGCCATCTCCGGCTCCATCATCCAAAACTCGATCAAGTGACGGCGTGTTTTCGATTTTTCCGCCCGGAAAGTCGGACCAAACGAAAAGACTTTTCCAAGTGCCATTGCGGCCGCTTCCATGTACAGTTGTCCTGATTGCGACAAGTACGCATCTTCATCAAAATATTTCGTATGGAACAATTCCGTTGTTCCTTCCGGTGCACTTCCTGTCAAAATCGGCGGATCGACTTTGATGAATCCTTCCTGGTTAAAGAATTCATATGTCGCCCGAATCAATTCGTTCCGAACGACCATGACGGCATGCTGACGTTTTGACCGTAACCAGAGGTGACGGTTATCCATGAGGAAGTCCGTTCCGTGAGCTTTTGGTGTAATCGGATAATCGACTGCTTCATGAATCACTTCAATCGCTGTGATTTCCATTTCGTGGCCGATGGCAGTCCGTCCGCCGTCCGATTTGATTGTACCCGTTACCCACATCGATGTTTCCTGCGTCAATCCTTTAGCCGTCTTAAACAGTTCTTCACCGACTGTTTCTTTGACAACGACACCTTGCATAAACCCTGAACCATCCCGTAATTGAAGAAACGCGATTTTCCCGCTTGATCGTTTGTTCGCGAGCCAACAACCGATCGTGATTTCTTCACCTACGTGTTTTTCTACATCCCGAATCATTGCTTTCAAAAGTCAACATCCTCTCTCTATTAAACGGCAGTATGCGCCGTGATAAATCCTTCAATCCGGTCTAATGCCTCGAGTACCCGTTTCGGGTCTGTCGCATACGATAACCGGACATATTCTGGTGCTCCGAAGCCTGAGCCCGGAATCAAGGCGACTTTCGCCTCGGATAACACAGCCGTACACCAGTCATCGACATTTGAGAATCCGCACATTTTTGCTGCCTGTAAGGCGTGCGGGAACAGGTAAAAGGCACCTTCCGGCTTCAGGCAGGTCAAACCCGGAATCTGAATCAAGCGGTCATAAATCTGTTCCAACCGTTCTTCAAACACGACACGCATTGCCTCGACCGGTGCATCCCCTTCCGCATAGGCAGCGACAGATGCTGCTTGGGCGATCGATGTCGGATTCGACGTCGAATGACTGGCGAGATTTGTCATCGCGCTGATGATGTCTTTCGGTCCGATGGCATAACCAATCCGCCAGCCCGTCATCGCATGCGATTTCGAAACGCCGTTAATGATGACTGTCCGCTCACGCATATCCGGTAACGTTGCAATCGATAAGTGCGTCACGCCGTTGTATAACAGTTTTTCATAAATTTCATCGCTGATGACCAACAGATTATGGGCAATCGCCACTTCTGCCACCATCTCAAGCTCTTCCTTCGTATAGACCATCCCTGTTGGATTTGAAGGAGAGTTTAAGACAAGCGCTTTTGTCTTCGGTGTGATGTGCTGTTCGAGTAGATCACGCGTCACTTTAAAGCGCGAGGCTTCCGTCGTCTCAAGAATGACCGGCACACCGTCACTCAGTTTGATTTGTTCCGGATAGCTGACCCAGTAAGGGGCCGGGACGATGACTTCGTCGCCCGGATCTAAAATCGCCTGGAACAACGTCGACAAAGCATGTTTCGCGCCTGACGCGACCATGACTTCCGAACGGTCATAGGATACCCACAAATCACGGCGTGTTTTTTCAATGATGGCATCTTTCAAGGCAACCGTTCCGCCGGACGGGGTATATTTCGTATCGCCCGCTTCCGCAGCTGCGAAGGCCGCTTGAATGATAAATTCTGGAGTGTTGAAGTCCGGTTCGCCTGCACCGAGTCCGATGATGTCTTGTCCTTCTTCACGCAATGCTTTCGCTTTTGCAGTAATCGCCAGTGTCGTTGACGGTGTCAGTTGTTGTACCCGTTTCGATAACATCCTGTCCACTCCTTTTTAATTGATCCGTAATCGTTTGATGAAGGATCCCTCTTGATAGGTATAGTACGAATAGTCGTAGCCGGTCGCCGTTTTGGTGACAATTTCAATCAGCGCCCGGTTTTCAAAACCGTATTTCGCTGAAACGATGTTTTCCGGATTACCCGCTTGTCGAATGACATCGGCAATCTTCATTCCATCTTTGACACGTCTCGTCTCGATTTTTCCTGTCTTCGGAACGAATGCCCGTAACGCTTGACCATCTTGTTCAATCGTAAAGACACTATACTGGGTTTTTCCGTTAAATACATGGTCAAATTGAATCTGTTTCGGCGCCAATTCTTTTTTCAAGCGTGCTTCCGCTTGAATGGCGACGGTTTGTTCACGTTCTTTCGCTTCAGCGACGGTGAATTGATACACGCCCGTCCCAATCAGCGTAATCAGAAGGATGAAGCCGATCAGACCGATGACGATCTTCCACTTCATGTGCGGTAGATGGTAAAGACCATCTGCTCCTTATCTTTTTCGTCCAGTGCCAGACCAAACATCAAATCTTCTGTTTTCAGCGTGCGATTCAATAAGTCTACAATCTTGTACGTATCGTCATGGCGGTTGACCTTGACGGTTGCTAGCGTCTCGATTTTCGAATCCATCTTATATCCTCCCTCATTTTTCTACATCTATTATAATGCGATAATGCTTATTTTAACAGACTCAATCCGTCTCATTTAAGAACAATTCCAACTCGGCCGTTAATTCGTCGAGCGGTTTAGCCAAAAGCGGCACGTTAGGCAGACTTGTGACAAATCGTTTTCCGTAACGGGTCGTCTCGATACGGCGGTCAAAGACGAAGACGACACCCCGGTCATTCGTCGTCCGGATCAAGCGGCCGAATCCCTGTTTGAAGCGAATGATGGCTTGCGGCAAACTGTATTCGAAGAACGACGATTTTCCTTGTTGTTCAATTTGTTCTGAACGCGCCTGCACAATCGGTTGATCGGGTGGTGCAAACGGCAGTCGCACGATGACGAGACAACTCAGGTCGTCACCCGGAACATCGACCCCTTCCCAAAAGCTCGCTGTACCGAACAGGATACAGGCATCAAGTTGTTTAAATTGTTTCATCAGACGCTGCCGTGATCCTTGGGTGATCCCTTGGGAAAGTAACGTAAACCGTTCCGGCAATGCCATTTTCGTTGCATCATGTGTTTGGCGTAACATTTCGTTTGATGTGAATAACACCAACATCCGGCCTTCCGTCACTTCGGCAATCCGGATGATGGCATCCGCAATGACTTCAGAATACGTGGCTTGCGGTACATCTTGTAATAACGGTAAGTCCGTCGGAATCATCAGTCGGACTTTTTCGGCGTATCCGAACGGCGACGGAACGATGAACCGCCGTGTCTCGAGCTCCGACAGCCCTAGCCGCTGTTCGATGAACTGAAATTTATTTGATACCGTCAAAGTCGCGGACGTTAAGATACAGGTCCGTTTCGAAAAAACTTCCCGATGCAGACGATCTGAAATATCAATCGGTTGCGTATAAATCCGCGTCAGTTTCCGATTTTTAGCCGTTGTTTCAATCCAGGAGACGGTCTCATCATGCGGGGCGAGCATCGTCTCAAAGATCGCTTGTTCGACTTCTTCCAACTGACCGATCACCGCCTTTAAATCCGCCACGACGGACCGTTCCCGGTAACTCATATGTTCCCGTTGATCATGGAACAATTTATGAATTGCCCGGATTGCCTGGCGGAGACGCCGTAAAACCAGTTCCACACGTTTCGCGCTCTCCTGCACCGCCCGCATCGACTGATCAAGTCGTTTGAAGCGAACGGTGACACGTCCTTCCCGCCGTTCTTTCCGGGAAGCCAGTTCCAAACCGTACGCTTGAATGATTGTCAACAGTCCGTCGGCTTCTTCGAGTAATTTTGTCAATGTCTCATCGATCGTTTCACTGTGCGCTTCGACCAGTTCCGTCAAGTCGTATTGATCCGATAGACTGATCAGCCGCGTCAACAGTTTTTTATCGGAAGAGAATCCGAGCTGTCTGAATATCCGGTCAAAGGAATGACCGTCAAAAACCAGACCGAAATGATGACTGGCCACTTCTTCGATTTGGTGGGCCTCATCCAAAATCAACGGACATCCCTTTGGTAGGACACCGGCTTCATATTGAATATCACTGAACAACAAGGCATGATTCGTGACGATGATCGTCGCCTGTTTCGCCCGCCGGACGGCATGATGGAAAAAGTCCCGGCTGTACCAGGGATCAAATCGTCCGAGTTGCGACTGACTGTCCGACTGGATCAGCTGCTTAATGGCGATATTTCCTTGCGCTGCCCCTCCGGGTAAACTGACTTCCTCCAGGTCGCCTGTTTCCGTCTGTGTCAACCAGACCAACAAGATGGCTTTCGCCAACGTAAAATTATACGGTTCTTCCGTTTCGCTGAGGAAAAACTCAAACTTGCGTAAATCCATGTAATTACTGCGCCCTTTTAATAAGGTAATGTCGACCGGTGCTTCAAACAGTTGGCGTAAAAGCGGCAAATCCCGGGCAAATAACTGTTCCTGTAATTGAATCGTGTGGGTACTGACGATAATCGGCGTCTCATGTTCAATCGCATAATGCGCCGCCGGTACAAGATAGCCGAGGGATTTCCCAGTTCCCGTCCCCGCCTCGACAAGTAGCGGTGTTTCTTGGTCAAGCGATTGATAAACATGACGCATCATTTCAAGCTGTCCCGTACGCGGTTCGTACCCAGGGAACAGTTGCGGAAACACGGTTTCGTTCAATCGGTCAACGAACGGACTGAACGGTTCCAGCTCGGTCCGTGTGTACCATTCTTCCGGTTCGGTTCGCTTCTTTAAAGCCAGCTTACGAAAAGAATCAAACCGGTCATCCGGCTCCAGTCCGACCGTTTGAATCGCCTGATCAATCTCCTGTTCAATCGCACTAAACAGTTTTCCGGCCAGCCGACGTAAGTGGCGTAACGTATCGAGCGGTAAATCCTGTAGACGGGTAAATAAATGAAGCAACAGTTCCGCCGTCGCTTCTGCATCGCTCCCGGCACGATGCGCTTCGTGGTGCGTCAACTGTAACGCTTCCGTCAAATGCGACAACGAATGACTTTCAGCAGTCGGCAGCAAGATCCTCGCTAACTCGACTGTATCGATGACAGGACCCGTATACGGCAAATAGCCTTCTTCTTCCAAAGCTTCGTTCAAAAAGGTCAGATCAAACTGCACATTATGTGCGACGAACACACCACCATCGAGTAATTGAAGTACGCGCGGTGCAATGGTCGCGAATGATTCCGCCTGTGCCACATCCTCATCCGTAATGCCGGTCAATTGAGAAATAAACGGCGGAATCGGTTTTTGTGGACGGACAAATGCCGACAGACGATCTGTAATCTGACCGTCTTCAATTACTGCCACTCCGATTTCAATCATCTCATCGCCGGATTTAATCGAATGTCCGGTCGTCTCTAAATCCACTACAACAAACTTCTTTTCCACGACTCATCTCCACCTTTAACCATCCATATCTTAAGTATATGGCATCTCAAGTTCCATCTTAACAAAAAAGAGACCCGAATGTATCTCGGGTCCCTCAAAATCATAAGATCGTATGTGCGATTTCCTGCGATAACATCTGCTTAATCGAATTCTCTTGATCAAGAACCGCGACTTTCGGAACATGTGTCGCAATTTCTTCGTTCGTCAATTGCGCATAAGCCATGATGATGACTTCATCACCGATTTGGAAATGACGGGCTGCTGCTCCGTTCAGACAAATGACACCAGAACCACGGGCTCCCTTAATGGCGTATGTTTCAATCCGGGCCCCGTTTTGATTGTTCGTCACTTGGACCTTCTCGTTTTCAAGAATCCCGACCGCGTCCAGTAAATCTTCATCGATCGTAATCGAACCGACGTAATGCAGATTCGCTTCCGTGACACGGGCTTTGTGTAATTTTGCATGCATGAATGTACGTAACATGATCATGCTCCTCTCGTATATAGTAAGTTATCAATCAATCGGGCCGATTCAAATTGAACGGCAACCGCCAGTAAAATCGTGTCCGTAGTCGCATCGACCGGACCGAGTGTCGGATAGGCGACAGCTTCGACATAATCGATCGTCGTGCCTTCAAAGTGAAGCGACGCCCGTGTTTGCTCCAGAACCGTTTCGAGCGGCGTTCCGGCATCGAGCGCTTGTTTGGCTTGTTGGAGCGCCTGCTGGATACCCGGTGCCTGCTTCCGTTCCGTTTCCGACAGATAGACATTTCGCGACGATTTCGCCAGTCCATCCGCTTCACGAATGATCGGACACCGCTTGATTTCGACCGGGACGAAGTAATCTGTGACATACCCTTCAATTAATGCCAGTTGTTGTGCATCCTTTAATCCGAAATAGGCACGCGTCGGTTGGACAATATTAAACAATTTACTGACGACCGTCAAGACCCCGTCAAAATGTCCCGGTCGCGACGTGCCACATAAGACGTCATCACCCGAACGAACCGTCACCCGCGCCATATCAAGCGGATACATGACGTCGTTCGTCGGATAAAAGAGATAATCGACACCGGCAGCTTGGGCCAATTGCTGATCACGCTGTTCGTCCCGCGGATAACGGTCTAAATCTTCGTTTGGACCAAATTGTGTCGGATTGACAAAGATACTTAATACGACAATGTCATTCTCCTGCCGTGCCTGTTCGAGTAAGGAAGCATGCCCTTCATGCAGGAAGCCCATCGTCGGAACGAATCCGACCGATGTCTGTCCTGCCAATGCTTCGCGCAATTGTGTCACACTCTGCATGATTTTCATTCTTTAAATCCTCCATATAACGCCCCGATCAGTTCTTCATCCATCAGGAACGAGTGGGCGAGTTCAGGGAACGTCCCGTTTTTGACGTCTTCGACGTAACGGGCGATCGCTTCCGTACCGGATGTGTTCCAGTCGGCATATGCTTTAACGAATTTTGGCAACCGTCCGACACCGTACGTCAAGATATCATGGTAGACCAATACTTGTCCGGCAACATCGGCACCTGCCCCAATTCCGATTACCGGAATCGTTAAGAGTTCCTGAACACGTTTCGCCAGCGGATGCGGTACACACTCAAGAACAAGCATCTTCGCTCCCGCTTGTTCTGCGGCCAAACTGTCGGCAATCAACTGTTCCGCTGCTGCAAGCGATTTCCCCTGAACTTTAAATCCTTCGAGCACTCCGACCGATTGTGGTGTCAGCCCCAAGTGGGCAACACAAGGCATACCGGCCTCCGTCAGACGACGAATCGTTGTCAGGATGTCTCCGGCCCCTTCGAGTTTCAAGGCGTCTGCTCCGCTTTCCTGGAAGATACGGGCTGCCGCCTCAAGCGTCCGGTCAAACGAACCGTGATAGCTGGCAAACGGCATGTCAACGACCATAAAGGTTGCCGGTGCTCCGCGACGGACAGCTTTTGCGTGATGGACCATATCGTCTACTGTCACGGCAATCGTCGAATCATATCCGAGAATGACATTCCCGAGCGAATCCCCGACCAGCAGCAAATCGACGTGTCCGGCTTCCGCTAATTTTGCGGACGGATAATCGTACGCTGTGAGCATGACGAGTTTTTCGCCCGCCTGTTGTTTTTTTAGTAAAGGTGTCATCGTATGCATGTGTGTTCTCTCCTTCGTAGTTTAGAGAGGACAAAAGGAAATGCCTTCCTTCCTAAAAAATAGCATAGGAAAGAAGGCATGAATAAGTGCAAAATCATCCTTCTGTCCCTGTCCAAGTAGGATCAAGGCAGTCAAATAAACAATATGAATATAAGCCTCTAACCGGTATGACTCCAAGTGGCTATCATCCTCGCACTTATTATACATGATTCAAAAAGCAGACTGCAAACGTCCGAGCTTACATCTCCGTCCAGTAAACCAGTTCGGCGGAATGAAATGCTTTCAGTCCTGTCTCTGTTTCAATTTGTAAGGTACCGTCCGCCTGAATTCCGCGTAAGATTCCGGTCACGGTCTCTTGCCGGGTCCGCAACGTCACTAAATCGTTTAACCGGTCGGCGTATTTCTC
The DNA here is from genome assembly GCF_018618775.1 of Exiguobacterium sp. s138. Lineage (NCBI taxonomy): Bacteria > Bacillati > Bacillota > Bacilli > Caryophanales > Exiguobacterium > Exiguobacterium sp. s138. The sequence goes on along the minus strand of NZ_JACSMW010000002.1, from coordinate 268,414 downwards.
CCATGCCGGGACAAACGATGCGAATCCTTCTGTCAACCATTTCTTGTACATCGGTTCAAACGTGTTTAAAAACAATCCGACGATTTCAGCGCGGGCGATTAATTTTCCGGTTGCTAAATGTAAAGAGGTCGCCCGATCCGATAAGAGTTCCGGAAATTGCGTGTGGTGGACATTGATACCGATTCCGATGATAACGGAATTGATGCGATCGGCTTCCGTCTGCATTTCCGTTAGGATTCCGGCAACTTTTCTTCCGGCAATCAACAAATCGTTTGGCCATTTAATCGTCGCCGGGACGTCTAGTGTCCGTAATGTCTCGGCTAAAGCGATTCCGGCAAGTAAGGTCAATTGCCCGGCCTGGTGAAGCGGTGCTTTGGGACGCAAAATTAAACTCATTGCAATACCTGCACTCCGCGTCTCGTGCCAGGTCCGTCCAAGTTGTCCCCGTCCGTCGGTTTGAAAGTCACAGACAATTAACGTCCCTTCACTTGCCGCTTGTTGCGCCTGCTCATGCGCAATCCGTTGGGTGGTTTCCGTCTGTTCGAGATGAATGATCTGTTGTCCCAAAGTGTCCGTTCGTACATACTGCTGAATCGCAAGCGGTGTCAACCGGTCACCCCGATCCGCCAAATGATACCCGGTTTTCTTATGGGCTTCGATGATATAGCCGTCCTCTTTCAATGCCGCAATTTGTTTCCAAATAGCGGTACGTGAAATATTAAATTGATCCGCCAACTCTTGACCGGATATCCAGTCAGCCTGCATCAATGCCTGGAGGACCCGGTCCCGTGTTGATTTTTCCAATTCATCACTTCCTTTAACAGAATCTCGCGTTCATTATCCAACTGACGGTGCACGACTTGCTGCTCCAAATGATGGAGTGCTTCTTTAATCTGATGTTTTCGTAAACCAAGGTCCATCATGTCCCGTCCGTTGACCGTCAAGTCTTGTAGGCGCCGAATCGGCAAGGACGCCCGGCCTTCGTGACGGTACCCCGTCATCTGATTCAAATGGTCCAACTCTTCATCCGACAGCCGGTAACGTTGCCAATCGGATAACGTCTGTTCATGAACGAGCGGAGCGAATGTCTTCGCCCGTCCCTCTTGTTTTTTAGACCGTTTCCATGCCCGTAAAGATTCGGGATGGAGTCCGGCCACCAAAACGAGCGTCCATACGTCGTCCGGCGACACCCCATTAAACGGCAACAGCATCAACTGATGCAGTATCACATCGTTCATGTGCGGCATATAGTGTCCGATTCCCGTCCGACGCATCGCCGCTAAAGCAGCTTTGCGTCCGGGACCTAACAGCAGTTTTTCAAATTCAATGGCAATCCGTTCGACGGCAACGGATGAAAGGTGCTGTTTTTTATTTTCGATGGCCCGTTCTGTCTCCGGATCGAGTGTAAACTCCAACTGACTCATAAAACGGAACGCCCGGATCATCCGCAGGGCATCTTCATCAAACCGGTCTTCCGCCCGACCGACTGTCCGGACGACTTTCGTCGCCAGATCAGCTTGACCGCCGAACAGATCGACGAGACCGGTCGGCTTCAGCGCCATCGCATTGATGGTGAAATCACGGCGCGTCAGATCTTCCTCCAGGCTGACACCTAGCGTCACTTCGTCCGGACGCCGCCGGTCACTGTACGTACTTTCCGAACGAAAGGTCGTCACTTCAAACGGTACATGATCAAGGACAACCGTGACGGTTCCGTGATCCAGTCCGGTCGGAATCACGACCGGAAACAGGTGCATGACCGCTTCCGGAAGCAGCGACGTTGCCAAGTCATAATCTCCGGGTTCGCGTTTAAGCAACATATCCCGAACCGCTCCCCCGACGATATAGGCTTCGCCGCCTGCCGCTTCAATCGTTTGGATGATCTGATTCGCAGACTCAAGCATTTTCATATTGCGCACACACCCGTTCATATAACAGTTCATAAGCACGAACGACCTGATTGGAATCAAACCGTCTCCGGGTATCTCGGATTCCTTCCTCCGCCAATTCTTCCCGCAAGGCCGCGTCATCAGCCAACTTCCCGATTCGGTCCGCTGCCGTCTTGACATCATACGTCGGAACGATGAATCCTGTTTTTCCGTCCTGAATCACTTCCGGTAATCCTCCGGCGCTCGAGACGACACTCGGGACACCAACGGCCATCGCCTCAAGAACAACCAGTCCGAAGGCTTCTTTTTCCGACAACAGTAAATGAATATCGCTGATCGCCAGCAACTGAGCGACATGCTCCTGTTTCCCGGCGAAAATGATTTTGTCGTAAATTCCAAGTTCCTTTGCCCGGCGTCTCGTCTGTCCCATTTCCGGACCGTCCCCGACCAACAATAACCGCATCGCCCGGTCTTTTGAAGCGATTGCAAACGCGGCAATCGTATCGTCGATTCGTTTGACCGGTCGGAAATTCGAAATATGAATGACGACGATTTCATCCGGCTCGATACCGTAATGCCGCTTCAACCGTTCATCCCGCATCGGATAATACATACTTTCGTCAATCGAGTTTGGGATGACTTCGATCGCATACTGTCCGTTTAATGTTATGTTCGTTTCGAGGGCCAGGCTTTCTGAAACCGCCGTGACGGCATCTGAACTTTCGATTCCGTACCGGATGGCCGGTTGCATTTCCAAGTCCTGACCGATGACGGTAATGTCTGTCCCGTGTAAGGTCGTCACGACACCAACCCCTTTTTTCTTCGCCATATTCCGTCCAAGTTCCGCGCATACCGCATGCGGGACCGCGTAATGCGCATGAATGATGTCAAGATCAAACAGATCGATCACTTCCGCGACTTTTGACGCCAAGGTAATGTCATACGGGGGATATTTAAAGACCGAATATTGATTCACCTCAACCAAATGAACGGTAATGTTCGGACGATATTCCGTCAAGCGGAACGGAATGCTCGAGGTGATGAAATGAACATCATGCCCCCGGTCCGCTAACTTCATTCCGAGTTCCGTCGCCACGACACCACTGCCGCCGACCGATGGATAACAGAGAATCCCAATCGCTTTTTTCATATCTAGTCACTCTCTCCTCATTAAATAATGTCCTGTAAGTAATGTCTTGTCCCTGCTCATTGTAATCAAATTGCCGACTAAAAACTACATCCGCCACTTTTCGAACGATTTTCGTCAGAAAAGCTAGTCTTTTTTGACGTCTGCCGTTACCCTAGAGAAAGAGTCATGTAGAGAGGAGCAATCAGATGGCACCCCCATTTCAGTTTCCGATTCGTATTCAAAACATCATCTGGATTTTGATCGGATCCTTTATTTTCGCTTTTGGTATTTATCATTTTAACGTGCAAAATGAGTTGGCAGAAGGAGGATTTACAGGAATCACCTTGATCTTAAAAGGACTGTTCGGTTTTTCCCCGTCCGTTACGAACTTGTTGCTCAACATTCCGTTATTTCTCGTCAGTTATAAACTGCTCGGACGGACGACGTTCGTCTATACATTGATCGGAACGTTCAGTTTCTCGATTTGGTATGGATTGATTGCAAAATATTCTCCGCTTGAAATTTTCTTGAAAGACGATATGGTTCTCGCAGCCTTGTTTGCCGGGGTTTTCATCGGTGTCGGGCTCGGTATCATTTTCAATAATGGCGGGACGACCGGCGGGGTCGATATCATCGCCCGCTTGACCAAACGGTATTTTGGTTGGTCGATCGGCAGAACGTTTATGGTCTTCGACTTTTTTGTCATCGTCGCTTCACTGAGCTATCTCGACTATAAACAGGCGATGTATACATTACTTGCCGTCTACGTCGGAGCCCGGGTCATTGACTGGATGCAAGAAGGCACCTATGCCGGAAAAGCCGCGATGATCATCAGCGATCAACGGACGGAAATTGCAGACGGTATCCATGCGACGATGAACCGCGGGACGACCCGCCTGATCGCCAAAGGTGGCTATTCGGGACGCGACTTGGAAGTCTTGTACGTCGTCGTCGCCCGCAATGAAATCACACGGTTGAAGACACTTGTCAAATCAATCGATCAGCACGCGTTCATCACACTGCACGATGTCTATGAAGTGACCGGTGAAGGGTTTACCTTTGATGAAAACCGGGTCCCGATTAAAGAAACGTAATCAATGACAATAAAAATGACGAGAAATCCATTGCGGACTTCTCGTCATTTTTTTCGATTCGATTAGTTAGTCATCACTTGACGGTGCAAAGACAATCAAAGCCAAACGGACGAACTCAGCAATCGCGACGAGTGTCGCAGCAACGTATGTCCAAGCTGCAGCATTCAAGACACGGCGTGAGCCGCGCTCTTCTTCCGCATCGATGATTCCGTGTTCCGTCAACTGGGCCATCGCCCGGTTCGACGCATCAAACTCGACCGGTAACGTGACGAGTTGGAAGATGACGGCTCCGAGCATCAGGATGACCCCAAGCATGGCAAGTCCGCTCATTCCGGCGAGGAAACCGATCAGTAACAACGGGAACGATAAGTTGGACGTGATCGAAGCCACTGGCGCAATCCGGTGACGAACCCGCATCATGCCATAGTCGGTTGCATCTTGAATGACGTGCCCGATTTCGTGGGCAGCAATCGAGACGGCTGAGACGGTCGAACCGTAGTAAACATCTTCTGACAAACGGACGACTTTATTCGTTGGATCGTAATGATCGGACATCGTTCCGCCGATTGGTTCTAGACGCACATTCGTGATTCCGTTTTGCTTCATGATGAAATCTGCGACCTGTGCTCCGGTCACGCCGCTGTGAATCGGAACTTCCTGATATTTCTTGTACGTTTTTCTGACACGCATCTGCGCCCAAATCGGCACGATGATGATGATGGCCAGATAAATCAAATAGTTTGCCATGTCGTCGCTTCCTTTCATAAAAAAAGATTATAGTCTTATTTTATGTTCAAGCGACCTTATTGTCAATCGAATCGCGTGCCACAAACCAATATCCCATCAAAAGACATAATCCAGTCAGCCAGAACGAGCCGTACCCGATCCACTGGATATGTTCGGCGAGTGCCGGATACCGCGGCCACTGTCCGAGAACGTAATCGACGACATCGTTATGGACGACCCAAATTGCGACAAGGAGCAGCTCTTTGACCCGAAACGTCATGACCGGCGCGTAAAGCAATGCCTGAAACGCCATCGCCCCGTGCGAGACCATCAGCATCAACGCCATGGCCGTCAAATAAGAATTCTCCGTCCCGAGTTCCCGTAACATCAAGGCATTCATGACGACCGCCCACACCCCGTATTTGATTAACGTCACAAAGGCAAGGGCTTCAAATAAACGGGAACGGCGGTTGAAAATCCATAAAAAGACAATAATCGTAAAAAAGAGCGAGGCTGTCGGACTGTCCGGAATGAACGGATAATAGTACCACTTCGACTGCGCCAGTTGGGGTTGATACCAGTAATAGCCGTATAATGTTCCGCCCAAATTAATCAAAGCGAGCGGCCAAAGCACAGCTTTATGTTTTAACAGATGAATGAACGGCATGTATTGTCACCTCATGATAGACAAAAACCGGAGGAAAATTCCCCCGGCCGGTTGTCTTATTTATTGTTTTCTCCGCCTTCACCGTATGAAGCGATGAATTTAGCAAGTTCTTTATGTTCGGCATCTGAACCTTTGAACTGTCCAGCAGGCATCGAACCGACACCTTTGACTGCGATATCATAAATTTCTTTTTCTGTCTTTTTCGTCCCGACGAGGGCTGGAGCTGCTGCGCCGCCTTCGAGGTTCTTACCGTGACAGTTGACACATGATTGGTTCGAGTAAATCTCGAATCCTTTTGCTGATGTATCGATTTTTGGACCTTCGTTCATTGTCAACTCACCTTGTTTGTGGATAGTATCCCAGTGTGTTGTCTGAACCGATTCCCATGTCAAGAAGACGATCGATACGATTGCAAGTAACATCATGCTGACGGCGATCGGACGTTTTGCCGGGCGACGTTCGAGTCCCTGGTCAAGCCATGGCGCTACGAGCAATGCTGTAAACGCAAGACCAGGCAGGATGACCGTTCCCATTAAAATGTACGGACCAGCCGCGAATTGGTATTTCAAGAGCTGATAGAGGAATAGGAAGTACCAGTCCGGAAGTGGAATGTACGACGTATTCGTCGGGTCAGCAATATTTTGAAGCGGTGCTGCTTCAACGATTGTCAAGGTCATGAAGCCGATCAAGAAGACCGCTCCTACCATCCATTCGCGAAGCAAGAAGTTTGGCCAGAACGCTTCCGTCCGACCTGGATACTCCGAATAGTCTTTTGACTTGTTCGGCATCCGGTTGTTGATCGACACCCGTGAATCGGTGACGAATTTCATTCCTTTACCACGATGCATCGTGTTCTCCCCCTTTTAGTTGTCTAATAATAAGTGTCGGTTTAAAGTGGTCCAGAGATCCCTTGTTTCCGGATCATCATGAAGTGGGCCCCGAGCAAGACGAACAATGCTGCAGGAAGGAAGAAGACGTGAATCGCAAAGAATCGAGCGATTGTGCTTGCACCGACGATTTCTCCACCCGCCAGGAGTGTTTTTGCAATACCACCGATGACAGGAATACTTTCCGCGATTTGAATCGTAACTTTCGTCGCGAACAATGCTTTCATATCCCATGGCAACAGGTATCCTGTCAAACCAAGTGCTAAGACAACGAAGAACAACAGTACACCGACAACCCAGTTCAATTCACGTGGTTTTTTGTATGAACCTGTGAAGAAGACACGTAATGTATGTAAGAACAACATTACGATGACGACCGATGCGCCCCAGTGGTGCATACCACGGACGATTTGACCGTGAGCTACTTCATTTTGAAGATAGTACACAGACGCATGCGCATTGATGATATCTGGTACGTAATACATTGTCAGGAACATTCCTGAAAGAATCTGGATGACAATCGTAAAGAATGTCAACCCGCCAAAACAATAAACGAATGCTGAGAAGTTATGGGCCGGGTTAACGTGTTCTGGAACTTCATGATCGGCAATATCCCGCCAAAGCGGCGTGATATCAACGCGCTCATCAATCCAATCATAAATTTTTTGCATCATCGCTTACGCACCTCTTTCGACTGGTTTACCTAGGTAAAGGAAACCATCTTTCTCTTGCTTTTCATATTCATCAAGCGGTTTCGTCGGAGGCGTACCTGGTACGTTGACGCCGTCTTTCGTATACCGGCCGAAATGACATGGGCAATAGAATTGTTCTGGGTGCGTCGGATCCGCTCCAAAACTGACCTGGCATCCTAAGTGTTTACAGATCGGTGATAAAGCTAACACTTCGCCTTTATCATTTTTAAACACCCACGCAGATAACGTTTCTTCAAACTCATACCACGCATCCTGTGTTTGTTTTTTGAAGTCAACCCGTTTTGGTTCTGTCGTGATGTCCGACAACTTCATTACTTTTACTTTATCGCCTGCTCCTGATTTCTTCAGGACTGGATCAACTGCGAAGTTGACCATCGGCATGACCATCGTCGCCGCCATAAAGCCGCCGACTCCAGTCAATGTATACGTCAAGAATTGACGACGTGTTACGTTAGACCCGTTTTGAGCCATCTCGATCCCCCCTCGTGATGTACACTGTGCCCCAAGACCACGGTACTTCACACAAATTTCTCACATGGTAATAGTATCTTAATAAAATCATTGCGTCAACCGCTTCATAGCGCGGTCCAGCGGTTTCCTAACTGCTCTAAGACTTGCCCGACAAAATTCCCGACCATCTGACCTTGTTGATCTCGGCTCATCGTCTCAAGCGATAAACGCGGGACATAAATAATGTCCGTGACCGATGTCTCTTTCCACCGTAAATCGGCAGTAATGAACGTCACAAATCGAAACTGTTCTGAAGATGCCGCCTGTTGCCAACTCGTAAGCTGGTCGATGGACGGTTCACCGATATACGTCATCGCCGGTACAAGCATCGCCCGTCCCGACAATTGCCGTTCGACTTCCGTCGCGACGGTCATCGTCATATCTGCACATTCCGAGAAAGCATGCATCGCTTCGTCGAATCCGACGGGAATCAATGGGACAATCAACGTATCGATATACGCTTGTTCGTTTCTTGTCCTTTGAACATCGGATGGTTTGAAACGCAAGTCATTCCCCCCTTTCCTGTTCACTTACATTTCGTCACATTTAATGTATCATATCCGCTTTTGTTACTGCTTCTTTAATGTGAACGTTTTATGAAATTAGCTACAATTTTTCTTCATATTTTCCCCTTAGTTTCGATTTCGAAAAAAAGCCTCCCTTCAGTACAGTCGAAGGAAGGCAAACGACTCGATTTTTCGATCAGAGTTGGCTGCGGATGATTCGCAATTCGTCCGAAAGCGATTGGAAACGATGTTTATCCCGGGCGTCAAGCGCCTCGTCGATCAACCGGACCAAACGTTCTTCTTCTTGACGGTTGACCGTCGCCGCAATGAAATTCATCGCAGCATCGGCCAGTTTCGGTTCAACGGCTACTTCCGGTCGGAACGGATTTTCCTCCAACAGCGAGAGGTACTCGTCATCCATCATCATCCCTTGAAAGTTCAACTCGATATAAAGCGGCTCATCCGTCAATCGAATATCATGGTAGGCTTTTTCCGGATCGGTCGTTTTGACCTCTCCTTTTTTAAAGAGAAACGGGTCTGCATCAAATCCATAGGTCGTAATGATCATTGCTTTTGGCGCAAACATGGCATTTTGAACAAAGTGAACCTGTTCGAGCTTCGAATCGTTTCGAAGCCAATAATCGATGATCCACTTTGATTCCCGACGTTTCAACGTATAATAGGTCAAGATGCGGCGCAAGAAACGCTGCTTTCTCTCTGTCATCTTAATCCTACTCCCTTCTCCAGTGAAGTCATCCATCCATTCGTTCGACATAGTCGACTAAATCGGCATCTTCCGGTGTCAGTGCAGCCGCCCGGCGTAATAAGATCAGCCCTTCGTCCCGGCGTCCTTCTTCCACGAGCGCATATCCATACTCTTTTAAGAATAACGCATCATCCGCAAAAGCAGCCTCTACTTGCGCATATTTCTCCATCGCTTGCGTATACTCTTCTAATGCATATAAGGAGCGTGCCCGGTACCAGGTCAGAATCGGTGCCGTCACATGTTCTTCGATGGCGGAAATCGTCTCAAGCGTCGCATCGTGATCTTCATCTTCCGCGAGCAGTGCAAGCAGTCTTTCGGCCGCGACGAGCGATTCCGGATTGAGGGCCAGGGCTTCACGCAATGCTTTCACACTGCCTTCCCGGTCTCCAAGTTTCAAGAGGAACAATGCTTCCATCGTTCGCAACTCATCGTTGTAATCGTCGCGCTCGATTCCCTGTTTGATGACATTAAGCGCTTCTTTCGTCAGTCCGAGTTCAGCCTGACTTTCCGCGTACGGGACATACGCCGACGTATAATCAGGATCCTGAGCAATCAATTGCTGGAATGTCTCGACCGCTTTTTGATGTTGTCCGACCCGGTGAGCCGTCATCGCGAGTCCGAACAATGTATGCAGATCCGACCGTTCCGCCACGGCGCGTTCATACAGTGGAATCGCTTCTTCGAACTCCCCGATCATGGCCAATGCTTCCGCATAGAGGGCATCCAGCGGCAATTCTTCCCGCAACACCGGATCAGCCGCAATTTCAGCAAACAAAGGAACCGCTTGATCAAATGCACCGAGTGTCATATACAGTTCAGCCAGTCCATAAGCAAGCAACGGTTCATTTGGTGCTAATTCCCGGGCCTCCTTTAATTTGGCCAATGCTACTTCATCAAGTCCTTGCGACTGATACAAGTCGGCGAGCAGGACCAACGTCCGGGGACCATTTTCGATATCCGTCACATCCACCTGTTCCAGGACGGTGATGGCCTCTTCTTCCCGGTCGAGATCGATGTAACATTCGGCAAGCAATAAGGCCACACCGGCATTCCCTGAGTAATCGACGTACAACGGAGCCAACAGATCGACGGCACGGTCGGATAATCCTAATTCGATGTACAAATCAGCCACCGCCAGACGATCTTCGTCCGTTCCTGTTTTTTCGAGTTGTTCGAGTGCGACTAACGCTTCAGACGTATGACCGTGTTCGAGACTCTCGACTATTTCTTTTAATACGTGTTCGTTCAAGGCAAACGCCTCACTTTCCTCTATTTCACTGTTCGAGATCTTTTCAGGGATTCGTTTGTTGCAGTGTCTTTAAATCATCATAAAACGTCGGGTAGCTGACTTCAACTACTTCATTCCCAAGGACCTCGATTTCCGGCTGTAATGTCGCAGCAATCGTCAGCATCATCGCCAGACGATGGTCTCCTGCACTGTCGACCGTCGCTCCGACAAGTGGTGTCGGTCCGTCAATAATCATGCCGTCTTCCGTCGCTTCAATCTGCGCACCAATCTTTCGCAGCGTCGAAACGACCGTCTCGATCCGGTCCGTCTCTTTAACACGCAGTTCCGCTGCATCCCGGATGACGGTCCGTCCTTCGGCTTGTGTCGCAAGCAGGGCAAGCAACGGAATTTCGTCGATCAACGAAGGAATTTGCTCCCCTTCAATCGCTACAGCTTGCAGGGAAGTCGTCATCAGCGTCATGTCAGCCGTCTCTTCCCCCGCCGTTTCCCGACGGTTCGTGATTTCGACACTGGCTCCCATCTGCCGTAAGACTTGTAAAAATCCTGTCCGGGTCGGATTCATCAAGACATGTTCCGTCGTGATCCGACTGTCGGCTCCTAAGATAGCTGCCGCCCACCAAAAAGCAGCAGAAGAAGGATCACCCGGAATGTCGATTTCTGTGGCTTGCAGGCGGACCGGTCCTTGCAGACGGATTTTCCGTCCCTGCTCCTGTTCTTGAATAGTCAGGTCGGCTCCGAATTTCGGCAACATCCGTTCTGTATGGTCCCGTGACAGAATCGGTTCGACAACTGTCGTCTCGCCGGTCGCAAACAATCCGGCCAGTAAAACCGCACTTTTGACTTGAGCGCTCGCAACAGGCAACGTATAGGTTGTCCCAACAAGCGGTTGACCATGGATCGTCAGCGGCGCGTATGTCCCTTCAATGTCCGCTCCGAGTGTCGCAAGCGGGACGGTCACCCGGTCCATCGGCCGTCGTTGTAATGACTCGTCTCCTGTCAAGGTGTACGTTTCCTGACTACCTGCCAAAATACCGCTCAGTAAACGAATCGTCGTTCCTGAATTACCGCAGTCAATCGTCGCTGCCTTTAGAGCAGTGGTCCCGGTAATCCGAATTTCTTGTTCCGTCTGCTGAACGTGTGCGCCAAGTGCCTCGACTGCTGCGAGTGACGCCAGACAATCTGCCCCTAACAAGGCATTCGAAATCACTGTTGTTCCTTCTGCGATTCCACCCATCAAAAAAGCACGATGGGTCATCGATTTATCGCCCGGTACACGTACCGTCCCTCTTAAGCCCAATGTAAACACCTCACTGTTTGATCATATGCATTCTTTAGACGTTTCTGATCGATTACTTCCAAAGAAAATCCATCTTGACCTTTTACTACAAATCGAATCGATACATCATTTTTTTTGTCGCGTTTCATCAATTCCAAGTATCTTTCAAACGGTTGACGTTCCGGTAACACAACACCAAGCCGGTGAATCAGCTCGACCAATCGGTTGGTTTGGTATTCGTTGCCTTCAAGGATTGATACAAAAACCAGCCCGATCCCGACTGCTTCTCCGTGGGACAGATCCTCACTCGCATATTCGACGGCATGGCCGAAAGTATGCCCGTAGTTTAAAAAGGCACGGATGCCGGTTTCCCGTTCATCCTGTTCTACGATATGCTGTTTCACCTGTATGCCGGCTGAAATCCAGTCAGCGAGCGGTAATTGTTTGATATCTGAAAGTCCCAGTCCGATCAGCTCTTCCGCAAAAGTCGGACGCGCCAATAATCCATGCTTCAGTAATTCAAAAAAACCGCTTCTCCATTCGCGGTCGGACAACGTTTGTAAAAAGGCCGGATCGTATAAAACGGCAGACGGCTGATAAAAAGCACCTACTAAGTTCTTACCCCAACGTAAGTTTAATCCAACCTTTCCGCCGACACTCGAATCATGTGCGAGCAATGTCGTCGGGATTTGAAGGAAAGGAACACCACGTAGGAAAGTCGCTGCAACGAATCCCGCTAAATCACCGATCATACCGCCTCCGACGGCAAGAATCATCGTCTTTCGTGTTGCACCCTGCTCAATTCCTTCTTCCAGCAACCGTTGATAGACGGATAAGGATTTACTTCCTTCCCCCGGCTCGACGGTACTGACATGCTGAGCCGTCACCGGAAAAACATTCTCAAGTTGACGGCGGATTGACGCCATATGCAGATCCGCCACGGTCTGATCCGTAATGATCCAGAACCGATCCGCTTCCTGCGCTTGTTTCACTTCATGAATCCGTCGGATGGCATCCGGTTCAACATAGACGGAATAAGGACGGCTCGCCCGGATAGTCAGATGCGTCAAAAGAGACGCACCTCCTCCCGGTAAGCTGTGACAGCCTGTTTCAGGCGGTCAAGCGTCGATGTACCGAACATCTCAAGAACAGCTGCCGCAATCTCGACGGCTACGACGGCTTCCAGTACGACCGCTGCCGCCGGAACGGCACAGGCGTCACTGCGTTCGACCTGAGCGACGAATGGCTCCTTTGTTTCGATATCGACGGACTGGAGAGGACGATATAACGTCGGAATCGGCTTCATCGCCACTTGGACCCGAATAGGCATTCCGGTCGACATTCCGCCTTCAATCCCGCCCAGATGATTCGTCTTACGGAAATACCCGGTTTCGTCATGCAGGATTTCATCCTGGACCGTACTACCTTTTCTGCGCGCCAAATCAAATCCGTCGCCAAACCCGACTGCTTTCATCGCATTGACACTGATGACGGCACGGGCGATCCGGCTGTCAAGTTTCGTCTCATTTTGTGTAAAGGAGCCGATTCCCGGCATCATATCTGTCACGACGACTTCGACTTCTCCGCCTAATGTGTCCCCGTCTTTTTTAGCTTGGTCAATCGCTGCCATCATCCGCTCTGCTGCCGCTTCGTCGGCACAGCGAACAGGCGACGTCTCAATCACTTCCCGGTACTCCATCGGGTTGACGAAATCCGCATCGATGCCTCCGATGGAGCGGACATGAGAAAACACATCAATCCCCAGTTGACCGAGCAGTTGTTTGGCAATGGCACCGACCGCGACACGCGCTGCCGTTTCCCGGGCGGACGAACGCTCCAGGACATCGCGTAAATCCCGGTGTCCGTATTTTAATCCGCCGACCAAATCAGCATGACCCGGGCGTGGACGTGTCAGTGTCCGCGGACGTTCCAGTTCCTCCTGCAACGGTTCGGCCTGCATGACTTTCGTCCAGTGCGTATGGTCTTTATTCTCAATGAACAGACTGATCGGTGCGCCCGTCGTATAGCCGTGCCGGATCCCCCCGCGGACATCCACCGCGTCCTGTTCGATTTGCATTCTCCGTCCACGACCGTAACCACCTTGACGTCGTGTCATCTCACGTTGCACTTGATCAAAATCAATGATGAGACCAGAAGGGATTCCTTCGATGATGACCGATAATCCTTTACCGTGTGATTCACCTGCTGTCATGTAACGCATGTTGCCTCATCCCCTTCTATCCGTTAGATTTTTTCATAAAAAAAGCTTTGTTTCATTTTTAAGCCAAATCGTTCCGGTTGGAAAATCTGTTCTGTTCCGCCGACAAACAAAATGCCCCCCGGTTTTAAAGCGTCGACGAATGACCGATAGACATGTGCCTTGGCTTCCTCAGTAAAATAAATCAAGACATTCCGGCAGATGATCAAATCAAATCCTGTATCATACCGGTCACCGAGTAAATTATGTTTACTGAATCGAACGAGACGTCTGATTTCAGGAACGACTTCAAACTGTTGTTCTTGTTCGATGAAATAACGTTTTTTCCGTCCTGCTTCCACTTCATTCAGAGCGGACGCTCCGTAGCGGCCTTGTTTTGCCTTCTCAAGGACTAACTCATCTAAGTCCGTTGCTTGAATCGTAAATTGTGCCGGATCGAGCTTTTCGTTTAGGATCATCGCCAACGAATACGGCTCTTCACCTGTCGAACAGGCGGCACTCCACGTCCGAATCCGTCCGTGGGCACGGGCTTGCAACACCGGCAAGATATCTTGCTCCAGTTGCTGCCATCGAATCGGATTCCGGAAAAACTCACTGACGTTAATCGTCATCCGATCCAAAAATTCTTCATACAAAGTTGAACTTTTTTCCATCGCCTGCATATAAGAAGCAAATGTACTGTATCCTTTTTTATCACGTAATGCTGTTAATCGCCGCTTCATCTGGGCTTCTTTATATTGTCCTAAATCAATTCCTGATTTTTTCAAGAAACGTTGGATGAAAAGCTCATAGTCCTGCATAGTCCACCTCACAAATCCTCTCTCTGGTGGGATTGCTTTTCAGGCACTCCCTGTCTTATTTTCTATCTTAGCATAAAGCCATTTCCTTTCCAAAAAACAAAAAAGACGATTGAGCAGTTGCTCAATCGTCTTGCTGACCTCAAACGTTTAACGGTTGTCCTTGAAACCAAAGACCGAGTTCACGCTCGGCACTTTCAACACTGTCTGAACCGTGAATGACATTCTCGCTCATCGTGTTTGCAAAATCGCCCCGAATCGTTCCCGGTAGTGCTTCCGTCGGTTTCGTTTTACCAATCATCATCCGCGAAACCGTGACTACATCTTCGCCTTCAACACGAAGTGCGACGACAGGACCAGATGTCAAGAAAGTGACCAACTCTCCGAAAAATGGTTTTTCTGCGTGTTCCGCGTAATGAGCCTGTGCTAATTCTTCAGTCACCTGCATCATTTTCATTTCACGAATTACGAATCCCTTACGTTCGATACGAGCGATGATTTCCCCAATCAAACCTCGTTCAACGCCATCCGGTTTTACCATTAAAAACGTTTGCTCCATTACTAGTTCCCCCTATGAAATACAGATAAAAAAGCGCTTACATAGTAAGTTTACTGCGTAAATGGACAAGCGGCAAGAAATTTTTTACATTTTTTCAACCTTTACGTTTCCCGACATACCGGGCGACTTCTTCCAAGGACCGTTTCGCTGATGATTTCGGGAGATGATTCAAGCGGAGAATCGCCCGCCGAATGTATAAATCAACGGTTTGTTGCGTTCGTTCCAACGCATCTGATCGTTGCAACCGGTCCAGTAAAGGAGCCACCTCTTCATGACTCGGCATTGAACGAATCTTTTGTAATTCCCGGAAAAATTCTCGATCTTCAGACGCATAAAATACAGGCAATGTTTTATGACCATGACGCAAATCTTCTGCGACAGGTTTTCCAAGTTCAGTCCGTTTCGCTGTAAAATCAAGCAAATCATCTGCAATTTGGAAAGCTAGACCAATGTCACGCCCAAATTGTCGTAACGCCTTCGTATCTTCCGGTGAACAGTTCGCGACAATCGCCCCGAGATGACAGCTGGCTTCAATCAGGATGGCCGTTTTCCGCTCGATCCGTTTAATATACCGTTTGATCGATTGTTCCCAGTCATACTGATCGTAAATCTGCTCGATTTCGCCTTCACAGATTTCACGCATCGCATGGACCATCACCTGAACCAGTTCCGGTTTGCCAACTTCCCCAATCAGTTTAACTGCCTCACCAAATAAAAAGTTACCGGAATAGAGTGCAACTTCTTCATCAAAGTGTTGCATGACGGTTGGTTTGCCGCGCCGCAGTTCAGCGTCATCAATCACATCATCATGGACAAGTGAAGCCATATGGACCAGTTCAAGACTGGCTGCAACACGCACAAGCTCATCACGATCGGCCTGACCGAACTTTGATGCGAGCAACACAAAGGCCGGCCGAATGCGTTTACCGCCTGCTTGAAGCAATTGTTGTCCGGCAGCATCGATGGTCGGATCGCTCGATGCGATATGACGGATCAAAAATTGATCCACTAAATTTACTTCTTTGGTTACGTCTCGATAAATAGAATGCAGTGACATCTCACCACTTCTTTCCGAGGTGCATTGCAGCCGCCCCACCTGCAAATGCTTTGACTTCCACTTGCATGAATCCGGCTTGTTCAAACAGTTGTTTCAGTTCGACACGATCAAGGAAAACTTCAGTTGACTCTTGCAACCAGTTGTATTGATCGTAGGATTTGGCAAACAAACGACCAACCTGCGGCATGATTTTTCCGAAATACAGGGAGTAAGCTTCCTTAAACAGCGGTGCTGTCGGTTGACTTGTCTCAAGGCAGACGACCGTCCCGCCCGGTTTTAGGACACGGTGCATTTCTTTGATGACCTGCAAATAATCCGGTACATTCCGCAGTCCAAATCCGATTGTCACGAAATCAAACGAATGATCGCCAAACGGAAGCTCCATCGCGTTCCCGTGAATCAACTCGACATTTTTCATCTCAAGCGCTTCAACTTTTTCGACACCAACTTTCAGCATGTTCTCGGAAAAATCAAGTCCTTTGATGACACCGGTCGGACCGGCTGCTTTCGCAAGCTGAATCGTCCAATCAGCGGTTCCACAACATAAGTCGAGACACTTTGCACCTGGAAATACGTTCATCCGGCGCATCGTTTCTTTTCTCCACAATTTATGAAGGCGGAAGCTGATGATGGAGTTCATTTGATCATAATTGCTTGAAATCGATTGAAACACTTCATATACTTTTTTCTCTTTTTCTTGTGTCTGCACGCAGTTCACCCTTTCGAAGATATTACGCTACTGCCATCTGTTCCAGATGAGATAATAACAGTTGTTGAGCACTTGATTGTAAGCTTTGTGCCCGTTGACGAATCAAACGTTGTCCGTCCTCCGTCAACCAGTCTCTTCCGCTAATCGCTGCTAGTCCTTGAACCAATCCGAATTCTGCCTTTAACCATAATAAGACATACTCTTCGGTTGAATCGTAGTTTTCCTCATGAAGGGCACATTTCGCTTCGTTCACATGCTGAACGGTCCGCCCGAGTGTTACGAGTGCCGTTTGGGGAAGGGACGCCAATTCTTCAAAGAAGTAGCTCGAAAATAAATCTCCCGCCAGAACCAGCAGTTGTCGTTCTTTCGAACCTCTTTTGGTCTCTCCGACACGTTCATGTAACAGTAAGGCCACCTGTGCATAATGCACACCTTTGACAAGTGATTGCCAAGCCAACGTTTCATTTTGGGCGACATCGATCAACCAACTGATTTGTTCACGATTGATGGAAGGGAAATCCACATGCCGAGCCAATTGTGTCGTTTGTTTTGTAGTGAGTGCGGTGATCATTTCTTCCACGAGCAGCTCTTGATGATTCATGCTTTTACCCCCCGATCTCCAGTGCCATCTCGTTGATGGATTTTCTTCTTTTTTAATATACCATAATCAGTTCGTTTTCTCGTCTCTCAATGTCCACAAAAAAAGCCGTCCGAGGAATTCCTCGAACGACTATGTAGCCGAATTACTTAACAGCATCTTTCAATGCTTTACCTGGTTTGAAAGCCGGTACTTTGCTTGCTGGGATTTCGATATCTTCTTTTGTACGTGGGTTGCGACCTTTACGAGCTGCGCGTTCACGGACTTCGAAGTTACCAAAGCCAATCAATTGGACTTTCTCTCCAGACTGAAGTGTCTCAGTGATCGATTCGAATGTTGATTCGACAACTTTCGTCACGTCTTTTTTAGTCAGACCTGATTTTTCGACAACTGCTTGAATGAGTTCAGTTTTGTTCATTACGTTCACCCCCTCCCAATCACTTCTTCGAGGCTAATCATACCTTATAAACGTTGATATTACAACATTTTCGTTAGAATCCCCATTAATTTTCTGATTCTTCGATCGATTTCTCAGAAAACACAGGTTCGCCTTTTTTGTTGATTGTGTAACTTTGGGAGTATGCAGGAACAAATGGTTGCTCATCGTAGAGCAAATGCCGAATATCTTGGCCGACTTTCGGCTTTTTCTTCGCTGTTTCGACCGCTTTTTTAAGTTCAGGCAAATAGTTGATAAACAACTGCCCCTGACCGTCTACATAGATCGACAGGTTTTCATCGGAATACGGACTCGGTACTTTCGGTTCCTCTTTGATAAACAGCTTCTTATAATCAAGCGTAAACTGATTTTTCCCGATCGAACCTTTGAAAGGATATTTGTCATTTTTCTTACGGTACGTATCAATGCGGACTTGAAGCTTTTGAAGTTCTTCTGCTACAAGCAAGTCCATCAATTTAACCGTCGGCTTTTTCTCGACATCCACGAGTAAATAAATGAAGGTCCCGCCCCCTTCAAAACTGTTGGGAGGAGGGTCGCTCATATAGCGTGGAATCAGACGTCCGAGTTCGATTTGATACCGTTCCATTAATGGTGTATCCGCTTCTCTTGTTTTAATCGGCAAAACGCCGGTATCTTTTTGATAGGCGTCTACTGCATTTTGAACCGTTCGAATTTGTTCCGGATACGGAACCCGATTCGACGGTTTTTGACTGTCCGGAAATAAACAGCCCGACAACAACATGACCGGAATCAGCATAAAGACTATTAAAAGTTTTTTCATGCACTCGGACCTGCCATGACGATAAAGACCATGATGATCGATGCCACGATAAAACAAAGAAAAGCAATGGTCGACATCAAGAATTGCCAAGCACCGGATAATTTCGTCCGACTGATTGTGACCAATAAGACACTGATCGCAAACAAACCGATCCCGGCAAACGAAATCCACATTTTTAGTAATCCAGGACTCAAGGTTTCCACCCCACTCCGTTAATCTTTCATCGTAAACAGATGTTCAATCTCATTTTTCTGCGGACGGCGCATCAATTTCTGTACTTCTTCTGCCGGAGTATGTCCGTCGAATAAGACATGATAGAGCGCTGTCGTGATGGGTAACTCACATTGTTTCGTTTCTGCTAAATCGTAAGCGGCTTGTGTCGCCCGGACGCCCTCGACGACCATTCCCATGTTCTCAAGAACGGTTTCAAGTTTTTCGCCCCGGCCGATCGCATTTCCGGCGCGCCAGTTCCGACTGTGGACCGATGTACAGGTCACGATTAAGTCGCCCATTCCCGTTAAACCGGTGAACGTCATCGGATTTGCACCGAACAATGTGCCTAGTCGGGCAATTTCGACCATCCCGCGGGTGATCAAGGCTGCTTTGGCATTATCACCGTACCCTAATCCATCAGCCATTCCGGCTGCTAAGGCAATGATGTTTTTGAACGCTCCGCCCAGTTCTGCTCCGATAATATCGGCGTTTAAATAGACACGGAAGTTATCATTCGTAAACAATTCCTGCACTCGTCCTGCCTCTTCCATGTCAGTGGAAGCAACCGTTACGGTCGTCGGCTTACGTAATGCGACTTCTTCCGCATGGGATGGACCGGTCAACACACAAATCGCCGAACGTTTGGAGGCATCGATTTCCTGCTCCATCAATTCTGACAACCGTAAGTGTGTTTTCGGTTCAATCCCTTTTGAGGCATGAATCAACACGACCGGTTCCGTCAACAATTCGTTTAATTGACGCGATACAGAACGAATCGCAGAAGAAGGCGTCACAATCAAGATATGGGATACCCCTTCGACAGCTTCGCTTAAAACAGTAGTTGCCCGAAGTGATTCCGGCAACGTCACACCTGGTAAGAACTGCGTATTTTCATGATTTTGATTAATGGCATCAACATTTTTTTGATCCCGACCATAAAGAATGACCTCATGACCGTTATCGGCTAAAACGAGCGAGAGTGCGGTTCCCCAACTCCCGGCTCCAATGACTGCAATTTTTTTCATCATGATTCACCTTGTCCTTATTGTTTTTGACGTGCCAGAATCCGAATCGGTGTTCCTGTAAAATCAAAGGCTTCACGAATCCGGTTATCCAGATAACGTTTGTATGAGAAGTGTAACAATTCCGGATCATTGACGAATAAAACGAATGTCGGCGGACGGGAAGCGACCTGTGTTGCATAGTTAATCCGCAGACGAACCCCTTTATCCGTTGGTGCAGGATTCATCGCTACAGCGTCTACAATGACATCATTCAAGACACTTGTCTGAATACGTTGGGCATGGCTCTTCGCTGCTTGTTTGATGACAGGAAGTAACGTTTGTAAACGACGTTTTGTTTTCGCAGAGACGAAAACGATTGGGGCATAATCAAGGAACCGGAATTCTTCGCGAATTTCCTCTTCCATTTTTTTCATTGTTTTATCGTCTTTTTCAACGGCATCCCATTTGTTGACGACGATGACGATGGCACGGCCTGCTTCATGGGCATAACCGGCGACTTTCTTATCTTGTTCGATGATTCCTTCTTCACCATCTAATACGACACAGACGACATCTGCCCGTTCGATGGCTTTTTGTGCACGCATAACACTGAATCGTTCTGTTGATTCATAGACTTTTCCGCGTTTACGCATACCGGCTGTATCGATGATGACATATTCCTGCTCATCCCGTGAGAACGGTGTATCAATCGCATCGCGTGTCGTACCAGCGATACTCGAAACGATGACACGTTCTTCACCGAGAATCGAATTCGTCATGCTTGATTTTCCGACGTTCGGACGTCCGACTAAAGCAAATTTAATCGTATCCTCATCGTACTCGATATCTTCTTTATCCGGTGCCAGTTCAAGCACGCGGTCGAGCATATCTCCGAGTCCTAAACCGTGTGTACCGGAAATCGGATATAAATCACCGAATCCGAGCGAATAAAATTCATACATTAAATCGCGCATTTCAAAATTGTCCACTTTGTTAACAGCGACGACAACCGGTTTATTTGAACGGAATAACATGTTCGCCACTTCTTCATCCGCTGCCGTAATCCCTTCACGGCCGTTGACCATAAAGATAATGACGTCCGCTTCATCAATGGCGAGCTCCGCCTGATGACGCATCATTTGAAGTAAGGGCTCATCCCCGACTTCGATTCCACCTGTATCAATCAAATGAAAATGACGATTCAGCCATTCTCCAGTTCCGTATATACGGTCGCGGGTAACACCTGGCTTGTCTTCTACGATCGAAACCCGATCTCCAATCACCCGGTTAAAAATCGTCGACTTTCCGATATTTGGGCGACCTACGATCGCCACTACTGGAATTGCCATCCCAACACCTTCTTTCTCTTCTCTCGCTTCATAGCCGTTCTATTGTACCAAATGAAGCGGTTTTATACCATATCTATCGGAACATAAAAAAAGTGAACACGTTTCGTGTTCACTTTTACTGCCTTATTCTTTTGTATCCGATTCCTTCTCAGAAAGATCGGCTACCGAAAATCCTTCGTTTTGATCCGTGTACTGAGAGTAGTCATCATTCGACGAATCTTCCTGTTCAAGCACACGTGTCGATAAGGAAATCTTATGTTCCGCGAGATGAACCTCGAGAACTTTTGCTTCAATTTCCTGACCTTCTTCAAGCACTTCGGACGGCGAGCCGATATGGCGGTTGGCAATTTGCGAAATATGAAGTAATCCTTCGACCTGAGGTGCCAGCTCAACGAAAGCACCAAATTGAACGATCCGGCGGACACGTCCTTTGACGATGTCTCCCGCTTCAATTTTGCCTTCCATCTGTTGCCATGGACCCGGTTGCGTTTCTTTGATCGAGAGTTTGACTTTTTCCGTGTCCCGATCAACACCAAGGACCTTCACTTCAACTTTTTGTCCTTCCGTCACGATATCCGACGGACGTTCCACGCGGTGATGTGCCATTTCTGAAATGTGAACCAACCCGTCAACACCGCCGATGTCAACGAATGCTCCGAAGTCCGTCAGACGTTGGACGGTTCCTTCTAGCACCTGTCCGACTTCAAGATGTTCCAGTGTGTCTTTTTTCTTTGCATTCAGTTCGCCTTCGACAACGGCTTTATGCGAAAGAATGACACGATTTTTTTCTTGATCCAGTTCGACGACTTTAACGGCAATCGTCCGACCGATATAATCCGAAAAGTCTTCCACGTAGTGGCGTTCGACAAGCGAAGCAGGAATGAATCCGCGGACACCAATATCGACGACCAGTCCGCCTTTGACAATATCTTTCACAACGACTTCAAAAATTTCACCCGATGCGTATTTCGCCTCAACTTTTTCCCATGCCTGTAAGGCATCGACTTCACGTTTGGAAACGACTACTTCTTCATCTGTAATTTTCTTGACCTTTACTTGTAGTTCATCACCGACTTTGAGTGCACCTTGAATGTCATCCAGATGGAGACTCGATACTTCGCTAATCGGCAGGATTGCTTCTGTCTTATATCCGATATCAATGAGTGCTTGCTTGTCTTCAATCTTCACGACCGTTCCGGTTACT
Source organism: Exiguobacterium sp. s138 (assembly GCF_018618775.1). Classification (NCBI taxonomy): domain Bacteria; kingdom Bacillati; phylum Bacillota; class Bacilli; order Caryophanales; genus Exiguobacterium; species Exiguobacterium sp. s138. The sequence continues at coordinate 246,056 of NZ_JACSMW010000002.1, read as the reverse complement.
ACCTGGTCCCGATGAATTTCAAAATCAGGCATATCTTTCATTTCTTCGACCATTCCAACACAACCTCCTCACGATGAGTACAAGAAACGTATGAATACGTTTAACCTTCTTCTAACTTCTTACAATTCTGACTATTTGTCAAGGCATTACGCGTGATTGAAGTAGACGGTTTTAATTTCTTCCAAAATCCGTTCGGAAATTGCTTTTGCCGCTCCCCGTTGATCTCTTAAATCCGAAATATCAACCGGTTTTCCAATGGCAACACGCATCCGGCGGAACGGACGGTAATCGCCGATGATGGCGATCGGTAAGATTTGGGCCGGCGAACGTAAAGCAAAGAATCCGACGCCGGGTTGAGCAGATGTAAACTCGCCGGGAGCCGACCGCGTTCCTTCCGGGAAAATCCCGACCGTTTCATCCGAATTCAGCAATTCAATCGTCCGCTTCAACGCTTGGCGATCGCCTTGTCCGCGACCGACCGGATACGTTCCGGCTGAAATCATGATTTGTTTGAGAACCGGAATGTTGAACAATTCCTCTTTCGCCATGTAGCGGACAGAGCGACTTGTCGGAATGGCACTGACCAAGAACACCGGATCCCAGTTGGAACTGTGATTGGCACAGACTAAAAGCGATCCGTCCGACGGAATATTTTCCTTACCTGTCACCTTTAAACGAAACACCGTTTTGGCAATGATCAGAACGATGAATCGTGCAAGCCGATAGACAAATTCGTTTCGTTTCATTTTAAGGCACCCTCTGCCAGTTCAGTCAGTCGCGCAACGACTTGATCAATGTTCAGTTCTGTCGTATCGAGATAAATCGCATCATCTGCCTGTTTGAGCGGTGAGACCGTTCGTTCACTGTCCCGCTTGTCGCGCAACGCGATTTCATCCTGTAATCCCTTTAAATCGCTGTCCATTCCACGGGCAATGTTCTCCCGGTGACGGCGGCTGGCCCGTTCTTCGACCGATGCCGTCAAAAAGACCTTCAGCTCGGCTTCCGGCAAGACGACCGTCCCAATGTCACGTCCATCCATGACGATGCCTCCCCGTTCCGCCAGTTTACGTTGTGCGATGACCAGTGCTGACCGGACTTCTGCTTGGCGGGCGACAAATGAAACATTGTTCGTGACTTCATTTGTCCGAATCGCATCCGTCACTTCCCGTTCTCCGATGAACACACGTTGTCCCTGTTCGCCCGGCGTCAGTCGGATATCAAGTGATTTCATCAATTCTCCAAGAACCGGTCCGTTCTCTAAATCAAGTCCTTGTTCCAATGCAGCCAGTGTGACCGCACGATACATGGCTCCCGTATCGATATAAACATAATCAAGATGTGATGCTAACTGTTTGGCAATCGTACTTTTCCCGGCACCTGCAGGTCCGTCTAAGGCAATTTGAATCTTCTTCATGAGTGACTTCGTTCCTTCCATCTTCACCAACGTAAGTGGTGTATAGTATCGACCGTTATCATAGCAAAAAAATATGCTTACGTGAATGGGTTCGTTCCACGCCGTGAGTTTTTCATTTGCGCTTGGTAACAGTGCCGTAAGACCAGTTCCCGACTCCGGTCATTGATCCGGGTAAATTGAAAGGCCAGTTCATACCGCGTCTCTCGCGGGTCAACACGAACAAGTTCTGCCAATACATCAACCGTATGTGTCACACCGTCTCCCGTCGGCAGTATGAAGGTTAATTCGAGCTCATCCTTTACTTCGATCGGAATTTGATTTGCCAATACTAAAATACCGCCTGCCGATAAATCGAGCGTGACGGAAGTGAACGGTTCAAACGCTGTTTTGTGCGGGTGAACTGCTACATCCAACAATTGAGGCACCCGGACGAACTGCCGGCGCTGAACACGCTGGATCATTTCTTCCTTCGGCCGGCGTAACGCATACCGCTGACCTCTTAACGGATCATTTTGACGTTCGACGACTTCGGTCTCAAATCCATACAGCTTTCCTTTTTCCTTAAAAAAATAAAATCCAACTTGTTCCTGATCCGATAAAATAAAGGTTTTTAACGTCGAAATTTCACTCGGTGCTTCGATCCAGATCAACCGGTTGGTCACGGCCGTCACTTTCGTCCGTCCTTGACGGTCCTCTTGGTTAGTCAACATGACTAAATCTCCAGTTTCTATCATCTTACTCTCTCCCAGCCCATTCTATTCAGTTACTTTTTCTGTTGTGTCGTTGGTTCAAACGATTGGCGCTTCGAATTTGATACAGGCCGACAATCCATAATCCGATCATAAATAAAATCGGCACAACCGATATACCACCATTTTCCAATATTAACAAATTAAAGATAGTGTGTACAATCATCGGAACGAAAATTGATAAGGCGAGCCAACGATACGGATGCGTCGAGAACTTGGCTTTCCCCATAAAAAATCCCATGATGACTGCAAATAAAGCATGCCCTGAGACCGGTAACAAGGCACGGAAAACCATATGTTCAACCGTCCCGTTGACCATTAAATATAAAATATTTTCCAGTGTCGCAAATCCTAAGGAACAAGCGACGGCATAAATGATTCCGTCATAATAATCATTAAACCGTTGGTGAATATACACGGTATAAAAGACAACAAACCATTTTGCAAACTCTTCCGTCACGGCCGAACGAACCAATTGAATCGATTCGAGTCCACCAAATTCACTTTGGATGATGTATTCAACGAACATTAAAGGAAAAACAAGAAGTATCCCGAAAATAAAACTACGTAGGATATAGCCTACGGGTTCTGACTCGTGTTCGTGGCGTAAATAAAAATATGTCAGCAATGCAATTCCTGGGGCAATTCCTGAGAAAACGATTGGTAACACGTCTCCTCCCCCTTCCTATTCTCTTAGAATAAAGGTTTCTCACGGAAAAGAAAACCGCACCCATTGTTTCTCTTGAAAAAAAGGGTACAATGTTAATGAAAATGACCGGAAAGAAGGTGAAGGTTGTTCGTTATCCGACGACAACTGTTTAATGAAAAAATTACTTTTGATTCATACCGGAGGCACCATCGCGATGGCGCAAAATCATTCCGGTCACGTTTTACCGAATGAGATCAATCCTCTGGACGCCTCGTTGCCACGTGCGACCGATATCGCCGACATTACGACGCGTCACTTCTCGAACCTGCCGTCTCCACATATCACACCGGAAATCATGTTGCGGCTGGCTCATTTCATCAAAGAGGAGTTACAGACCGGTGGATATGACGGAGTCGTCATCACGCACGGCACAGATACATTGGAAGAAACCGCTTATTTTCTCCAGCTCACAATCGGAGCTCCTATCCCAATCGTCTTGACCGGTGCCATGCGTTCGTCTAACGAAGTCGGATCAGACGGTGAATTTAATTTGATTACCGCCTTACGGGTTGCCGTCAGTGCGGCTGCTCAAGACAAAGGCGTCCTCGTCGTCTTTAACGGAGAAATCCACTCGGCGTTTAATGTCACGAAAACCCATACTTCTTCAGTCGATACGTTCAAATCCGTCCATTTTGGAAATTTAGGGATGGTCACAAAAGATCACGTGTACTTATTTAATACTCCGCTTCTTAAACCGACTCATATGGTGACACAATTGAGTAAACGTGTCGCTGTCTTGAAAGTCTATGCCGGGATGGAACCGGACTTACTGCTTGCGATCAGCGAACTCGGATACGACGGTCTAGTGCTCGAAGTTCTCGGTCAAGGAAACGTGCCGCCTAGCCTGGTCGATGCGATCCAGTCGTTAACCGAACAGATGCCTGTCGTCATCGTCAGCCGTTGTTTTAACGGGATTGTCCAGGACGTATACGGCTATACGGGAGGCGGTCAACAGTTAAAAGAACTGGGCGTGATCTTCTCGAATGGATTGAATTCTCAAAAAGCACGGTTGAAGTTAATGATTGAACTTGAAATCGGTGCCAATCATCATGCTTTGGAAGAATCTTTCCGCGTCGAATAAAATTATGCAGGCAAAAGGGAGAGGCTTCCGTAGAGGCCTCTCCCTTTTATTGCTTATGAATCACGGTCGAGCTGTTTCCGGTTTCAGGCGGTGTTTGAGACTGTCTGCAATCAACCCGCCGTGGAATCGTCCGTTTTCAATAAAGATTTTATTGGCATCATAACCAGCGGCCACGACACCGGCAATGTAGATTCCCGGAACGTTCGACTCCATCGTCGTTTCGTCAAATGCGGGAATCCCTGTTTCCGGATCGATTTCGATGCCCGCATCGGCGAAAAGACCGATGTCCGGTGTATATCCTGTCATCGCAAATACAAAATCTGCTTTGACAGCCGATTGTTCACTATGAACGGAATATCGCACTTCCGTATTTGTAATTTCATCAATCGTCGCGTCAAACACCATCGTTACTTTTTCTGCCCGTACCAACGATTCGAAATTCGGCAGGACCCACGGTTTGATGGACGGACTATAGGATTCCCCGCGATACAGCATCGTCACACGGGCGCCTGCCTTTTCGAGCTCGATGGCCGCATCGACACTCGAATTTTTTCCGCCGATGACGACGACATCCTGACCGTAAAACGGATGGCCTTCTTTAAAGTAATGGAAAACATGCGGTAAGTCTTCGCCCGGAATGTTCATCAGGTTCGGCAATCCGTAGTAACCGGTCGCCAGCACCACTGATTTGGCCGTCCGCGTCACAACTTGCCCGTTCCGGAGCGATGTCACGTTAAACCCACCTTCGATACGTGCGACGTCTTGAACCGTCTCAAACGGTCGCACAGTGACCTCTTTTCGCCGCACGACTTCCCGGTAATAGACAAGGGCATCTTGCCGTTTCGGTTTTAATTCTTTATTGATGAAAGGCACACCGCCGATTTCTAATTTTTCACTGCTTGAAAAAAATGTCTGGTGTGTCGGATACTGATAAATCGCTTCCACGATGTTTCCTTTTTCAATGACTTCGACAGTCAGTCCAAGGTCCTGCATTTCAATTGCCGCGGATAATCCGCAAGGTCCTGCGCCGATGACGATACAATCCAACATATCTCTTTCGCCTCTTCCACTTGCTTTTTTTTCATCTTAGCAAATCTTTCCCGTCGAAGAAAGAAATAACCATACAAAAAAGCCCACTTCTAGACGAAGTGAGCTGACTGAGATTAAACCCAACCGCGGAATCGTGATGCTTCCGCCATTTTCCGGACACCGACCATGTATGCCGCAAGTCGCATGTCGACATTTCTTGTCTGTGCCGTCTGATACACCTGGTTAAAGGAATTGACAAGCACTTTTTCAAGTTTTTCATGAACTTCTTCTTCCGTCCAGTAATATCCTTGGTTATTCTGCACCCATTCAAAGTAAGAGACGGTAACGCCACCACTCGAAGCAAGGACATCCGGAACAATCAAGATATCACGTTCCGCTAAAATTTTCGTCGCTTCGTTAGTCGTTGGACCGTTCGCTGCTTCGACGACGATACTTGCTTTAATGTCATGGGCGTTATCTTCTGTAATTTGATTTTCGATGGCTGCCGGTACTAAAATGTCACATTCCAGTTCAAGCAACTCTTTATTCGAAATGGTATTTTTGAAAAGTGTCGTGACGGTACCAAATGAGTCCCGGCGATCGAGCAGATACGGAATATCAAGACCGTTCGGATCATGTAACGCACCGTACGCATCACTAATGGCGATGACTTTTGCACCAAGATCATGCATGAACTTCGACAAGAAGCTTCCGGCATTACCGAATCCCTGAACGACAACACGTGCTCCTTCAAGTGTAATTCCTTTTTTAGCAGCCGCTTCACGAATCATGATGGCGACACCTTTTGCCGTCGCCGTCTCACGACCATGCGAACCACCAAGGACTAATGGTTTCCCTGTAATGAAGCCTGGTGAGTTGAATTCATCGATTCGACTGTACTCATCCATCATCCAAGCCATGATTTGTGAATTCGTAAAGACGTCCGGTGCTGGAATGTCTTTCGTCGGACCAACGATTTGACTGATGGCACGGACATAACCGCGGCTTAATCGTTCAATCTCACGGAAACTCATCTCACGCGGATCACAAATGATTCCGCCTTTACCACCACCATAAGGCAGATCGACGATTCCCGCTTTTAGACTCATCCAGACGGACAAGGCCTTGACTTCGACTTCCGTGACATTCGGGTGGAAACGAATTCCGCCTTTTGTCGGACCGACCGCATCATTGTGCTGGGCACGGTATCCGGTAAAGATTTTTGTCGATCCGTCATCCATCCGAACCGGAATCCGGACCGTCAGCATCCGAAGTGGTTCTTTCAACAATTCATACATTTCGTCTGGATAACCCAGCTTCTCAAGAGCTTCCTTGACGATTTCTTGTGTTGCTTCGAGTACATTCTTGCGATGATTTGCGTGTTGTTGGTCAGTGATCATTCCAACGTTCCTCCCCATAAGTGGCATCCCCTATGCCGTTTCCTTGTTCGGATAAAGTATACCTTTTTCCGAGCCGTAATGAAAGGGGTTCCCATCATATTTGTAAGCGCTTTCTACCATCTACTTCATTTTCAGTTTTTTCTACTGGCCGATTCGCTTTCATGACGTGTGATTGCCAGTTCAATAAACGTTTCCACAAGTTCCGGATAGTCGATTCCGACGGCCCGAGCACCATCCGGGAACAGACTCGTAGATGTCATTCCCGGCAACGTATTCGTTTCTAAAATAACCGGTGCCCCTTCATCGGGAACGAGGAAATCGGTCCGGGAATAGCCGGCGCATCCTAATACTTGATGGGCCAAAACAGCCCATTCCTGTAATGTTTGCGTCGTCTTCTCATCGAACTGTGCCGGACAGATGTGCTCCGATCCGCCGATGGCATATTTCGACTCATAGTCATAGAATTCATTTTTCGGGATAATCTCGATGACCGGCAATGCTTTTTCTTGTCCTTTTGCCCCGAGAACCGGTACCGTCACTTCACGTCCTTTGATGAATTGTTCAATCAAGACGGCATCATCCGCCTGGAAAGCCAGTTCAATACCTTGACGTAACATCTGCTCATCCATCGCAATCGTCAACCCATTCGAAGAACCTTCTTGGGCCGGTTTGACGACACAAGGAAACTGGGCGTCCCACTGTTTAATTTTTTGTTCGATGTCATCTCCACGCTCGACCAAGACATCACGTGCAATCCGGATTCCCGCCTTTTCAAAATGTACCTTAGAGCGCGCTTTATCCATCGCTAACGCGGATGCCAACACTCCTGAACCGGTATATGGAATACCCGCCATCTCGAGCAGCGCCTGGACACGGCCATCCTCACCATATTTGCCGTGAAGGGCAATGACAGCGGCCTCTACTTGTAGATTTAAAATTTCTTCTGCACGCTCTGGATGAAAGTCGACGGCAACGACTTCATGCCCTTTACTTTCCAGCGCATTAATTACCGATTTCCCACTATTTAATGAAACTTCCCGTTCACCGGAAATTCCGCCAAACAATACTGCCACTTTCATCTTGTTCACTCCTTCATCTTACGTTCAATGCTTATCATACCATCACTTTTTGTATGAAAAAACACAAATTGGTCGCAACCACCGTCCGGACATATAAAAAGTCACTTCCCGATTGCGTTCGGTGAAGTGACTTTTTAGTTACATCTTGAAAATTCCCGTTAACGACAGTCATCGGAATCAAGGTGTAAAGCTTGCGATCATTGTTGGAACGGCTTGTTCCAACAGGATGGTTTTTCCGTATTCGGACATCACGAGCGGACTTTTCGGACTGGGTACACCGTATTCCGACAAAATCGTCGTTACAGTCTGCTCGACATGTTGCTTCATTTGTTCTTGGAAGTATAAATAATAGCGGTCTTCGAAGAAATACAGTGTGCCACCCGTTTCCGTTTGATCGATGTGACGTGCCAAACCATGACTCGCCTGAATGACATCTTCCAATTGGTCGAGTTGATAGAGGACATGATGGACGATATCGACTGTCATCCGAATCTCAACTTGATCAAATTCCTCAAACGTTTCTTCCGGCAGGGCACCTTCACGCCGAACGTCGACCAACATACCGTCGTTCGGGAAAAATGTTACAAAAAAGTCGAGTGTCCCGACTGCATGAAATCCATAATTCGATTCAGCTTCTTCCAGTAAATTACGTAATAAAGCCTGGCCTTTGCCGACAGCCAATGTCTCCGGTCGAACGTCATGGACCGACAGTTCTTGTTTTGATACGAAGACCCGTAAATGACCTTGCTTAAATTGCTCAAACCTCATGTTAGACTCCTCCAGTTACTCGGCAGAGTACAAATGCTCTCCGTTCGATATGACTCACACTATACACCAGTTGTCGGAGTGAGTCGACTTAACCAACTTTTCCAAGCGTTGTCATCGGATCCAAGTAACATATCTCCGTACTTTTCCGGATGTTGCTCAACGGCATAGCCGCCTAAACCAATTTCCGTTTGTGGTGCCTGCTTTTGAATCTGGTCAATTGCTTCATCTAAGTCCTTCAAATGATCCGAGATTGTACATGATAGCACGACTGCTCGAGGCGTCAGCTGTTTCGTCACTGTTACAAGATCCGGTACAGGAATACCCGCTCCAAGGAAGATGACATCGAATCCGCTCTGACGGAGGTACAGCGTAAAAAACAGCAATCCGAGTTCATGTTCTTCTTCCGGCGCGCAGACACACAAGATGCGTGGTAAAAATGGATTGATCGGCATTTGAAGAGACAATGTCGAGAGACGTGCCCGTAAAAAAGCGGTCGCGAAATGTTCATGGGCAATCGTAATCGTTCCCTTTTCCCATCGCATCCCGATTTCATGTAACAACGGACCGACGATGTCTTGGATGACCTTATCAAAGCTGAACATCGAAAATGCTTTGTTCATAATGTCATGGGCATGTCGTTCTTCGAAATTCGTCAGTGCTTCGAACAATTGATTCCGCAGCTCGATTCCATAATCAATCGGAACCTCCGTTCGATTCACGGGCATTTCATATAATTGAATGGCTTTTGAAACCGACAGCCCTTCTTTTTGTTTATCAACGATCCAACGCAGCTTGGCAACATCGTTATCACTGTAAATACGATGGCCTGATTCGCTCCGATCCGGATCCAATACTTGATACCGCCGTTCCCAAGCACGAATGGTCGTCGGATTGAGTCCCACCAATGCAGCAACTGCTTTGATATTATATTTCCCACGATCCATGCACCGTGCCTCCTTTCTTCTTCCCTTTAGTATACCCGTAAAGGAAAAAAATCTCCGTTCATAATGTGCGCTTACATCATGAAACCGATGGAGACAAAGGCAATGATAATTGTAATCATCAAAACTGTGAGTGTAATCGCGAGTGGATTTTTAGCAAATGGTTGTTTTAATCGTTCATTGCGAACGTGTTCGATTCTTGAGGATCGAGGAGGTAATGACGTGCGTTGTTGTTCATCTTGCCGATTTTTTCGTTGATCCTGTTTACTCAATTTCATCACCTTTTCTAAAAAATAAGGACTACTATTAGTTTACACTGAAGGACGGGATGAAAAAAAGACTTCTTCTAGCCGGTTCTTCCAGTCCAGTTGGGCAAAACCGGTCCGGACGACAGGTTCATCCATCGTACTCGTGCCGCAATTGTCACAACACCGGTCTTGTACAACGGGACGTTCGTCAAAATGTTCCAATATGAATGCTCGGCGGCAAAACGTATTTTGAATATAATTTATCATTTGCATGAGTTCACGTAAACGTATTTTTTTCCGTTCCTCCTGCCACTCGATGATTTGGGATTTTGTTTTCCCTTCCGTAAGCTGACCTTTTAGCAGACGATAAGCCGGATCGTCCGGATCGAGATGCAGGCGTTGCTCAATCGCCTCAAACGACTCCCCTCGTCCGCGGTATTGCGTCACTTGATCAATCCAAAGCAGAGACGCATATTGTTTATCCACTAAAAATTGTTGAAGTTGCTGATCTCCCGGTGCATAAAGCAATACTGCGGTCGACGGTTGCCCGTCCCGTCCCGCTCGACCGATTTCCTGCATATAGGCTTCAATCGTCGCCGGCATCGTGTAATGAATAACCGTCCGGACGTTCCCTTTGTCGACCCCCATACCAAAAGCACTGGTACAGACGAGACAGTCGATTTCGTCGTGCAGAAACTGTTGTTGGATCAGTTGGCGATCTTCCGGTTCAAGACCGGCATGATAATAAGCGGCCTGAGGAACAATCGATGCAATCCGTTCTGCTTCTTTGCGTGTCGTCGTATAAATGACACATGGACGATTGACGGTTTCCAATCGTCGGCTCAAGACCTCATCTTTTTTACTCGGCTCGGTTTGCTCGACGATGAGTTGAATTTCCGGCCGGTTGACGGAATGGCGAATCCGCTTCGCTTGCGTCAGCGCCAGTCCCCGAATGATGTCTTGTTCGACTTGTGCCGTTGCCGTTGCCGTCAAGGCTAAGCAAGTTGGATTGCTGAGTCGTTGGCGAATCTCACCCAGTTTAGCGTAGTCCGTCCGGAACTCATGTCCCCACTGCGAGATACAATGAGCTTCATCAACGACAAACAGATTAATTTTAATTTCCGCTAATCGCTGTTGAATTTGCGGGGCGGCCAATTGTTCGGGTGACAGATACAAATAACGCAATTGATTCAGATGACGTAAAATTTCTTCCTTTTGATCGCGGGATTCAAGAGACGTCAACTTAGCGACGGCTCGTTCCCCGCGGCGTTTAATCTGCATGATTTGGTCTTCGATCAGCGATAATAACGGGGATACAATCACCGTCAATCCGGCCGGTTGCAGATAAGACGGCAGTTGGTAACAAATTGATTTCCCGCCTCCTGTCGGCAGAATGGCGACTGTATCGTGACCGGCGAGGACCGACTCGACGATTTGCCGCTGTCCGTCTCGAAACGCACCATACCGAAAGACTCGTTTTAATACTTCCTCCATCATGAATGAACCACCTTTCTTGCTAAAACGATACGAATTTGAAAATAGTCCATTTCCTGTGTCAACTCTTGCTTGATCCGTTTCAGCGAAAACGTTTGGAGCCGGTCGGTGATTTGAATGACCTCTTCATACTGTGCAGCAGCAACAAACTGCTCGATCGGGAAAACGGGAGCATACATCGCAATTTCCACCAGATGATCCTCCATTGTACTTTTTTTCAAACGCCGTCGTTCAGCAATTTGCGGAACCGTGTAGCCCTGTTTCAGCAGATCCCAGGTTTTTTGCGCAGACTGTGTCATTTTGAAATGATTGATGTCGTTTCCTAAAGATAAAATCAGACTGTCTTCAGGCAAGACACGTAAACATCTTCGCCATGCAATCACGAATTCCAACTGGAGTGAAAGTAAATCCGTTCCCAGCCGTTCACTCAATTGAGGAAACGATAATCCTGTCTTTAATCCCGACAACCGGTAAGTGATCAGAATCGCTTCTCGTTCTGTCAATTGATGTAACGCCTGATTCAGTTCCTGATAGACGGCCGCTTTCCAGACGGACCGTTCAGCTACCTGACGGATTTGTTGTTTGACCCATTCCTTTACGCCGCTGTCTTGTTGCACCGGAATAAAAAAGGTTTTTTCATCCAGACAAACGATTGATTGGATCATCAGACTGACTCGTTTCCACAACTGCATCGGATAGCCGCGCAGTTCTCCACCTAAGTCATCCAGTAGAAAAGGAGAACCAAGTTGTGCTTTTCCGGCATCTGTCATCAGCAGATTCTGTTCCCGCTTAATCCATCCGGCATGCTCCAGTTCGTGTAAGACTTGCTCAAACCGGTCTTTTTTTAATGGAAGCATTCCAAAAACTGCTTCCAGTCCATAAAAGTGTGCATCTTGTAAGGAAGTAGCGGACCGCTTTCCTTGCAGCAGATGGAACAAGCTTCGATCCGTCCGTTCATTTTGTAATCGACTAATGGCTTCCAGTACTACCTGTCTCACAATCGTTTTTTCCATGTCAGCCCTCCCCTCCGTTACATCACCCGTTTTAACTTTAGTTTATCATCAGGATACATCTGGTTCCTGTTTCGTACACTTGTTCTTATTTTACATTTCCAATCAGATTTATGCCATGTTGAATCGATTAAAGAAACAGAAAAGGTGATTTCGCTTCGACAATCGGTTTATTCACATACTTCTGCCTCTTCCTCATTGAAATGCGCGCATGAGTCCGATACAATGACTTATAGATGAGAACAGTACTTAGTGTCCAATGTTTTCGAATCGAGAGGAGAATGACCGATGGCTAAATTTACAATTGTTGACAAAGACACATGTATCGCATGTGGTGCTTGTGGCGCAGCTGCCCCAGATATTTATGATTACGATGATGAGGGCTTGGCTTACGTCATTTTAGATGATAACAAGGGAACAGCTGAAATTCCAGAAGCATTATTCGATGATATGATCGATGCATTCGAAGGATGCCCGACGGATTCAATCAAAGTCGCAGATGAATCATTCGAAGGCGACGCACTTAAATACGAATAATATTCGCTTTACCGGTCTGCTCTTACACGAGCAGATCTTTTTTTGTCGTAAAAAAATCACTTTCCCGCGACAAGCGCAGAAAAGTGATTCTCAGAAAACGTCAGCGTTTTCCTTTAATATACGGTACACCAACAGCTTTCGGTGCATCCGCCCGTCCAACGACACCGGCAAGGGCAAGAATCGTCAACAAATATGGTGCAATCAACAAGTAAACTTGTGGAATTTGATCAAGAAGCGGTAACTGTTGCCCGATGATCGAAATCGCTTGAGCGAATCCGAAGAACAGGGCCGCTCCCATCGCTCCGAGTGGATTCCATTTCCCAAAAATCATCGCTGCAATAGCGAGGAAACCTTGTCCAAGAATCGTCGTCACGCTGAAGTTCAGTGAAATCGACGTCGCGTAAACAGCGCCGGCAAGACCACCGAAACCACCTGAAATCATGACACCGATGAAACGCATTTTTGTAACGTTGATTCCCATCGTGTCCGCTGCCATCGGGTGTTCCCCGACTGAACGAAGACGAAGACCAAACGGTGTTTTAAAGATGACGTACCATGCAACGAATGCTAAAGCAATCGCAATGTACGATGTGTAATAGACGTTGGCAAAAAACATCTTCAGTACCGGAATATCCGATAAAAATGGAACGTTTTCTTTCGAAATCCGGTTCGGAATCGAATCGGTCTGCCCTTTTCCGTAGAATGCCCGGACAAGGAAAATCGCGAGACCGACTGCTAACATATTAATCGCTACTCCAAGAACCGTTTGATCGGCCCGGAACAAAATGGCCGGAATCGCGAGGAACAAGGAGAACACTGCTCCAACGATGATTGCAATCAGCATGGCAATCCAAGGACTGGCAGCACCTAAGCCCATTTTCGATAACGTCAAGGCTGAGACGATACCCGAGAACGCCCCCATGACCATTAGTCCTTCAAGTGCGATATTGACGACACCGGAGCGCTCACTGAAAATTCCGCCGAGTGCCGCAATGATCAACGGAGCCGAATAGGCAAGTGCGATCGGTACGATAATATACAGTACTTCTAAAAAGCCCATTATTTATCGGCTCCTTTCACTTTTTTATCTTCGGATTTCTTGACCGTGAATTTCTCGATCAAGAGACGGATCGCATATCCAGAAGCGACGAAGATAATGATAAACGCGATGATGATTTTAATTAACTCCGGCGGGATTCCGATTTGTTGCATCGAAAGACCACCGATATTCAGACCGGCAAACAGCAAGGCGGCGAGTACGACACCAATCGGATTGTTGGCACCAAGTAAGGCAACGGCAATCCCGTCAAATCCGACACCCGTGAATGAAGCGTTTAACGTCATATTCTGGAATGTCCCCAAACCTTCCATTGCTCCTGCGAGTCCGGCAAATACACCTGAGATGACGAACGAAAGAACAATGTTCTTATTGACGCCCATACCGGCATATTCTGCGGCACTCTTGTTGAATCCAACGGCCCGTAATTCGTAACCAAGCGTCGTTTTCCAAAGGATGAACCAGAAGACGAGTGCTGCGATCACGGCAATGAAAATCCCATTATGCAGACGTGAGAAATCTGTCAACTCTTGCAGGAAAGGTGACGCAAGCGAAGCGGATTCTTTTACTGATTCCGTCCGTTCGTTTTCAATCCCGATGACATTCCGAAGAATATCGTTTGTCACGTACAGTGCGATATAGTTCATCATGATGGATGTGATAACTTCGTGGACATGGAATTTCGCTTTTAGGATACCCGGAATCGATGCCCACAGTGCTCCTGCGAGTCCTGCTCCGATTAAAGCAAGCGGCAGGTGAATCGCTGTCGGAAGATCAAACTCAATCCCGATCCAGACTGCAACCATCCAGCCGACCAATACTTGTCCCTCGACTCCGATGTTAAACAATCCAGTCCGGAAAGCGAAGGCAACAGCAAGACCTGCAAAAATCAACGGGGCAGCAGCTCGTAATGTTTCACCGATGCTGTACGGTTCCCCGAATATGCCGTAAAACAATTGATCAAATCCGTCAACCGGATTGTAACCGCCGGCGAGCATAACAATCGCACCGACAACCATTCCCAAGATGATGGAAAGAATCGGAATCAATATTCCGTAAAAACGTTCTAGTTTCATGAACGACCGACCTCCTCTTTCTTACCGCCGGCCATCAAGAAGCCAAGTTCGATTTCGTTTGTTTCTTTTGGATCAAGGAAGGCGACTGTCCGTCCTTCGTAAAGAACCGCAATCCGGTCCGATACTTGCAGGATTTCTTCTAGTTCAAATGAAATCAGAAGAACGGCGCGGCCTTTTTCACGTTCGAGTACCAATTGTTCGTGAATGAATTCAATGGCACCGACGTCCAATCCACGGGTCGGCTGTGCTGCAATCAATAAGTCAGGTGAACGGTCCACTTCCCGGGCGATGATCGCCTTTTGCTGGTTTCCGCCTGACAGAGCGCGAGCAAATGTTTCCGGACTTGGAGTTCGGACGTCGAACTTCTCGATTAAGGTTTTTGCTTTATCCATGACCTGACCGTAGTTCATGATGCCTGCTTTTGAATACGGTTTTTGATAATACGTTTGCAATACCATATTGTGACCGATTGAGTAATCGAGGACCAGTCCATGCTTATGACGGTCTTGCGGGATGTGTCCGACTCCGGCTTCCGTCACTTTTCGTGGTTTTAAGTTTTTAATGGATTTGTTATTGAGGAAAATCTCTCCGCTGTCCGCTTTACGCAAACCGGTAATGGCTTCGATCAATTCCGTTTGTCCGTTTCCGTCGATTCCAGCGATCCCGACAATTTCACCGGCTCGGATATCGAGGTTTAATCCGTCTACTGCCTTGATGCCGCGACTGTCTTTGACAACCAAGTCTTTGATGTCGAGCACCAGTTCTTGTGGAGTTGCCTTGGAATACTCCGCATTAAAGTTTACTTCCCGCCCTACCATCATCTCGGCTAATCTTGATTGGGTCATTGTTTCATCGATATCAACTGTTCCGATGTATTTACCACGACGAATCGTTGTACAACGATCGGCGACTTCCATGATTTCCTTCAATTTGTGGGTAATCAAGATAATCGATTTCCCTTCAGCAATCAAGCGATTCATGATCTGAATCAATTCTTTGATTTCTTGTGGGGTTAAAACAGCAGATGGTTCATCGAAGATTAGAATATCAGCACCGCGGTATAGTGTTTTTAAAATTTCAACACGCTGTTGCATCCCGACCGAAATATCTTCGATTTTTGCATCTGGATCAACGGCAAGACCATACTGTTCCGAAATTTGACGGACTTTTTCCCGCGCTGCTGCTCGGTCGATTTTCAAACCGGCTTTCGGCTCAGCACCTAAGATGATGTTTTCTGTTACCGTGAAATTTTGAACGAGCATGAAATGTTGGTGTACCATTCCGATTCCCAGATCATTCGCAACGTTCGGACTCGTAATATTCACTTTTTCACCACGTACACGAATCTCTCCAGCCTCAGGCTGATACAAACCAAATAAGACGTTCATCAGCGTCGATTTTCCGGCACCGTTTTCACCAAGTAAAGCGTGAATCTCACCTTTCCGAAGCTGGAGCGTGATGTTATCATTTGCGACGAAACTGCCAAACTCTTTTCGTATGTTTAGCATCTCAATGACGTATTCCAAGAAAATCCACTCCCATGTTTAGTTTAAAAGGGGAGGCCGCAGTACTAGCGACCCCCGCTTCCATTTTATTTCAGTGACGCTTCGTATTCTTTGTACTCGTCGTCAGTAGACGGAACTTTGATGTCACCAGCGATGATTTGTTTTTTGTAGTCTTCCACTTTCGTCAAGACGTCTTTCGCAATATTGTCTTGTGATGGCGCGATATCAACTCCGCCGTCTTTAAGACCGAACTCAACAACTTTACCAGCCGGGAAGTTACCGTCTTTTGTATCTTTTGCTACTTGTTCAACTGCTGTATCAACACGTTTGACCATCGAAGTCAATGTAACGTTTTCCGGCATACCTTCTTCTACTTGGTCACGGTCAACACCGATTACCCAAACATCTTCGCCGTTTTTCTTACGGTTTTTCGCTTCCGTGAAGACACCTTGTCCTGTTCCACCGGCAGCGTGATAGATGACGTCAACTTTTTTACCGTACATACCTGAAGCAATTGCTTGTCCTTTTTCAGCAGCGTTGAAATCTTCTGCGTATTGAACTTGGATATCCGCTTTTGGATTGACGGCTTTAACGCCGGCTTTAAATCCACTTTCGAACTTTTTGATCAAGTCTGAGTTAACACCACCGACGAAACCAACTTTGTCTGATTTCGTTGTCAAACCGGCAACAACACCAACGAGGAATGATCCTTCGTTTTCTTTGAAGACGATTGACGCAACGTTTGGTTTGTCAACGACCATATCAACAAGTGCAAAGTTGTTGTCTTTGAATTGATCAGCAACTTTACCGATATCTTCTGCCATCAAGAATCCGATACCTAGAATCAAGTCATATTTCGCACGCGCCAATTGCTGAAGGTTCGGTTGGTAATCCGATTGTTTTGCCGACTGAAGATACTTGTAGCCAGTACCTTCTTTTAAGTCGTTGTCTTTACCGAATTTTTGAATTCCTTCCCACGCTGATTGGTTGAACGATTTATCGTCAACACCGCCTGTATCTGTAACCATACCTACTTTGAAGCCTTCTTTTTTGTCTCCGCCGCTTGAATCTTTCGAATCATCGTTACCACCACATGCTGCGAGTACCGAACTCATTGCTAAACCTGTTGCTGCTAATGCGAGAAGTGACTTCTTTTTCATCTGAAATAATCCCCTTTCGAATATGGTCATACAAAGTTCCTGACTACGTCAAGCACCTGAGGCTGGTGATGAGGAGCGTTACGTAGGTAGGCGGAAAGCGCTTTCAGTAAAACCCCTAAAACGAGTGGTTAAACACGCTTACGGATGACATGGAAATCAAACTTGTCCGCACGGAAATAGTTCGCTGAATAAAGAACGGATCGGTCAAGCTCATCATAATGCGTCTGGCGCAGTACGAGTAACGGTTGGTCCGTATGTAATTGTTCAGCGATCTTTGGATCAATCCGCGGCTCGATATGCGTAACCGCATGAGTGACACGGCGTCCTAATTCTTTTTCTAGTGCGTCAAACAGTGACGTCGAGGACGTAAACTGTTCTTCGTTTTTAATATAATGGCTCGGAATCTTATCGACACAATAGACGACAGGAACATCTCCCGCAAGTCGGATTCGTTCGATTCGATAAACCAGTTCATCCGGTCCTAACTGAAAACGTTCTCGATCACGTTCAGTTGGTTGCACCATTTCTGATGACAATACTTCTGAGGTCGGAATCATACCTGCACGTGCAATCATCTCTGTAACACTGTAAAGCTCCTCAATCCCTGAAGTAAACGGTGGTCTTGCATTGATAAACGTACCGACACCGTGTTTACGGATGACGATGTTCTCATCTTCAAGAATTCGTAAAGCCTCTCGAAGAGTCGCTCGACTAACGCCAAGTTGCTTTGAAAGTTCAAACTCTGAAGGTAGCTTTTCGCCTTCCTTGTAAACGCCGTCATCGATGTCAGACTTGATTTTTTCAATCACACGTAAATAAAGCAAACGATGATCTAATTTAATCGACATGACGCATCTCCATCCTCTATCTAGTTGTAACCAGTGCTCAGACTTCTGACGTATGAGAACTCCAGCCAAGATAAGTATATGATGCCGGACTCAATCCTGCAATCATTTTGTAACAGGTTAGAAGTCTGACTTCTGGCGCTTTTGTAACCCTTTTCATAACGTAAATAAGTTTGGAAGAAAATAGGGCATTCTACCTAAGAACACCCTCTTTTCTCTTACCGCTTATTGTTCAGGGACAACTGTTTCCCCTTTAATGACAGCTTTTTTCGCTTGTTCAACTTTTTTCAACGTCTCTTTTGACAACTTGTCTGACTCCATTAAATCGACACCTTGTTCTTTTAAACCGTAACGGATTGTTTTTCCACCCGTTAATTTTCCGTCTTTGGCTGCATTCGCTGTATCTTCCACTGCACGGTCCACGCGTTTGATAACCGATGTCAACGTTACGTCTTCCGGCATACCTTCTTCTTTTTGGTCCCGGTCGACTCCGATGACTGAAACGTCTTCCCCGTTTTTCTTACGGTTTTTCGCTTCCGTGAAGACACCGTTCCCTGTTCCGCCGGCTGCCGGGAAGATAATGTCTGCGCCTTTTCCATACATTCCGGCTGCGATCGCCTGTCCTTTTTCCGGAGCTGCAAAGTCTTCTGCGTATTGTACATCGACTTTGATTTTCGGATTCACAGATTTTGCACCTGCCTCAAATCCGGCACGGAACCGTTCAATGACATCCATCTTCATGCCGCCGACAAAACCGATATGATCCGTTTTCGTCTGCATTGCGGCGACGATTCCCGCAAGATACGCGCCTTCATTCTCTTTGAATGTAATCGATGTGACGTTTTTACCCGGAACGACATTATCCACGATGGCAAACTGTGTGTCTTTGAATTGTTTTGATACCGTTTCGATGTCTTCGTTAAAGGTATTCCCGATTCCGAACACTAAGTCTTCCCCGCTTCGTGCAAGTCGAGACAAGTTCGGTTGGTAGTCTTGTTGGGATTTCGATTGAAGATAAGAGTAGCCTTCATTTTTCTTGAGCTGATTTTCTTTTCCATATGCCTGAAGACCTTCCCATGCTGATTGGTTAAACGACTTGTCGTCGATTCCGCCTTTATCGGCAACCATTGCTACAGAAAATTCATCCTTTTTACTCGAATCTTTGTCTGCTGAACCTCCACATGCTGCTAATCCGACTGTCGCAACAGTCATCATTGATACGAATGCATACTGTTTTTTCATCATCGCCAACTCCTCTTCCTATTATGTGAGCGCTTTCATTATCTATTTGTGAAAAAGTCGCTCACGTACCTTTTATCGGGTACGCCAACTCATATGACTGAGTATGACAAATATTTCGCGCAAAATCAACAGACGTCTGACAACTATTTTCATGAAAACGGTTTAAGTTTTCTTTTTTTGGTTTTCACCGTCAAAAAGAGGATAAAGCACCCGGCTTTATCCTCTTTCCGATTATTAGTGACCCATGACGCGACGTGGTTTTGAGCCTTCCGACGGACCGATTAAACCATTCTCTTCTAGTGCATCAATCAGACGGGCGGCCCGGTTGTAACCAATCCGGTATTTCCGTTGGATCATCGAAGTTGACGCTGTTTCTTGCGTCAAAATGAACTGGACGACTTCATCATATAGCGGATCGTCGACTTCCGTCTCCCCTTCCGGAAGATCCTTTGGAATCATCGCTTCAACATATTGGGCTTTTTGCTGGGAGATGACATGGTTGACGATTGTTTCGACTTCTTCATCCGACAAGAACGCCCCTTGGACACGGACCGGTTTATTCATGCCGTTTCCAAGCAACAGCATATCTCCTCGTCCAAGTAGTTTGTCTGCCCCGCTCGTATCAAGAATCGTCCGGGAATCCGTCCCGCTCGAGACACTGAAGGCAATCCTCGATGGGATGTTTGCCTTGATGACACCGGTAATGATGTCAACGCTCGGTCGTTGCGTCGCGATGACCATATGAATTCCGGCTGCCCGTGCCATCTGGGCAAGACGCATGATGGCATCTTCGACTTCGTTTGAGGCAACCATCATCAAATCGGCTAACTCATCGACGATGACGACGATGTACGGCAGACGTTGATGGACTTTTTCTTCCGCGTTCATCTTATCAATCAAGGCATTGTATCCTTCGATATTCCGCGCCCCGTTCTGACTGAAGATTTCATAACGCCGTTCCATCTCCGATACGACCTGTTTTAACGCTTGAGCCGCTTTCTTCGGATCGGTCACGACCGGTGCCAGCAGATGGGGAATACCGTTGTAGACATTCAATTCAACCATCTTCGGATCGATCATCATCAACCGGACTTCATCCGGGCGGGCCCGCATCAAAATTGAGACAATCATCCCGTTGATGCAGACGGATTTTCCCGATCCGGTTGAGCCGGCGACTAAGACGTGCGGCATCTTATTCAGTTTCGCCGTGACCGTCTCACCGGAAATACTTCGACCAAGTGCCACGAGCAAGCGGTCCGGATCGGCCTGGACACTCTCTGCACCTAAGACCTCCCGTAGGGAAACCATAGCGACCTCCCGGTTCGGAACTTCGATTCCGACGGCAGCCTTACCGGGAATCGGTGCTTCGATCCGGATATCTTTTGCGGCGAGCGCAAGCGCCAAATCATCGGCTAGTCCGGTAATTCGACTCAGTTTGATGCCTTGATCCGGTTCAATCTCATATTTCGTCACACTGGGACCGAGATGAATTTTCAAGACTTTTGCTCCGATTCCGAAAGATTTTAACGTCGCAATCAATTTTGTCGCATTGTCTTTTAATCGTTTATTTTCTCCTGATAAATCTTTTGTGACAGGTTCTGCCAGTAAATCAAGCGACGGCAACTGATAGCCGTCCGGCGTCTCCGTCATCGTCAATGGTCCTTGTGTCTCTTTTGCCTGTGGTTCGACATGATCTGCAAAGCCGATAATCGGGACGTCCTGAAGATTGACAGGAGCTTCTTCCGCCACAATTTCTTCAATGGCCTGTCTTTTCAGTGTCTTCTTATCATTGACCGGTTGCACCACCGCTTCTGACCGGTCTGGTTTCTTTTTCTCAGGACGTTCTTTGACGACAGTCTGCCGTTCACGTTGCTGGAATTCTTGAATCCGTTCTCTGATTCCTAAAGCCAGTTCACTGAAAAACGTCGGTTGCAGCAAATGAATCCCTGCCACAATCAGAAATAAACCGATCATGAATGCGCCAAAACTCGAAATATAATAGGACGAACCTTGATACAACCACGCATTCATGGCTCCGCGCGGTTGACCAAGCAGCAAGTCAATCCAGATTAATCCGCCGAGAATCAAAAACGACCAGGCCCATTTGTTTAACCGTGGTTGATTCGACAAAATCAGCAACAGCAGTCCGCCAATCAATCCGTACAGGAGTGAACCAAACTGTCCGACCTGATCTTTCGCAAACTCGGCCAGTACTTCTCCGACACGTCCAAACTGTCCAAGTGCCAATACATACGAAAGCAGCGATAAGACCGCAATGATGGCTGCATATGTACGGTATTGAATCGGCTGACGTTGCTTTTTCGCTGGTGGCCGTTTTTTAGCCGGTGTACGTTTTCGCGGCGGGGTTTTCCGGACCGGTCCTTTTTTTGTCGTTGCCATCTTTTTCTGACCTCCTGATAAAAAAACGACTCAGCTGACCATCCATCGGCCTCCCTGAGTCGCTCCTTTTTGTTAGATTTCCATGATGATCGGTAAAATCATCGGACGACGTTTCGTTTGTTCATAAAGATACGAACTTAACTTGTCACGAATCAATGACTTCATTTCCGTCCAGTCAAGCTCACCTGTTAATTTACCTTGCAGTTGCTTGGCAACAATCCGGTTCGCTTCGTTGATCATATCTTCTGATTCACGCATGTAGACGAATCCACGTGAAATGATTTCTGGTCCGGAGACGATCGTTTTGTTTTTACGGCTGATCGTGATGACACAAAGGACGACACCGTCTTGCGACAGAAGACGACGATCGCGTAACACGATGTTTCCGACATCACCGACACCGATTCCGTCAATCAAGACGTTTCCGGCATTCACTTTACGTGACATCCGGGCTTTACGTTTCTCGAACTCGACGACATCCCCATTTTCAATGATGAAGATGTTATTTGCATTGACACCAACTGTTTGTGCTAAACGGCTGTGTGCCTTCTGCATCCGGAATTCCCCGTGGATCGGGACGAAGAATTTTGGTTTGATCAAGTTCAGCATCAACTTCAAATCTTCGGCATGTCCGTGACCGGATACATGCACTTTCCGCTGGTTATAGATGACGTTTGCACCGGCGCGGAACAACAAATCAATCGTTTTCGAAACGGATTTTTCGTTTCCGGGAATCGGAGACGCCGCGACGACGACTGTATCATTTAAACGGATGTTGACCTGCTTGTGTGCATTCCGTGCCATGCGTGTGAGTGCTGCCATCGGTTCGCCTTGCGAGCCCGTTGTTAAAATCACGACTTGATTGTCATCGAGTCGATTGATATCCGACAGTTCGACCAACGTCTTTTGTTTGAAACGCAAGTAGTTCAGGCGTTGTGCCACTTCGACGATATTGACCATACTGCGACCGACAACGGCCACTTTACGGTTGTTCGCTTCTGCCGCTGCAAAGACTTGTTGCAGACGATGGACGTTTGATGCGAATGACGCAACGATCACGCGACCCGGTGCCTCGTAGATGACGTCGTTGAGTTCCGACCCGACCGTTGATTCCGATCCGGACATTCCGGGACGTTCAGCGTTAGTTGAGTCTGATAAGAGACAAAGGACTCCCCGCTGACCAATTGCGGCAATTTTTCCGAAATCAGCTTGTTTTCCATCAACCGGTGTGTAATCAAATTTAAAATCTCCCGTGTGTACGATTGCCCCTTGCGATGTTTGGATACATACCCCGACTGCATCCGGAATCGAGTGATTGACACGGAAAAATGTAATGAAATGACCTGCTACGGTTAATTTCGTCTTGGCATCAATTGGACGAAGATCTGCCTTTTTCAATAAACCGGCTTCTTTTAATTTAATTTCAATTAAACCCAGTGTTAAGCGTGTTCCATACACCGGCACTTTTAAGTCCCGTAAGACATAACTGAGGGCACCAATATGGTCCTCGTGTCCATGCGTGATGAAAATCCCTTGGATCCGCTCTTTGTTTTCTTTTAAATAACTAATGTCTGGAATGACTTTATCAATTCCAAGCATCTCATCTCCTGGGAACATTAATCCGGCATCGATTACGAAGATGTCCTCGTCGAGTTCGACGACGTACATGTTCTTACCGATTTCACCGGCGCCACCAAGAGCAAAGACGCTTACCTTTTCCGTCTTTTTCTTTGACACGATATGACCTCCTATTTGTATTCACTTTTCGTGAGCCGTCCACTTATCACTATCACTATTCTAGCCGAACTTTGCCATTCTGCCAACAACAGGGATGGTGAAAACGAAAAAAAACATCGCGCGGACCTTCTTTCGGTCCACACGATGTTCGTTTTACGGATTCAACAGCTTCTCGATTTCTTCTGTTCGGTTCGCTTTTTCCTGCCTGCCCGGTTTTTCACCTGCTTGAAGTTCATTCAAGGAATAGCCGAATGTCATCTCGAAGTGCGGATAGTCAACAAAACGTTTCCAATCCCCTCCCCATTCAAAGCCAAGCGCCTTTCCGACAGCAACGACCTCACGCCAGTCACTTTTACCGGATTGATTTCCGTCATACTCTAAATCGTAAGAAATGTCCCCGTCTATCATTTGAACGAAGTCAATCGCTAAACCATAGTTATGCATCGATTCCCCGCCCCGGGCGTTCGTCACGACTTCTCCGGCTTGCGAGCGTCCTTGTTCATACAATGCGTCCTGCTGTTTTTTCGTCCGGTATCCTTGGGTGATCCGGATGTCGATGTTGTAGCAGGAATGACTGAGACGAATCAAATCCTTGGCACCTGCACGGACTGCCGGATGAAGTTGCTTTAACTGATCCGAACTGTCGTTGATGAGACGGTTCTCACCAGCGCGGTCGCGGGGACAACTCTCCAGTCCCAGCTCCGGCTGATCGATTAAAATGCTTGGCATGCGATTAGTCGACGCTGCCAGAAAGGAGCCGATGGCAAACATGACCAGCAGGAACAAAATCCAAATGAAGATTGTTCCCCGCTTCATTAGCGGCGTAACTTCTTCCGGATTTTTTGAAGAATCGGTAATCCTGTTTCAAGCAACAGATACAACGGCTTGTTCAGGACATAGTCAAACTCTCCGATTTTTTCAATCATTTCACTGCCCCAACCGGACTTAAAGGCATACAATCCGGCATAGTGGTCATCCGGATCCGTTGACCCGCTGACACCACCAAAGTCGTATGAGAGGGCGCCGTGCGCTTTTGCATGACGCATCATGGTCCACTGCATTAAATGGTTCGGCATGAACTCACGGTATTCGTTTGACGACGCACCATACAGGTAATACGACCGTCGACCGGCTAACGTCAACAAACCGCCCGACAGAATCACTCCGTTCGGGTGTTTTGCCGCAATCGCCATCAATTCAGTTTTCGACTTCTCTGCTTTTTCAATCTGAGCAGTCGTTTGTTCCAGTCGATTATTCAAACTGTTGATTTTTTTCTCGACCGTTTCTTTTTCAAGTTGACGATGAATCTTCACCAATTCCTTCTCTGCTTGTAATAAGGCCGCTTCCGTATTTTCAAGCGCCCGGACGACATCCAATTTCGTCAAAAACAATGCCGCGTCTCCGGTTGGACGAAGATGGTCGTATAGATTTTCAAAGTAATCAAGACCGCGGATGGAGAACCCGTCGCGTTCACCCGTTTCGACCATCAGGTTGGCGAATATTTTCAACTCTTCCCGTGATGCTTCGTAACACACGATTCCTTTTCGTTCGGCCAAACGGACATTGTAACGGAACTTCGAATGGAAGCGGTCAAAGATTTCTTTTTCCGACCCTTCAAGACTTGTCTCCATCGTAAAACGCGGTTGCGCATAATCAAATCCGCCTCCGAATCCGTTGTGCTTAAACCCTAACGCCTTCATTTCTTGAAGTAAATTCGGATATTCCGTCCGATCAACGTTTGGATCGAGTTTAATTGTGATTGCTTTTCGCTTTTTCGCGACTTGGATCGCTGCATCCCGTAATGCGGCAACAGCTGCCTGATCTGTATAATCGACGACAAATCCGCGCGGAGCATAACATAACGTAAACGGTAATTTCGGAACTTTTTTAAACAATAACAGTGCGACCCCGACCAGTTGACCACTCGCTGTCCCGACCGCAATCCGTTCATGTGTCCAGCCGGTCGCTGCCTTGACGGATCCCCAAGCCGGTAACTGCAAGAGGTCTCCTTTAGGATGGGTTTTTACAAACTGTTCAAACTGAGCCTGTTCAATTTCAAGTTGTTGATAAGTCACTTCTTTTCCTCCAATTGGCGTATCATCTCTTTGACGAGTGCTTCTTCGTCGAGGGGTGTTTTCTCATCCCCAATGATTTGATATTTTTCATGCCCTTTTCCTGCCAGGATGACGATGTTATCCGGACGGGCGAGGCTCGCTGCATAGCGGACCGCTTCTTCCCGGTCTCCGATTTCAACGAATTGATCGTGAAGCATTCCGGAGGCGATACCGGATGTAATCGACTCATACGATTCAAAACGGGGATCGTCCGTCGTGATGACGACAGTTCCCGCATACGTCGATGCAAGTTGACCCATCATCGGCCGTTTCGTCACATCGCGATTACCGCCTGTTCCAATCAAGAAGATAATGTTTTCTTTCGGAACATCGACCAGTGCTTTCAGACATTGTTCAATGCCGTCCGGCGTATGGGCATAATCCACATAAATGTTGTACCCGTCAATCGGCAATCGTTGCATCCGGCCTTTTGCCGGCTGTATCTGAGTGATCGCATTCGAAATCTCAGTTAAACTGTAGCCGATTGACAGCAGGATACCCGTTGCAAGCAGTAAATTATAGACATTGAATCGACCGATGAACTGAACGGTCAATTCGACTGCCTGCTCTTGATAGACCATCGTAAAGGTCGTTTCCTGAAGGGTTTGTGTAATATTTTTAGCCTGTAAGTCGGCCGGCTGCTCAATGCCATATGTCAGTACGCGGGCACCCGTCATCATCTCAAATAAATGGCTGATCTCATCATCTGCATTCAAGACTGCTACTTTCTTATCCGACAGCCGTTGTCCGAGTTGCGCAAAGAGCAGACCTTTTGCTCGTGCATAGTTCTCGAACGTCTTATGGAAATCCAGGTGGTCGTGCGTCAAATTCGTAAACCCAGCAACATCAAAATCCGTTCCGGTCACACGACCGAGCTCTAATCCATGCGAAGAAACTTCCATGATGACGTCTTCGACGCCCTCTTGATGCATCTGATGGAAAAAGGCCTGTAATTCCGAACTTTGAGGTGTCGTGTTGCGACTCGGGACGACCCGGTCCCCAATTTTGACTTCAACGGTACCAATGATTCCCGTTTTCCGCCCCAGCTGAGCCAAGACGTCACGTACGATGGTCGTCGTCGTTGTTTTTCCGTTCGTTCCAGTGATTCCGATCATCCGCATCTTTTCAGAAGGATAATCATAAAACTTCCCGGCAAGTTCTGCCATCGCTCGGGTTGTACTCCGGACAAGAATGACAGGAATCGTCACATCGAGCAACCGTTCTGACACGATGGCGACAGCCCCCTGTGCTTCGGCCTGTTTGGCATAATCGTGTCCATCCACTGTATAACCTTTAATGGCGACAAATAACGTTCCCGGCTTCACATCACGTGAATCGGTTGTTAAGGAGGTCACGACTGCCTCTACCATACGTTCCGTTTTTTGAGTCTGAATGACTTCGATTAGTTCAGCTAAATTCAAGGGTATTCCTTCTTTCTCAACAACTTGTTTTTCAATTACATGCTATTTCAGTGTAGGGTAAGCCTCACTCGGTTTCAAGGTCTGCCTCATCGATTTCCGGCAAGATGTATGCTTTCGCCGGCGGTTCACTAAAGATATACGCAATCATTTCCTGAACGTCAGCAGGCGTAATCTGCTCCACTTCCGTAAGAACATCTTCTAATGTCGGATGCATGCCAAGATGGAGTTCATTCCGGGCATTACGGTTCATGTGACTCGATATACTCTCATTTCCTAAAATCAATGATCCTTTTAACTGCTCGATGCCGTCTTCCAGCTCTTTCGTTGTCAGACCATGTTCGAGCAACTGTTTGATTTCCGCCGAAAGAACCGTCTCGACTTCTTCCAACGTTTCTTTTGATGTCCCGACATAAATCGTAAACGTTCCATGATCATCAAACGTCGTATAGTACGAAAAAACGGAATAGGCCAATCCGCGGTCTTCACGAATCGATTGGAACAGACGGCTCGACATCGTCGCCCCAAATGCATTATTGAGTAAGGCAAGCGTCGGTAAACGGTCGTCAGCAGACGGAATCGCCCGGAAATTATAACAGACATGCACTTGTTCCGTGTCTTTTTCTTTCCGTAACGCGTCACTTTTTAAGACAGGTTCAGTAATTTGTCGGATCTTGCCACTTGACTGCAACGAACCGAATCGATTTTTAATTTGTGTAATCAGTTCATCTGTCACATGTCCTGCAACGGAAATAACGATTTGTTCCGGTGCATAGGCTTCTTGCAGGTATTCGACAATCATTTGCCGGCTGAGTTGTTTGACGCTCTCCTCTGTACCGAGAATCGGGCGTGCCATCACGTCTTCTCCGTAAGCCGCAACGGCTAACAGTTCATGTACAAGGTCGTCCGGTGTATCTTCATACATTTTAATTTCTTCAATCACGACACGTTTTTCTTTTTCGAGTTCCTCTTCATTAAAGGTTGACTCCAAAAACATGTCTGCCAAAACATCAAACGCCGTAATGGCATGTTCGTCCAATGTCTTCACATAATAGCAGGTCTGATCTTTACTCGTGAATGCATTAATATTACCACCCAAGCGGTCAAAATAAACGGCAATTTCTTTTGCCGATTGTTTTTTTGTTCCTTTAAACATCATATGTTCAATCAAATGGCTGATTCCATGCTCTTCTTTTGTTTCCGTCCGTGAACCAGCTTTAATGAAAATTCCGGTTGCCACACTTCGGGCGTTCTCAATCCGTTCACTGACAATTCGAACGCCGTTCTCTAATACGAGTCTTTCGACCATCGTTCATTCCTCCTTGAAATATGAAACAAGGTGGCCCGCGGTGCACGTATTCGCACCGTTGAGCCACCTTTGTTTTCATTAGTTACGACGTGGTGGACGTTGTCCGTCACGTGGTGGGCGAGATCCAGTATCCCGACGCGGCGGGCGGCTGTCACGCTCTGTTTTTTTCTTTTCATCATATGCGGCACGATCTTCTGGACTCATACCTTCCACGAGAAGGACTTTATGCGACGCATTGACACGTCCTTTATCATCGACTTCCGTGACACGTACTTTCAATTTATCGCCTAATTTGACGACATCTTCGGTTTGACCAACACGTTCAAGCGCCAGTTCCGAGATATGCACGAGGGCATCTTTCCCTTTGAACAATTCGACGAAAGCTCCGAATTTTTCGACGCGGCGAACCGTACCGTCAAATTCTTCTCCGATGACGACTTCACGAACGATATCTTCAATCAACTGACGCGCACGGTTGATACCGTCTTGATCCGTTGACGCGATAAAGACTGTGCCGTCTTGATCGATATCGATTTTGACACCTGTCTCATCGATGATACCGTTGATGACTTTACCGCCGGGCCCAATCACATCACGGATTTTATCAGGATTGATTTTCAATGTGACGATTTTTGGTGCATATTTAGACAACTCGACACGTGGTTCAGCAATGACTGAATTCATGTGTTCCAGGATGTGTAAACGACCAAGACGTGCTTGTTCAAGCGCCTCTTCTAAAATCTGACGCGTGATTCCGCCAATCTTCATATCCATTTGCAAAGCCGTCACACCATCTTTTGTTCCAGCAACTTTAAAGTCCATATCGCCGAGGTGATCTTCCATTCCTTGGATATCTGTCAAGATTGAGTAATTTTCGCCTTCTTTGATCAAGCCCATTGCAATTCCGGCAACCGGTGCTTTCAACGGCACACCCGCATCCATCATCGCAAGAATTGATCCACAAATTGACGCCTGTGAAGACGAACCGTTTGATTCGAGGACTTCCGAAACGAGACGAATCGTGTACGGGAAATCTGTTTCTGACGGAAGAACCGGTAACAAGGCACGTTCACCGAGTGCTCCGTGACCAATTTCACGACGACCTGGTGCGCGCATCGGACGAGCTTCCCCGACAGAGAACGGCGGGAAGTTATAATGGTGCATAAAACGTTTCTCTGCTTTAAGTCCAAGACCGTCAATGATTTGTGCATCTCCAGCAACACCAAGCGTTGCGACGGACAAGACTTGTGTTTGACCGCGTGTGAACAGACCTGAACCGTGTGCCCGTGGCAACAGTCCGATTTCCGAATCAAGCGGACGGATTTCAGCAAGACCACGACCATCTGGACGGACTTTATCTTCTGTGATCAAGCGGCGGACTTCTGTCTTAACGAATTTATTTAAGACACCGGATACTTCAGCTAATTGAGCTTCCGTAATTGAGTCATCCGCTGCGTACTGATCGATATATTTCGAAATGACTTCATTGATAGCAAGATCACGTGCTTGTTTTTCTTCGACTTGAACGGCTGTCGTGACTTCTGCAAGCGCCTCTGCTTTCAAGCGGTTGACGAGTGTTTCGTCAAACGAAGCAACCGTGTAAGCGAACTTTTCTTGTCCGACTGCTGCGACGATTTCTTCTTGGAACGCAATCAATTCCTTAATGACGTCATGTCCGAGGAGAATCGCTTCAAGCATTGCTTGTTCCGAAACTTCTTTTGCTCCGGCTTCTACCATGTTGACCGCATGTTTCGTTCCGGCAACTTGAAGGTCGATATCACTTTCAGATGCTTGACTCATCGTCGGATTGATGATGAACTCACCGTTCACACGACCAATCGTCACGCCGGCAATCGGACCGTCAAATGGAATGTCTGAAATCGACAAAGCAATCGATGCCCCAATCATTGCTGCCACTTCCGGTGAATTATCTTCGTCAGAAGACAAAACTGTCGTTGCGACTTGGATATCATGACGGAAACCGTCTGGGAACAACGGACGGATCGGACGGTCAATCAAACGTGATGTCAAAATCGCATTTTCACCCGGACGTCCTTCACGTTTTAGGAAACCACCTGGAATCTTACCTGCTGCATATAGTTTTTCTTCATAGTTCACAGTTAATGGGAAGAAATCTAAGTCTTTTGGTTGTTTGGATGCGACGACCGTCGCAAGGACTGCTGTCTCACCGTAACGGATCAATGCTGCTCCGTTTGCTTGTTTGGCCAGTTGACCGATTTCAATTGTTAATGGACGTCCACCGAGTTCGGTCGAAAACGTCTGCTTTGTTTGTGACATGCACAAATCCCCTCTCACTTCTATCCGTTTTTTCATTCAAATCTAATTATGGATGTTCTTGCGCCAAATGTCCATGAATCGGCAAAAAAAAGAAGCAGGAGACGATGCTCCTGCTTCCTTGTTGGTCTGTTCGGATTAGCGACGAAGACCAAGACGCTCGATCAATGAACGGTAACGTGAAACATCCTTGTTACGAAGGTATGTGAGCAAGTTACGGCGACGACCAACCATTTTCAAGAGACCACGACGTGAGTGGTGATCCTTTTTGTGTGTACGTAAGTGATCGTTTAAAGTTGTGATCTGTTCAGTTAAAACAGCAACTTGTACTTCCGGCGAACCAGTATCGCCTTGTTTCGTAGCATAAGCTTCGATAATTTCGTTTTTACGTTCTTTAGTGAGTGCCATTGTCACTCCACCTCCATCTTTTGAATGACCGTATTGCCGAGCATCGGATGGTGAGACCTGATGCCAAGCCAACCGGCTGTACGTATTCGTACTGACTCATCATAACGAACCCGTCATCGTCTGTCAAACCGTTAATGCTTGCATCGCATGAATTTTATCTTGGGCAAGCTGTGTTTTTAAGCTTTCAATCCCGTCAAACGCACGTTCATCGCGTAAGTATGCCATCCACTCGAGTTTCAGTTCTTGTCCATATAAATCCTCGTCAAAGGCAAGCAAGTGGGTTTCGATGCTGACTTCTCCCGTCTCATAAAACGTCGGTCTCCGTCCGATATTCGTCATCGCCGGAAACTTGCGCCCGTCTTCAAGATGGACGAACGTCGCATAGACCCCAAGTTTCGGAATGACATAGGCAAATTCCGGACGGATGTTGGCCGTCGGAAAACCAATCTGCCGACCTCGGGCGTCACCGTGAATGACAATCCCTTTCGTTTGATACGGTTCCCCTAATAACAGAGCTGCTTCCGCGACCGCTCCATCCGCAAGCAAACGACGAATCCGTGTCGAACTGACCTTTTCATCGTCTGCCTGATGTTCGGAAACCGTCGTATGATCAAATCGTCCACGGCTGTGGAAATCAAGCGTCGCCATCTTGCCTGCCCCGAACCGTCCATACGAATAATCAAATCCGGCCACAATGTGGCGTGCTCCGGCAGCAATTAAATAATGATCGACGAAATCTTGCGGAGACAGTTCGGAAAAAGCGACTGTAAATTCGATGACATATACCCGGTCAATGCCGAGTTGTGCCATTTTTTCGAGTTTCCGGTCAAGTGGCGTAATGTAGAGAATCTGTTCCGTCCCGTTGCCAAGAACTTGTTTCGGATGAGGATCAAACGTCATCACTGCTACTGGCAGATTGAGCTCACGGCTTTTTTCAATTGCGGTTTGTAAAACACGTTGGTGTCCAAGATGAACACCGTCAAAAAATCCGAGTGCGATGACCGCCGGATCTTCTGTTGGTTGTTCTGGGTATGTTAAGTGAATGATGTCCATTCCTGATCGCTCCGATCCTAATCGATTTGTAACATGACTTCAACGCGTCCCATATTGATCTCGGAATCAAGCCGGTAGATCGCTAAAGGAATGCCCTCTTCATTATAGACAGTAAATCGTTCAAATTCGACCGGAATGCCTGGTAATTTTGCCCCATTCAATACACGAGCCGCCGTCTCGGCATTTACAGTCAACCGCGGCCACTTTTGAATGACTTGTTCAATCGGTAAGACGTACTGCATCCGCTCTTCGACAGTCTCACAGGCTTCAAGCGTAGCTAGCGTCACTGCTTCTGTTTCAGACATCATTCCTGAACTCGTCCGGCGCAACTCACTCATATGAGCCGCATAACCCAACCGTTCACCGATTTCAACGGCAAGCGTCCGAATATAGGTTCCTTTTCCGCAAGTAATCTCGATTTGAAACCGGCAGAGTCCGTCTGCAAAGGTCAGCCCGGATGTCCGTTCCAACGTATCAATTTGAACTGTTCGGGTCGGACGTTCCACTTCGATGCCTTTACGGGCATATTCATACAATTTTTTCCCGTTCACTTTGACCGCCGAATAATATGGTGGAGTCTGTTCAATCTGTCCGGTCAATTGCTGTAGAATTTCATCTACTTGTTGCTCCGTAATTGACGCGGGCGTGACCGGTGTTTCGCGGACGGTTTCACCGTGGGCGTCTTCGGTCGTCGTCGCATATCCGATTGTCACTTCTGCCACATATCTCTTTCCTTCGTCTGTAATGAAACGTGCAAGTTTTGTAGCACGTCCGAGACAGATCGGTAAGACACCTGTCACTTCCGGGTCAAGTGTTCCGGTATGCCCGACTTTTTTTGTCTGAAAGAGCCGGCGCAGTCGAAAGACACAGTCGTGACTGGTCATGCCTGCCGGTTTGTCCAGCGGTAATACTCCTATGGGTTCCATCTTTTTCCCTCCTAAAAAAGGGCAACCACACCTGTGGTTGCCCTCGTCTTGTTAATCCTTGTTCAAGTTCCGGAGCAACTCATCAATCCGTGATCCATACTCGACAGATGTATCGATCTCAAACAGCAATTCAGGTGTCTTGCGTAAACGGATGCGTGATCCGATTTCTTTGCGCATGAACCCTTTTGACTTTTCAAGACCAACGCGCGCTTCTTCGCGCACTGTTTCATCACCGAGCACCGAATAAAAGATCGTTGCTTGTTGTAAGTCGCCTGTGACTTCAACACCAGTTACCGTAACCGCCTTGACACGCGGATCGTTCACATCTTTGATCAACATTTGCGTAATTTCTTTACGCACCTGTTCTGCTACACGATTGGAACGTACGCTCATTCTATATCCCTCCAGTTCGGATTCTGATCCGTTCTGTTACTTACGTTTTACTTCTTCCATGATGAACGCTTCGATGACATCGTCGACTTTGATGTCGTCGTACCGTTCAATCTTAATTCCACACTCGTAACCGGCTGCGACTTCTTTAACGTCGTCTTTGAAGCGGCGCAACGTATCGAGTTTTCCTTCGTAAATAACGATGCTGTCACGGACGACACGAACACCTGCAGCACGTGTTAACTTACCTTCTGTGACATAACCACCTGCGATCGTTCCGACTTTCGAGACTTTGATGACGTCACGAACTTCAGCTTGACCGATAATTTTCTCAACGAATTCAGGATCAAGAAGACCTTTCATCGCTTGTTCGATTTCTTCGATGGCATTGTAGATGATTTTGTGAAGGCGAATCTCAACCTTCTCTTGGTCTGCCATCGATTTAGCGTTACCATCCGGACGGACGTTAAAGCCGATGATGATCGCGTTGGCTGCTGAAGCCAAGATGACGTCACCTTCTGTAATCGCACCAACACCTGAGTGGACGATGTTGATTTTCGCGCCTTCGACATCGATTTTCTTGAGTGAACCGGCAAGTGCTTCGACAGAACCTTGAACGTCACCTTTGATGATGATGTTAAGATCTTTGACTTCGCCTTCTTTGATCCGGTCGAAGAGATCTTCTAAGCTGACTTTCGCTGAATCGCGGCGTTGTGCCTCGATTTCGCGTTGGTAACGTGCTTCCCCGATTTGACGGGCTTTTTTCTCATCTTCAAACGCAAAGAATTGATCGCCGGCTTTTGGCACGTCGTTTAATCCTGTGATTTCGATTGGTGTCGATGGACCGACTTCTTTGACACGACGACCGATATCGTTGACCATGGCCCGGATACGACCGAACGTATGACCGACAACGATTGGATCGCCGACACGAAGTGTTCCGTGTTGGACAAGCAATGTCGCGACTGGTCCGCGTCCTTTGTCGAGTTTCGCTTCGATGACTGTTCCGCGTCCGTGCATATCCGGTGTTGATTTGTATTCTTGGACTTCCGAAACAAGCAGAATCATTTCGAGTAACTCGTCGATTCCGTCTCCCTTAAGTGCTGAAACCGGTACGAAGATCGTGTCGCCGCCCCAGTCCTCGGCAACGAGTTCGAATTCCGTCAATTCTTGTTTGACACGGTCCGGGTTAGCGCCTTCTTTATCCATCTTGTTGACTGCAACGATGATTGGAACACCGGCTGCCTTCGCATGGCTGATGGCTTCTTCCGTTTGCGGCATGACACCGTCATCCGCTGCGACGACGATGATTGCGATGTCTGTGACATCTGCTCCACGTGCCCGCATCGTTGTAAACGCGGCGTGACCTGGTGTATCGAGGAATGTGATTTTTTTCCCTTCGATTTCAACTTGGTAAGCCCCGATGTGCTGTGTGATTCCGCCGGCTTCGCCTGCTGTGACTTTCGTGTTTCGGATCGAGTCCAGCAATGTCGTTTTACCGTGGTCGACGTGTCCCATGATCGTAACGACCGGTGGACGTTCTGACAATTCGTAGTTATCGAGATTCAATTCGTATGCATCGAAGTCTGTTTCATCGACTTGAACCGTTTTCTCGACTTCAAATCCGAAGTCAGAAGCAAGCAATTCAACTGTCTCATCATCGAGATCTTGGTTAATGGTCGCCATAACGCCCATTCCCATCAATTTCATGATGAGTTCGTTTGGTTTTTTATCCATTTTTTCAGCCAATTCGCCGACTGTTAAGTTGTCTGCATATTGAACGACGTTCGCCATTGCTTCTTCTTGCGCCCGACGTGCTGCTTTTCGTTGGCTTGATTTTGAATTTGGATCTGCTACTTCCAATTTACGTGGTTCTACTTTCTTCTGGGGACGACGTTTTCCACCGCGGTTATTACGGTTTCCGAATTCTGGACGTCCGCCTTTTGAATTGCGTGATTGGTTCCCTGCTGGTTTGTTAGTTGTTCCTGGTCTGTTCGGTTTATTGTCTGATTTCACTTGTTTTGGAGCCTCCGTTTTTTGGACCCGATGTTTCTCGGGATTAAATACTTTGTCGAGTTGCTGTACTGTCTGTTCATCTAAAACCGCCATGTGATTCTTGACCGGTTTTTCCAGTTTTTCGAGCTGGGCGATGACCTGCTTACTCGTTACATTCTGTTCTTTCGCGAATTCGTATACACGTTTACCCAAAAGATCCACCTCCAGTTAATCGTTCGAGAGGAGTTCTGTTAGCTTTTTCGCAAATCCGGCTTCGTTGACTGATACGACTACACGCGCATCTTTCCCAAGTGCATGTCCAAGAATGTTTCGATCTCCGACTTCGATGTACGGAACACGATAACTTGTACATTTATCCGTCACTTTCTTACGCGTGGCAGCCCCCGCATCTGCTGCTAAGAGGACGAGTTTGGCTTGTCCTCCCCGTACTTCTTTCAGTACGAGTTCTTCTCCAGTCGTCACTTTCCGCGCTCGGTTCGCGAGACCAAGGAGCGATTCCCATTTACTCATGTGTACCTCCCGCGATCGCAAGCAATTGATCATATAACTCATCTGTTGTCTTGACTTTCAGATGATGATCGAGTGTGCGCTTCTTTTTGGCTGTCGCAATGACAGTTGCATCTTTCGTCAAATAGGCGCCTCGCCCATTCATTTTACCATTAAGATCGACGACAACCTCACTGTCAGGTGTCCGGACGACCCGAATTAACTCTTTTTTAGGACGCATTTCTTGTGTGATGACACATTTGCGTAATGGTACCTTTTTTTGCACGAATTATTCCTCGCCTTCGACTTGGACCGTTTCCACGTCAACTGCTTCTGCTGTCGCAGGTTCGACTTTCATGAAGACATCCTTCAATTCCATCGATTCTGCTTCTGATTCGCTCTTGATGTCGATTTTCCATCCTGTCAACTTGGCAGCCAGACGGGCATTTTGACCGCGTTTTCCGATTGCGAGTGACAATTGGAAGTCAGGGACGACGACGATTGTTGCTTTAGCCGGTTCGTTGACGTATACAGCAACAACTTGTGCCGGGCTTAAAGCATTGGCAACGTATTCTTTCGGATCATCTGAATAACGGACGATATCAATCTTTTCACCGTTCAATTCGTTGACGATGCGTTGAACACGTGCGCCTTTTTGACCTACACATGCGCCGACAGGATCGATTTCGTCAGAAGCAACGGCAATTTTCGAACGGTCGCCGGCTTCACGTGCCACCGACTTCACTTCGACTTCGCCGCTCGCGATTTCCGGTACTTCGATTTCAAACAGTCGTTTTAATAAGCCCGGGTGCGTCCGCGATACGAGAATCGATGCGCCTGATCCTTTGACCATCGGATCGACTTTCGTCACGTATACTTTGATGTATTCCCGAATTCCAAAACGTTCATTCGGCATCTGTTCGTGTGTCGTCAAGACCGCTTCAATACCTTCGAGGTTAACGTATAGATTACGCGCATCTTGACGTTCGACCATCCCCGTCATGATTTCATCTTCCCGGTCGGCGAAATGATTGTAAATGCGTTCCCGTTCTGCTTCGCGCATCTTTTGTGTGACGATTTGTTTGGCCGTTTGTGCTGCAACACGTCCAAAATCACCTGGTGTCACTTCAACTTTGTGGAAATCACCGAGTTCATACGTCGGATCGATTTCGTGTGCTTCCTCGAGTGAAAGCTGTTCTTCCGGCTGCGTCAAGCGTTCAACGACCTCTTTCAAGGCGAAGACACGGATATCTCCTGTCTGTTGATCAAACTCGACTTT
The DNA here is from genome assembly GCF_018618775.1 of Exiguobacterium sp. s138. Lineage (NCBI taxonomy): Bacteria > Bacillati > Bacillota > Bacilli > Caryophanales > Exiguobacterium > Exiguobacterium sp. s138. The sequence goes on along the minus strand of NZ_JACSMW010000002.1, from coordinate 208,881 downwards.
TACTGCCTCCGACTCTTTTCCAAAGTTGCGACGGTAAGCGGAAATCAATGCCTGTTCGAGCGCATCGATGATGATATTCTTATCAATCTCTTTTTCTTTAGCGATTTGTTCGATTGCTTCAAGTAACTGTGGTCCCATCGTTCTCTTCCTTTCCTTAGAACACTACCGCAAGCCGCGCCATCGCGATCTTGTTCACCGGTATTTCAATTTTCAATTTACGTGTCTTCACACGGACTTCGAGTTCCAGCATTTCTTCAGAATAAGTCAGTAATGTGCCTTCGAATTCTGTTGCGTCTTTAACCGGGTCATGGGTTTTGATATAGACATGTTTCCCGATTGCCTTCTCGAAATCCTCAGTTTTTTTGAGTGGTCGTTCGGCACCTGGACTCGCAACATCTAAATAGTAGGGTTCGTCGATCGGATCATCCTGGTTCAATGCTTCCGACAACTTTTCATTGATGTTGACACAGTCTTCCAGGTCAACGCCACCGTCTTTATCGATGGAGACACGTAGGAACCAATCCGCCCCCTCTTTGACGAATTCGACGTCGACAAGCTCCATCCCCTCACGTTCTACGATCGGTTTTGCGAGTTGTTCGACCTTCTCAGTTACGTTCGTCATCTTCATCCTCCTTCAAAAAACCAACAAGAAAGGAGCAGGTCCCCCTACTCCTTCCAAGTCGTAGTATAAAAAACATTTCCTTACTCAATATAGCATAATGCACCGTCTTAAGCAAGCATTCACAAGGCTTTAGAGGTCAAATAACGAGAGCTGGTTCTCATCCGGAAGACCTTCGAGGCACCCGAGATTATCGAGTGTTTCGATGATCGATTTGGATAACTTCGCCCGTTTTTGAAGATCCTCTTTCGATAAGAACTCGCCACCTTTTCGGGCTTCGACAATCTGTTTCGCTGCATTCGTCCCGAGTCCGGTGACGGCATCAAATGGCGGTAGCAACGCGTCTCCGTCAATCAGAAATTCGGATGCGCTCGATTTATACAAATCAACTTTGCTGAAGGTGAAACCACGTTCGATCATTTCAAGCGCAATTTCAAGGACGGTGTAGAGTCCTTTGTCTTTCGCTGTCGCTTCAAATCCTTTGTCCTTGATGTCCTGCAACACTTTCCGGACCGCGGCCGACCCTTTATTCATCGCACCGATATCAAAATCACCGGCCCGGACCGTGAAGTAAGAAGCATAGTAGTACATCGGATGATGGACTTTATAATAGGCAATCCGGACAGCCATCAATACATAGGCTGCGGCGTGGGCTTTCGGGAACATGTACTTGATTTTTTTACACGAATCGATGTACCAGAGCGGGACATGGTTCTCAATCATCGCTTCTTCCATCTCAATCGACAGACCCTTCCCTTTACGGACCGACTCCATGATTTTAAAGGCCAGCGACGGTTCAAGACCGGCGTAAATCAAGTAGACCATGATATCATCCCGGCACCCGATGACGTCTTTTAGTTCACATGTTCCGTTATAAATCAGTTCACTGGCATTACCGAGCCAGACATCCGTTCCGTGGGACAGACCGGAAATCTGGACGAGCTCTGAAAACGTCGTCGGTTTTGTTTCTTCGAGCATCTGCCGGACGAATTTAGTTCCGAACTCGGGAATTCCGAGTGTTCCGGTTTTCGAATCGATCTGTTCCGGCGTCACGCCGATTGATTCTGTCGAACTGAAGATCTTCATGACTTCGGCATCGTCGACCGGAATCGTTTTCGGATCACGTCCCGATAAATCCTGTAGCATCCGGATCATCGTCGGATCATCATGTCCGAGAATATCGAGTTTCAACAGGTTATCGTGAATCGAATGGAAGTCAAAGTGAGTTGTCTTCCACTCGGATCCCATATCATCCGCCGGGAACTGGATCGGACTGATATCATAAATGTCCATATAGTCCGGAACAACGATGATTCCCCCTGGGTGCTGTCCGGTCGTCCGTTTGACACCGGTCACTCCGCTGACGAGCCGGTCGACTTCGGCATTCCGGTAATTGAGGTCATTTTCCGACTGATAACCTTTGACATACCCATATGCCGTTTTCTCAGCAATTGTACCAATCGTTCCTGCACGGTAAACATAATCATCCCCGAACAAAACTTTTGTATAGGCGTGGGCTTTCGGCTGGTATTCTCCGCTGAAGTTCAAATCGATATCCGGGACTTTATCCCCTTTGAATCCGAGGAAGGTCTCAAACGGAATGTCATGCCCGTCTTTAATTAACGGCACATCACACGTCTTACACGTTTTATCCGGTAAGTCGAATCCGGAACCAACCGATCCGTCATCAAAGAATTCCGATTCCTTACAATTCGGACAGACATAATGCGGCGGCAACGGGTTGACTTCCGTAATCTCCGTCATCGTCGCGACAAGACTTGACCCGACTGACCCCCGCGAACCGACAAGGTATCCGTCATCAAGTGATTTCTTGACAAGTTTGTGCGAAATCAGATAGATGACGGCAAATCCATGTCCGATAATCGACTTGAGTTCTTTTTCCAATCGGGCCTCGACGATTTCCGGCAACACATCACCGTAAATCTGATGCGCCATATCATACGACAGTGAGCGGACTTCTTCATCGGCCCCTTCGATTTTCGGAGTGAACAGATCTTTTGGGATGATATCGATATTTTCAAACCAGTCGGCGACTTGCTGACTGTTTGTAATGACGAGTCGTTCCGATACATCCGGTCCTAAAAACTTAAAGTCGCTCATCATTTCCTGCGTCGTTCGGAAATGAGCCGGCGGCAGTTGTTTTCGCATATTAAGCATATTGGCGCCACCTTGGGTCCGAATCAAGACTTCCCGGTATGTTGCGTCATGTCTGTCGAGATAATGGACGTTTCCTGTCGCAACCGGCAAGATATCATTTTCTTCCGCCACGCGGATAACTTTTTTAATCAGTTCCCGTAGCTCCAGTTCATTTTGAACGATTTCCCGTTCAATCAAATGACCGTACATCGCCGGCGGCTGAATTTCGATAAAATCATAAAAACGCATGACCTTCGCTAAATCTTCGTCCGACTTGTTAAGGGCAGCATCAAACACTTCCCCGTTATCACAAGCGGAACCGATAATTAATCCGTCCCGGTGTGCAACCAGTTGCGAACGCGGCGTCCGGACGACCCGGTGAACGTGCTTCGTATGCGCAAGCGAAATCAATTGATACAGATTTTTGAGCCCGGTCCGGTTTTTCGCATAGACCGTCGCATGATACGGACGAGCCCGCGAGATGTCTTTCCCCATTTCCCGGTTCAGCGAAAGGTGCGTTTTCATATTAAACATCTCATCTGCCATCTGTAGCAGTTTGAGCATCAAGTAGCCGGTTGCTTCCGCATCGTAAATCGCCCGGTGATGCTGGGTCAATTCGATGTCAAAGCGTTTCGCGAGCGTATTCAGCCGGTGATTCTTGAGACTCGGCATCAAGACACGTGCCAGTTCCAGCGTATCGATGACCGGTAACGTGGATTCTTCATGGTTACCGGACCGCAGTGTCGCATTCAAGAAGCCGATATCAAAGGACGCATTATGGGCAACGAGAATCGAGTCGCCGGCCCAGTCCATGAATTCCTTGACGACTTGTTCCGGATCCGGTTTTCCGCGGACCATTTCATCGGTAATTCCCGTTAAGTCAATCGTCGTCGCCGACAATAAATGTTTCGGATCAGCAAAAGCTTCAAACTTGTCAATGACGTCACCATCATAAATCTTGACGGCAGCGAGCTCGATGATTTTGTTATACATGGCAGACAATCCGGTCGTCTCAACGTCAAAGACGACGAATGTTGCTTTTTCTAATTCTTGATCCACCGGATGATAAGCGACTTGTACCCCGTCGTTGACGACGTTCGCTTCAATTCCGTATAAAATCTTGATATCATTTTTCTTTCCGGCATAATACGCGTCCGGAAAACTCTGAGCACCGGCATGATCCGTGATGGCAACTGCCGGATGTCCCCAGGCAGCCGCCCGTTCGACGTACTTCGTCACGTTCATGACGGCATCCATCTGACTCATTTGGGAATGAGCATGCAACTCGACCCGTTTTTCACCGGCCCAAGGATCAGCCGGCAATTCCATTTTGACTTCGGACAATTGGGCAATCATCATACATAAGTCACGTAAGAACGTATCAAACTCGACACGACCCGCCACTTGAATCCACATGCCTTTTTTGATCGCCGACAAGATTTTGACATCCGTCTCGTCCCGGGCAAACATTTTGACGACAAGTGAATCCGTATAGTCGGTCAGTTTAAAGGTAAAAATTGTTTTCCCGCTGCGGAGTTCACGGCTTTCCGCCGCAAAAACAAGTCCGCGGATGGCAATCCGGCGCTCTTCATCTTGAATCGTCTTGATCGGTACGACTTCGTCCTGAATCGGTTTTCCAATCCGGATATCAATCGGACCTTCATCATCGTCACGGGATTGTTCCCGTTTGAATTGCAGTTCAAGCATCCGTTTTGCTTCATCAATATCTTCCTGCTTCACCTGGTTCCGCAACTCTTCCTGCTCGGTCTGGTCCATCTGGACGACCGGTTCACACACGAATTTCGGGAAACCATATGCCCCGTATAACAATTGCATTTCACTGCACAGATCGTTTTTCAAAAATCCGGCTTCCGGTTCACTGCGGACTGGAATAAACAATTTATTGTCCCGGTATTCTGGTAGAACCCGACTCAGGTGACTCCGCATCGCTGACGAAGCATCGGCCAGGTCTTCGACGATATACGGCCAATAATCAATAAACAGTTTGGCATCGGGACGTTGCTCGGATTCAAGCAGCAGTTTGACCTCTGCAAACTGTTGATAACGGCTCTTCAACCGACTGTTAAACATTTGATAGACGTTCTGAGGTAAAATTTGTGTCAACCGAATATGGAAAGTCCACGTTGCAGTTGCTTTTTGGACCCGTAATTTTTCAAGGGAAGCATCTGTAAAAAACTCTTCGACGATGCCGGTCGGTAATTCTAAATCGCTCATCAAGAGCGCCATGCGTTGTTGTGTATCCACTCGCATTTGTGCTGTCGTTGTTGCTTCACACCATGACAGCCACTCCTCCTCCTCTTGCAGATTGCCCAAGGGGCGAATGGGTGTGAGACAAGAAAACAGTCACTTTACGAAAAGTGACCGTTCCCATTACTTATTGTAAACCTTCATAAAGCGAACGAACAGCTTCAAGAAGATCTGCTTGTTGAATTTCCTCTGCTTCACCACCGCGTCGTGCTTTCAGTTCCACGATACCGTCCGGTGCTTTTTTACCAACATTGATTCGGACAGGCAGTCCGATCAAGTCTGCGTCGGCAAATTTGACACCGGCGCGTTCTTTACGATCATCAAAGAGGACCGAGAATCCGGCAGCCGTCAGTTCACGGTAAACCGTTTCTGCCACTTCCAACTGTTCTGCATTTTTACCGTTAACGGCAATCAAATGAACATCAAATGGTGCGATCGCTTTCGGCCAGATGATTCCCCGCTCGTCGTAATGTTGTTCGACGACGGCAGACATCGTTCGCGAAACGCCGATTCCGTAGCAACCCATGATCAACGGTTGGGCTTTTCCGCCTTCATCGAGGAAGGTCGCATTCATGCCTTCTGAATAACGAGTTCCGAGTTTAAAGACTTGTCCGACTTCGATTCCGCGGGCGAACTTCACGTGCCCTTGTCCGTCTGGCGACACGTCCCCTTCTTCGACGAATCGTAAATCCGTATACTCCGCTTCAAAATCACGGCTTGGATCGACATGCACGTAATGTGTTTCCGACTTGTTTGCGCCGCAAACCGAATTCGTCAATGCCCGAACTGCATAATCCGCTACAATCTTCATGTCGGCTCCAATCGGTCCGAGCGTGCCCGGCGTCGAATGGAGGGCCTGTTCGATTTCTTCATCCGTCGCCATCATGATATCGAGTGCTCCGAGATAGTTTTTCAGCTTAATGTCGTTGACTTCATGATCACCGCGAACAAGTGCCATCACGAGACCCTGTTCTGTCTTGAAGACAACGGTCTTAATGGACTCCTGTTCCGGTAATCCAAGCACTGCACTGACTGCTTCAATTGTTTTGGCGTCTTCTGTGTGGACTTCTGCGAGCGCTTCCGGTGTTTTATCCTGTTTCGTATACTGATCGACTGATTCTGCCATTTCCAAGTTCGCGGCATAATCCGACTGATCGGAGTAGACAATCGTATCTTCTCCGATTGCAGCTAACGCATGGAACTCATGTGTGCCACTTCCACCGATTGCACCGGAATCTGCAACGACCGGACGGAATTCAAGCCCGACACGCGTGAAGATTTTTGTATAGGCGTCAAACATGTTTTGATACTCTTCTTCCAAACTCTCTTGCGTTGAATGGAATGAATACGCATCTTTCATGATGAACTCACGGCCACGGAGTAATCCGAACCGTGGACGGCGCTCATCCCGGTACTTCATTTGAATCTGGAACAAGTTGACCGGTAATTTTTTATAGGAGTTCAGCTCATCACGGACGATGGACGTAATCAACTCTTCATGTGTCGCACCCAGCGCAAACCGTCGATCGTGACGGTCAGTCAAACGCATCAGTTCAGGACCGTAAATATCCCAGCGTCCGGTTTCTTCCCATAGTTCTGCCGGTTGAATGGCTGGCATCAACAATTCCTGCGCACCAGCGCCCTCCATTTCTTGACGAATGATCGTCTCGATTTTTGACAGAACACGTTTTGCCAGTGGAAGGTAAGAATAGATTCCAGCTGCATTTTGGCGCATGAACCCTGCCCGTAACAAAAGCTGATGACTGATGGCTTCTGCATCGGATGGTACTTCACGTAAAGTTGGCATAAATAATTTGGATTGTTTCATGTGAGTCGTGAACCCCTTTGACTAATAATTTAAAAGAACTTCTGGATATCGTTCCATGTGACGACTAACATCAAAAGCATCAACAGTGCAAATCCGACAAAATGGACGAGTCCTTCTTTTTGTGGATCGACAGGTTTCCCGCGCAACGCTTCTAAAAATAGGAATAATAATCGACCGCCGTCTAAAGCAGGTAGTGGTAACAAGTTGAATACTGCTAAGTTGACTGAAAGTAATGCAGTCCACGTCAGCAACATAGAAAATCCGCTGTCTGCGACTTGATCCGTCATTTTGACAATCCCGACCGGACCGGATAATTGATCGACGCCGACGACACCTGTTACGAGATCTCCGACCGCTCCGACGATTAAGGTCGACATCCGCCATGTTTCAGAAACCCCTGTCTGTAAAGCAGTTCCGAATGATTTTTCTGTTTCATTCGTCACACCGATGATTCCGACTTTTTGATCACCTTGCTGTTGGACTTTCGGTGTGATGGACGTCGTTTGTTCCTGACCGTCTCGTTCATAGACGACCGTCGTCTTTTTTCCGGCCTGATCTTGGAAACCTGCCCGTAAATCCGTCCATTTATCCGTTTCTGTCCCATTGACGGAAACGATCCGGTCTCCTTCGACAAGACCTGCCTTGTCGGCCGGAGAACCTTTTTGAACCGTTCCGATGACACTGTCCCCAGTCGGTGAACCGTTATACAATGCCAAGCCGAACAGAATGACAAACGCGAGGACGAAGTTCATTGCCGGACCCGCAGCAATGGCTAAGACACGCTTGAACACGGATTTTGATCCAAACGTCCGATCGTAAGGCGCAATCTGTGTTTTCGTTTGTCCCTCGACAAGAAAAGCAGTCTTCGAGACAGGATAACGTGTCGACACTTCATCTTGTAACGCAATGACTTCTAACTTGTGCAGCAAGTCAATTTTTTCAACGGTGACGACTTGATCTGCTTCCGGACGCGAAGCATCCAGATACATCGTTTCGACGACACCGTCACGAAGTCCCAATCCGATTGTCTGACCGGGCTTGACTTCGACGAATTCCGGTTCTTCACCAGCCATTTTGACATATCCGCCGATTGGTAACAGGCGGACCGTATACAGTGTCTCATTTTTGAAAAAAGAAAAAATTTTCGGACCAAATCCGATGGCAAATTCACGGCAGAGAATTCCTGCCCGTTTGGCCATAACGAGATGACCCCATTCATGTACGGCAACAAGTACACCGAACATCAATACGATTGATATAAAGGTCGTCATTGTTATCCCATCCTTAGTTAGCGAGTGAGAGAGAAGCAACAAACGCACGGGCCCAACGATCCGACTCCAAAATCTGGTCCAAAGACGGATCTTCGATGTTTTCATGTGCTTGAAGAGCCGCCTCGACGCTCGCTTCAATTTCTAAAAAGCTGATTTCCCCTTTTAAAAAACGGTCGACAGCTTGTTCGTTCGCAGCATTGAGCACGGAAGGCATCGATCCGCCGGCACGTCCTGCCTCAAACGCAAGACGAAGCAGTGGATACCGTTCAAATGAAGCTTCCGCAAAATTCAGGCGTCCGATTTGTTTTAAGTTTAACCGTTCTCCCCCTTTGATTTCAAGGCGGGACGGATATGTAAGGGCATATTGAATCGGTTCACGCATGTCCGGCATTCCGAGTTGAGCCATCACTGCACCGTCATTGAATTCGACCATCGAGTGGATGATGGATTCTCGGTGGAGGACCACATCAATTTCGTCATACGTCACATCAAATAACCAGTGCGCTTCGATGACTTCAAACCCTTTGTTCATCATCGTCGCCGAGTCAATCGTGATTTTTGCACCCATCGACCAGTTCGGATGATTCAGCGCTTGTTCCACCGTCACGTTTGCCAACTGTTCCCGTGCTTGGTCACGGAAACTGCCGCCCGATGCAGTTAAAATGATTTGTCGAACATCCTGACGCCGTTCACCATTCAAGCACTGGAAGATGGCAGCATGTTCACTGTCGACCGGAAGAATCGCGACACCTTTTTCGCGTGCTTTTTTCATGACGAGGTGTCCGGCAGTCACCAATGTCTCTTTGTTTGCCAATCCAATTGATTTTCCCGCTTCGATTGCGGCCAATGTCGGTCGAAGACCTACTGCACCGACGACGGCTGTAATGACGATATCCGCTTGTTCAGCTGTCGCAACAGCAATCAATCCGTCCTCCCCGACAAGTACTGTCGGCGAATAGTCAAGTACTGCTTCCAATTGCTCTTTTACAGTCTCGTCTAAGACCGCTACCAGCTCCGGACGTAAACGATTCAGCCAGGGTAAAGCAACCTCGATGTTTTTCCCGAACGCAAAGCTGACCAGTTGGAAACGGTCCGGATTTGCTGCGATGACATCTAACGTCTGGGTGCCGATCGATCCGGTTCCCCCAATGATACTAACCTGTTTCATCATTTTTCCTCCTTATCCGAATATACCGAGTACGATCAGAACGGTAAACACAATGATCATACTGTCGAACCGGTCAAGAATCCCACCGTGTCCGGGTAATAATGCTCCGGAATCTTTTACGCCGTAATGACGTTTGTACGCGGACTGAACTAAATCCCCAAGTTGGCCGACTACGGCAACGATCAGTGCCAATAATACAACTGTTCCCATGCCAACTGTTGGATGAATCAGCTCAAAGACTACTCCGAGCAGAATGGCAAGAACAACACCGCCAAGTGCCCCTTCAACCGTCTTATTGGGGCTGATTGCCGGCCACAGTTTTGTTTTCCCGAGACTTTTTCCGACGAAGTAAGCACCCGAATCCGTAAACCAGATCAGCAGAATAATCAGTAAAGAAAAGATTAATCCGTTCTCAAGCAGACGAATGTACGTAAACGATGCAAATCCTACACCGACATACACAGCAGTCAGCAACAGGAAGGCGACATCGTCAAAAGTGAACACGTTCTTTGAGAATACTGTCCAAAATAACCCGATCAAGACAATCAACATTCCCCAAGCAATCGGTGTCAGTCCCAGTGACAGCAACTGGTCGCTTGCCTGTTCGTACAAACTGATGAACGGAAGTAATGTACCTGCTCCAAACAACAGGACCGGAATCGACTTGAACGACAATTGCCGCATTTTAACCAGTTCGGTATACCCGATGAGTGTCAAGATTGCCATAAAAGCAAGGAATGGGAGTCCTCCTAGATAAAGCAAACCTAAAAAGATGGCACCTGCCCAGATTCCTGTAATAATTCGTGTTTTCATAAGAAATGTCCTCGTTTAGTCAGACTCCGCCAAAACGACGGGTCCGTTGATTATAGTCTTCAATTGCCGCTAAGAACTGGTCACGCCGGAACTCGGGCCATAAGACATCGGTAAAGTAAAATTCGGCATAGGCAGCTTGCCATAATAAAAAGTTTGAAAGTCGTTGTTCCCCACTCGTCCGGATGACGAGATCAACATCCGTCATCGAACCTGTCATCAATTCCTGTTCAATGATTTCATTTGTAATCATGTCGGGTTGCAACAAACCGGCCTGGACTTTTTCAGCAATTTTCTGCATGACTTGGACGATTTCATCCCGTCCTCCGTAATTGAGGGCGAAAATCAGCCGAAGTCCTGTATTGTTTGCTGTATCTGTTTTCGCTTGTTGAACGGCTTCCCGCGTATAAATCGGCAGACGTGATACTTCTCCCGCCACTTCGACTTTGACATTACGTTCATTTAAGTCCTTTAAATCGGATTCTAAAAACTGGGCCGGCAGTTTCATCAGGAAACTGACTTCTTCTTCAGGACGCGTCCAATTTTCGGTCGAAAAAGCATATAACGTCAAACTTTTCACACCTAATTCATTTGCCGTCCGAACAACTTCCCGGACAGATTTCATCCCTTCACGATGCCCCATGATCCGGGGAAGGCCTCGTTTTTTTGCCCAACGTCCGTTTCCATCCATAATAATCGCAATGTGTTCAGGAACTTGTTGTTCAATTACTTCTTTAGTCTGATTTAACCATTGAAACATTTACTTCTTCCTCCCCTCGTTTAGTTTAAGAAGAAAGGGACTCTTCGTGTGACAAAGAGTCCCCAACCTGACGATATAGCGTGTCATACTTCCATAATTTCTTGTTCTTTATCCGCGGCAGTTTGATCAAGTACTTTAACGAATTTATCCGTCAAAGTTTGAACATCTTCCGTGTAACCGCGCAGATCGTCTTCCGTCAATACGCCATCTTTTTCTTGCTTTTTCAATTGTTCGTTCGTATCACGACGGATGTTCCGAAGTGCAACTTTTCCTTCTTCCGTGTACTTCTTGACAAGTTTCACGAGTTCTTTCCGACGATCTTCTGTCAGTGGCGGAATCGCCAAACGAATGACTGTTCCGTCTGAAGAAGGAGCCAGTCCGAGGTCTGCACGTTGAATCGCTTTTTCGATTTCTGTCACCATCGATTTATCCCATGGTGTAATCAAAATCAAACGCGCTTCCGGCGTATTGACGTTTGCGACTTGATTGAGCGGTGTCGGTGAACCGTAGTAGTCCACTTGAACCGGATCAAGGATTGAGACGTTTGCACGTCCTGCACGTAATGTTGCAAGTTCTTTTTTTAATGACAGATGTGCTTTCTCCATCCGCTCTTCTGCTTGTTTCATGATTGCTTGTGACATGTTATTTCCCCCTTACAAGTGTCCCGATTTCATCACCGGTGACGACCCGTTTAATGTTTCCTTCTTCCATCAACGAGAAGACGATGAGCGGGATATCATTATCCATACAAAGTGATGTTGCCGTTGAATCCATAACTTGAAGGCCGTCTTTAAGAACATCGAGGTAAGACAATGTCTCAAATTTCTTCGCGTCCGGATCGACGTTTGGATCAGCTGAATAGACACCGTCGACGTTGTTTTTCGCCATCAGGATGACTTCCGCCTCGATTTCAGCTGCCCGAAGCGCTGCTGTCGTATCTGTTGAGAAATAAGGATTTCCTGTTCCGGCTGCAAAGATAACAACCCGTCCTTTTTCAAGATGACGCATTGCCCGGCGGCGGATGTATGGTTCAGCGACTTGTCGCATCTCAATCGACGTCTGAACACGTGTTTCGACACCAACGGACTCCAGGCTATCTTGTAAAGCGAGCGAGTTCATGACGGTCGCAAGCATTCCCATATAATCGGCATTTGCCCGGTCCATCCCAAGCTCCGCTCCCGTCTTACCGCGCCAAATGTTTCCTGCACCTACGACGACTGCGACTTCTACGTTCAATTCGACTAGTTCTTTAATTTGATTCGAAATCGAATTGACAATCCCAGGATGAATTCCGAACCCTTGATCTCCTGCGAGCGCTTCTCCGCTCAATTTTAACACAATCCGGTTATATTTCGGTTGCATGACTATGTCCCCCTTGCTAAATTCCGTAAAAAAGGAACACGACCCACTTCCACACGAAAGTGGATTGAAGCATACGTGTTCCTTCTCTTGTCATCAGGAAATCCTGATTCTTATTTTTTAAGTTGGTTCATTACTTCTTCAGCGAAGTTTTCTTCACGTTTCTCCATACCTTCTCCAACTTCGAAGCGTACGAATGAAACGATTTTTCCGCCTTTAGATTCTACATATTTACCGACTTTGAAGTCTGGATCTTTGACGAATGTTTGGTCAACGAGGCAGATTTCTTCGTAGAATTTGTTCATACGACCAGCAATCATTTTCTCAACGATGTTAGCAGGTTTGCCTTCGTTGAGTGCTTGCTCTGTAAGAACTTTTTCTTCACGTGCTTTTTCTTCTTCTGTGACAGAAGAACGGTCGACGTAAAGTGGACGCGCTGCAGCAATGTGCATTGCGATATCTTTTGCAACAGTTTCGTCTGTTGTGCCTTCGACGACGACGACAGAACCGATACGACCACCCATGTGGAGGTAAGAACCGAATGCTGCGTTGTCTTCTTTAGCGAAGAGCGCTACACGACGGAGTGAGATTTTCTCTCCGATTGTTGATGCTTCTTCTGAGATGTATGTGTCGATTGTTTTTCCTGCTTCGTATTCAGAAGCAAGTGCTGCTTCAGCCGTTTCAGAACCATTGCGGAGTACTGCGTCTGCAATGTTTTGAACGAGTGATTGGAAACGTTCGTTTTTCGCAACGAAGTCAGTTTCCGAGTTGATTTCAACAAGTGCTGCTTTGTTGCCGTTAACTGCAACAGCTGTCAAACCTTCTGCTGCAATCCGGTCGCCTTTAGCTGCTGCTTTAGCGATTCCTTTTTCACGCAAGAAGTCGATTGCTGCGTTCATGTCCCCATCTGCTTCGACGAGTGCTTTTTTGCAGTCAAGCATCCCTGCACCAGTTTTTTCACGAAGTTCTTTTACCATAGCTGCTGTAATAGCCATTCGATATTCCTCCTTATAACGTCCTTATTTTCAAAAAAAAGGTGATAAAAGGTCAATTCCCTTTATCACCTGGCATCACGAATTACTCAGCGTCTGCTACTACTTCTTCAGTAGTTTCAGGTGCTACGTTATCTTCGCCTTGTTTAACTTCGAGGATTGCGTCAGCCATTTTACCAGTAAGCAATTTGACTGCACGGATCGCATCGTCGTTTGCTGGGATGACGTAGTCGATTTCGTCCGGATCACAGTTTGTGTCAACGATCGCAACGATTGGGATGTTGAGTTTGTGTGCTTCTGCAATCGCGATACGCTCTTTGCGTGGGTCAACGATGAAGAGTGCATCTGGAACGCCTGGCATATCTTTGATACCGCCGAGGAATTTCTCAAGACGAGTCATTTCTTTTTTAAGAATGATGACCTCTTTTTTAGGAAGAACTTCGAATGTACCGTTCTCTTCCATTTTTTCGAGTTGTTTTAAACGGTTGATACGTTTTTTGATTGTAGAGAAGTTCGTGAGTGTTCCACCTAACCAACGTTCGTTGATGAAGTATTGACCAGCACGGATCGCTTCTTCTTTCACAGTGTCTTGAGCTTGTTTTTTCGTACCAACGAAAAGAACGTTTCCGCCTTCAGACGCTACTTCACGGATGAAGTTGTAAGCTTCGTCTACTTTTTTAACCGTTTTTTGTAGGTCAATGATGTAGATTCCGTTACGTTCTGTGAAGATGTATTTTGCCATTTTCGGGTTCCAACGGCGTGTTTGGTGACCAAAGTGTACACCAGCTTCTAACAATTGTTTCATCGAGATTACTGCCATGATGAATTCCTCCTTTTGGGTTTTGGATGTCCTCCGCGATGATCGTTGTTCCAGCTAACCTATTAAAGGCACCGCAGCCGGCGATACATGCGTGCGTAATTAACACCGTAGACTAATATAGCATAAAGTTTAACGCCGGGCAACCTTCGTTTTCTGAGAAAGTTTAGCAATCAAGGCCACTTCTCCGGCTCCCCGGTTCAGTGAACGGGCCAATTGATCTAAATCAGCACCTTTTTCGAGTTGATCTTTAACATCCAATAGAGGCGGTTCTTCTACCCGGTCGTCCGGTTTGTCCTCATTTCCAGGTACGTTTACCGGTGCAGACGGATAATCGGATCGCTCTGATTCTTCAGCTACAATGATCTCGCCTTTCCATTCTTGTCCGACCGGAGTCGACGGGCGGGATATTACCTCCCCTTCCGTCAGCTCATTCACCTGTTGCATGAATTGTAACAGAATTTCTTCCGTTTCCTGCTTCTGTCGTTCAAGGTGTGTGACGCGGTCCTTCAAAAGGGCTTGTTGCTTAAACAATAACAAAAGACCGTAACAAATGAGTGCTGCTAGCAAAATATAAAAAAGTGTCATGGTATGTCCTTTCACATCGCGACGCGGTCAGAAAGATAAGCACTCCCTAACGCTTGTTTCAGTTTTCGGAGCGCTTTCGAGTGAATCTGCGAAATTCGTGAAGTAGATAAACCAAGGACTTCCCCGATTTCCGTCAATGTCAGTTCTTCAAAGTAAAAGAGGGATACGACGTATTGTTCCTTCTCGGATAATTGCTCCACTTCTTCCGCCAATTTCGAAATCAGTTCCCGCATCAAAAGCGTATCCTCAGGTGTTGCTGCATCCGGATCCAGATAGGAAACGGCCATCGCTTTTCCTTCGTCTTGAAGTGTCACGGCTTCATCGATCGATAGAATATTCGCAAAATAGCTCTCAGCCAGTGCCGTCTTGACTTCTTCCGGATTCATATCAACAATCGATGAAACCTCATCAATCGTCGGGGTCCGTTGAAGACTTTGTTCTAAAATCTCGACAGCGGCTTCGACCCGCTTTGATTTTTCGCGTAACGACCGGGGTAACCAGTCAATTTTCCGTAAGCCATCCAAAATGGCGCCGCGAATACGGAATGCTGCATACGTATCAAATTTATTGTTGTGATTTTGATCGAATTTTTGAAGGGCATCATACAATCCCATCATCCCAAGACTTTTTAATTCATCACGATCGACACTCTTCGGAAGTGTCGCGCTGAGACGCTGAACGTGGTAGTGCACAAGAGGTTCATAATTTAGCAGTAACTGGTCAGCTACCGCTACATCACGCGTCGATAGCCATTGATTCCAAAGTTGTTGTAATTCCTCACGCATGACCATTCCTCCTCTAAATTTCCAGCGTTCCGACGTTGACTGTCCGGATGACTAACCGACCAGTCTGAGAATGGAACTCGATCGTTCGACCATTTGTTCCACCAACGTCTTCCGCAACGAGTGGGACGTTCGCTTTTCGTAAAGCCAATTTTACCGCCGCAATATTTCGTTCACCGATTCGCATCGATTCGTGTTCATATTTAAATTGAAACATTTGTGCACCACCGGCAATTTTTGCCCGGAGACGAATTGCTCCACTATGACGAAGACGACGTGCCAACTCGACGACTGCCGTATCGGCGAACTTTCCGATTTCCAGTGCGATATTCCGACTGATTGACGAGTCCGGTAACATCACGTGTGCCATACTCGACAGCCCACGCTCTTGGTCGTAGATGATGACACCGACACAAGAACCTAAACCAGCCGTCCGAAGAATGATCGGTTTTTGGCTGACTGCATATTCTGCAATTCCAATCCGAACGACTTCATCCATCAATATCCACACCCAATCGTTGAAAGACCGAATCAAAGGCACCTTCTTCAGGTAGTAACAATAAATGACCATTCAAATCATTACCTGAACTGGATAAACGTGTATCGATGTATACTGCCATGTTACCAAATTTTGTTGACTCAAGTAAGGCAACTTCCAAAATTGCTCCCACCATATCAAAAGCAGAGGCCGGGACCGTGACATGGACGGATAAATCCAGCCAATCGGAAATCGAGCGGGCATAAGCGCCGATCAAAATATTCCCGATCTCTTCCCATGCTGAAACACCAAGTGCATGGTGTTCCGAAAAAAATTGAAATGGCTGTTGCAATAACTGAGAAACGAGTTTCTCAGCATCCTTGAGTGGCATTAAAAATAATAAGGATGCTTTAATATCCCCAGAAAATCGAAGGAGTGCTCCTGCTGTGTAAGTTTCAGCACCTCCGACCCGCTCAATGATGGTCGAGAACCCTTCCAAGTCCGCTGAAGGGACTTCGATTTCAACCGGTTGCCCCAGCAACGTGGATAAAGCGGTTGCCGCATGTGCCGCCCCGATATTACCAATTTCTCGAAAGACATCCTGTTCCATTCGATTAAGCATGGATAATCTCTTCAAATAAACGGTTTGGCTCGAGTAAAGAGAACAGTTGATCTTCCCCTTTAGCGATGGCCGTTAAATAGTTGGTCTCGTCTTGTTTTGAATCTGCCAGCGGTTCAATCCGGACATCTGCTGCTTCAACGACTTCATTTGCACAATCCACGATGAATCCTGCATCTCCATGTTCCAGTGTTGCGATGATGATCCGTGTTTCTTCTGTTTCCTCGACGGACTCAAATCCTAAACGTGTCCGCAAATCAATCACGGGTGTAACGACTCCGCGTAAGTTGATGACACCTTTGACATAAGATGCGGCATTTGGGATACGTGTGATCGGAATGACACGTTCGATTGAACGAACCGATTGCACATCAATTCCATATGCATTTTCTTCTAATTGAAAGACGACCCATTTTTGTTCCATTCTTCATTCCCTCACTTTCGTAACAGTGCATTGCTGTCAATGATTAACGCAACTTGTCCGTCACCCAGAATCGTCGCACCTGAAATCGCACGAATCCCCTCAAGATAACTGCCTAGCGGTTTCATGACGATTTCCTGTTGTCCTATCAGTTCTGAGACTATCAACCCTGCTAATTTCTCGCCGCTTCGGACGACGACGACAGAATAGGCGTCTGCTTCCGCATGCGGTAATCCGTATACTTGATTTAATGAAATCAATGGAACAAGCTGGCCACGGAAATCGAATACCTTTTCCCGGTGGGCTTGTAAAATGGCGTCCTGCTTCAGCGATGTCGTTTCAAGGATGGCTGTCAACGGGATCGCATATGTTTCTTCTCCCAATTTGACGAGCATCGCAGAAATAATCGATAACGTCAGCGGTAAACTGATTCTGAAAATCGTTCCTTCTCCGCGTTTCGTCTCGACGAAGACTTCTCCACCGAGCGATTCAATTTTCGATTTAACGACGTCCAGCCCGACACCACGGCCTGATAAGTCGGTGACGGTTTCTGCCGTCGAGAATCCAGGCGCAAACAATAACATCGATGCTTCTTCCGGTGTCAACAACGCTGCCTCTTCTTCCGTCAACAATCCTTTTTCAAGGGCAATTTTCGTCACCCGTTCCTGATTAATGCCTGCGCCGTCATCTTCAATCTCGATGAACACACGGTTTCCGGAATGGTAAGCCCGGAGTGACAGATTTCCTTCGACTGCTTTTCCTGCTAAAATCCGGTCAGCTTTGCTTTCAATTCCATGATCGACTGCATTTCGGATCAAGTGGACGAGCGGATCCCCAATTTCATCAATGACCGTCCGGTCGAGTTCTGTTTCCGCTCCTGTAATGTGGAGCTTGATGTTTTTACCGACATCTTTCGATACCGAACGTACCATCCGCGGGAAACGATTGAAGACTTGTTCAATCGGCATCATCCGTAACGTTAGGACAAGTGACTGCAGTTCATTTGTTCCGCGTTTAATCCGTTCAACCGTCTCCGTCAAATCAGAAGAACCGGCTTCTGCCGCAATCCGCTCGAGGCGTCCACGGTCAATGATGAATTCTTCAAACAGATTCATCAATCGATCAATCCGCTCGAGGTTGACACGAATCGTTTTTGCCGCAACCGGTGTTTGTGTCTCGTTCGAAGTATCCGTCGCCGGATTGACGACCGGCGTTTCAACCGGCTCGAGCAACGTCGCCGCTGCTGCTGGTTCGACCGGCACTTCGAATGGCTGTATCAACACTTGAGCGACTTCCGAAACGGCTTTGACTTCACTTTGAATGTCTTCAGCAGATTTCATCGTCACGAACAAGACATCAAAACGGGTCTCGAATTGTTCTTGTTCCAGTTCATCCGAAGTCGGATTCGACAAGATGACATCCCCAAGGTTTTGCAACCGGTCAAATACCATATACACCCGGGCCGCCTTTAAAATGACATCCGCCGATAACTCCACCGTAATGACATAGGCTTGATAACCGGAAGCCATCGATTGACGGACAACCGACTCAGAATAGACATCACACTCAAAGTTTTTCATGACTGTTGCTGCGGGTTTGTCCGTATCCTGACTTGGTTCCGAATCTGTATTGATAAACTGTTTCAAACGAACGACGGTTGTTGCCACATCCAGCTTTCCGGTACCACCCTGACTGATGTCCTCGACCATCGTTTCCAGCTGTTCAGCTGCGACAAATAATACATCAATCAATTCGGGTGTGGCAGGTTGTGTCTTCGAACGGACTAAATCAAGTGCACTTTCCATTTCATGTGTTAAATCGGCAATGGCATCATACCCCATCGTTCCGGCCATCCCTTTTAACGTATGAGCGGATCGGAAAATTTGATCGATGACGGCTTCATCGTCGAGTCGTTGTTCAAAAATCAGCAAACTCGAATTAATGGCTTGTAAATGTTCAATCGATTCATCAAGAAACAATCCTAAATATTCATTTAAATCCATGGAACGTATCCTCCTTTATGGTTAGCGGACACGGTTATGCCGTTTTTTCAAACGATTCAGTAACCGGTCTAAAAATTTCTGTTCCTGGACCTGAAGCCCCGTCAGCGATGTCGTAATATGATCAAGTCGCCAACTGACATCACTCGTCCGATCAAATACATAAAATGGTCGTTGGGCTTTGACTGCCTTCATGACAGTCGGATCATCCGGCAAAAAACCGACGAAGCGCAACGATTTTTCCAAAAAATTCTGACTGACCTGTTGTAGACGGTCAAATGTTTCAAGCGCTTCTTGGCCGTTCGTTGCCCGATTGACGATGACTGCGACAGGAAGTTCATGTGCGTGGTGATGCGCAAGTTTGACGAAAGCGTATCCGTCCATGATTGACGTCGGTTCAGGCGTCACGACCAGCCATGCTTCATCCGCACTGCTGATGAAATCAAAAGTCTGATGTGTTGCTCCGGCACCCAGATCGAGTAAGACGAAATCATATTCATAGAAAAACCGAAACTCGCTCATCATGAATTCAACATCGTGATCCGTCAGATCCATTAATTCTGTGAATCCGCTCCCGCCATGAATGAAATGCAGTTCCGGCGTCGCTTCGACGACGGCTTGGGTCAAGGGTGACCGTTCCTTGACACAATCCATCAATGAAACTCTAGACGATTTTCCGAGCAGCACACCGACATTCGCCATGCCGATGTCCAAATCAATGATTAATACTTTTTTGGCTTGCAACGATAGCGCGACACCCAGATTCACCGCGACATTCGTTTTTCCGACCCCGCCTTTACCACTGACGATTGCAATGGTTTTGGTCTGCCGTACGGAAACTTTTGATCTTAACGCTCGTGCCTGATCTTCTGGCATCATCTTAACCCTCTTTCTACAATCATTCGGGAAACTTCTGCACTTGTCGGCCAGATGATGTCTTCAGGTACTTCTTGTCCTGTCGTCAGACAAAACACAGGCAACTGTGTCTTTTTCGTCAGTCCGTAAATCGACCACAAATCTGTTGTCTCATCGGCTTTGGTAAAAATGAATCCGGACAACGGGACTTGATCGAACCGTTGTTGAATCTGTTCTAAATCGCGGTACTTCGACGTTAAGCTGAGTACAAGAAATACATCCGTCTCTGAAAAATCATGCCGCTTTTTTAACTGTTCGACATAACCCGCGTCAAGAAAATTTCTTCCCGCCGTGTCGACCAGGATGACGTCACAGTCGGATAAGTCGACTTTTGCTTGTTCGAATTCTTGTAAATCATAGGCGACGCGTAACGGAATATCGATGATGTCGGCATAAGTCCGCAATTGTTCGATGGCTGAAATCCGATATGTATCCGTCGTAATCAATCCAACGGTTTGTTGTTTCGTAAGACGGTAATAAGCAGCCAGTTTGGCAAGGGTCGTCGTTTTTCCGACTCCCGTCGGTCCGGTCACCATAATGAAACGGGAAGTTGCCGTCGTGACTTGAATAGGAGCAGTCACAGTCGCGATGAAGGCTTGTTCGACCTGTCTCACATCATTGGTCTTGTAGTAAGTGGACACCAATAAATCATAGAGTGCCTCCGCTTCACGCTGCAGGGCAGGTTCAGCGAGCAAAACTTCGTATGAGCTCAGCGCTTCCGGCAACCGCCGTGAAGCGAACGAGACAATCTTCGGACTAAGCGGCTCGATCATTGACGGATGACTTTGAACGACTGATTTAGCTGGTTGCAGCTCAGCCGTAACCTGTTTTACAGGCTGTATTATTTTTTCGACCGGATGTTCTTCGACCGAGGCGACGAGCTCCACTTTTTTTTGTGCAAATAAGCCGAACAAACCGCCCACTTTGATCTGTCGTGTGTTCAAA
The DNA here is from genome assembly GCF_018618775.1 of Exiguobacterium sp. s138. Classification (NCBI taxonomy): domain Bacteria; kingdom Bacillati; phylum Bacillota; class Bacilli; order Caryophanales; genus Exiguobacterium; species Exiguobacterium sp. s138. Next base: position 188,084 of record NZ_JACSMW010000002.1, on the reverse strand, counting down.
ATGATGGCATCATTTCCTAAGTCTTGTTTAACCAGTTCCATCGCTTCGCTGACAGAATTTGCGATAATTCGTTTTACCATCATGTGTTAAATCACCCCAATACTCTTGACTTCAATTGTCGGAATCAATTCGTTATAAGACAGAACAGGTACATCCGGGAAATAACGTTCTGTTAATTGACGAACAAACATCCGAATACTTGGTGATGCCAAAACGATTGGCTGAGCTCCGTACCGTTCGAATTCTGCCGTCAATTCATTTAATGACTCAATGAAATGTGTTGCCTTATCAGGATCAAGCGCCAAATAATTGCCGAACTCCGTTTTTTGAATCGCTGACTGAATCTCCATCTCCAGTTCACTCGATACCGTCACAACGTGTAATACGTCTCCTTGTAAGACTTGTTCCGTAATTTGTCGGGCTAATGCTTGACGGACATATTCAGCTAACAAATCACTATCTTTCGTCACAGCCGCATAATCAGCGAGTGTCTCAAAAATAAGCGGTAAGTTTCGAATCGAGATTTTTTCTTTTAACAACTGCACGAACACTTTTTGCAGCTCGCCGATCGACAACAATTGCGGTGTCACTTCGTCGACTAAAATCGGATGCGATTCCTTTAAATGATCGACCAGTTGTTTTGTCTCTTCTCGGCCGAGTAAATCGGCCGCATGTTTTTTCAGAAGTTCCGTCAAATGTGTGGCGACAACAGATGGCGGGTCGACGACTGTATATCCGGACATCTCAGCCCGGCTTCTCGTCCGTTCATCAATCCATAAGGCCGGCATCCCGAACGCGGGTTCAACCGTCTCGATCCCTTGGATTTCCGGATCATCGACACCCGGACTCATTGCCAGATAATGATCGAGCAGCAGTTCGCCGGTTGCCATCTCACTTCCGCGGATTTTAATCCGGTAGTGATTCGGCGGGAGTTGCAGATGGTCACGAATCCGGACTGTCGGTAAGACGAATCCAAGTTCAAGTGCCAACTGTCTCCGGATCATGACGACCCGGTCAAGTAAATCCCCACCTTGCGCTTCATCGGCGAGCGGGATCAAACCATAGCCAAATTCAAACTCGATCGTATCGACGTTCAAGAGGGAAATGACGGATTCGCTCGATCGCAGGTTTTCAGTTGGTGCCTCTTCGACAGCGACTTCTTCTTGAGCTGCTTTTGACGTTCGTGTCAATCGCCAAGCGAAGAAAGCCGCTGCTGCCGCGACAGGAATCGTCACGTAATCGGGAATCGCTGTAAAAAGACCTAACAGGAAGATGGCACCAGCTCCAATCATGACGAGGAGCGGTGTCCGTGAGAGCTGACCGATGATGTCTTCCCCTAAGTTACCGTCAGAAGTCGAGCGGGTAACGATGATTCCGGTTGCGACAGAAATCAATAAGGCCGGAATTTGACTGACAAGACCGTCACCGACCGTCAACAAGGTGTATAAGCTGATTGATTCGGTCATCGGTAACCCTTGTTGGACGACACCGATGATCATTCCGAAAATCAAGTTGATGATGACGATGATGATTCCGGCAATCGCGTCTCCCTTGACGAATTTCGAAGCTCCATCCATCGCGCCGTAAAAATCGGCTTCCGACTGGATTTTTTGGCGGCGTGTCCGGGCTTGTAATTCGTCGATCATACCGGAGTTCAAATCGGCATCAATCGCCATCTGTTTTCCGGGCATCGCATCGAGCGTAAACCGGGCCGATACTTCCGATACCCGCTCCGATCCTTTCGTGATGACCAAAAACTGAATCAATACAAGAATCAGGAAGACGACGAATCCAACCAGAGCGTTTCCGCCGACAACGAAACTACCAAATGCTTCAATGACTTCTCCACCGTTCCCGTTCGAGAGAATCGATCGGGTCGTCGAGACGTTTAGTGCCAATCGGAACAGAGTCACGATCAGCAAGAGGGTCGGGAACACAGAAAATTCCAATGCTTCCTTCGCGTTCATCGCGACAAGTAAGACCATTAAGGCAATCAAAATGTTGATGATGATAAGAAAATCGAGTAAAAATCCTGGCAGTGGAATGACGAGCATGAAGACAATCATAATGACGCCTAGCAGGACAGATAAATCTCGTGTTGAAATGGTCATGATGCTTCATCCTTTCATTTCGCTTGTTTCATTTGATAGACAAAGGCGAGTGTTTCAGCGAGTGCCTGATAAAATGATTCATCCACTGCCATTCCTATTTCTGATTTTGCGAATAATGCTCGTGCGAGCGGTCTATTTTCAATAATCGGGATCTCAGCTGCTGTCGCCTTCTCCCGAATTCGGAATGCGACAGCATCCACTCCCTTGGCGACGACAATAGGTGCGGCATGTTTGCCGTCATCATACTGAATCGCTACGGCGTAATGGGTCGGGTTCGTAATGACTACATCGGCGTTCGGTATTTCCTGCATCATCCGCCGCATCGCCATTTCCCGTTGTTGCTGTTTGATTTTCCCTTTGATTTGCGGATCCCCTTCTGTATTCTTATGCTCATCCTTTAAGTCTTGTTTACTCATCCGAATCGACTTTTCAAAATCGAATTTTTGATAAGCAAAGTCAAGGACAGCAAGGACGATCAACGCGATACTGACTGAAATCCCCAACAGGAACGTCAGATGACCGATAATCGCCAAGGCGTCACCAATCGGTTCTGACGTCAAACGTGAAATTTCTACTTTGTTATTCCATAAGACTGTTCCACTCGTCACACCGATGACAAGTAATTTAAATACCGATTTTAAGAATTCAATTAATGCTTTCATGCTGACGATTCGTTTGACGCCTTGCAGCGGATTGATCCGGTCGAGTTTCGGTTGAATCGATTCTGTACTGAGCAATGCTCCAATCTGCACAAAATTCCCTAAAATGCCGATGACGACTGCTGTCAAAAAGAAGGGTGCAACCAAAATACTCATTTGGACCAGCATTTCAATCATGACTTCCTGGACGCGTCCTTCTTCGACAGCGACTAAGACCGTTTGGGCACTCAGTCCATCTTCTAATACCATGACGAACCGTTTCCCTAGAAACGGACCAAAGAAAAATAAAATCAGGAACATTCCGAACAACATCAAACTGCTTGTTAAATCAGCCGACTTTGCGACCTGACCTTTTTTTCGAGAATCATCACGTTTTCGAGGGGATGCCTTTTCCGTCTTTTCGCCCGCAAAATACTGGAGGTCAAGCGTTAATGTATATTTTCCCATCTCAACCTCCTAGTAATTGAATCGCATCGGACAATACGTCTTGTAATAAGGGAACAAATCGAGAAATCCCGGTAATGGTTGCTCCGGCGAGTAAAAACAAAATCGCATAACCCATCAATAACTTGACAGAAAATCCAATCGCAAAAATATTGAACTGGGGTGCGGTTTTCGCTAAAAACCCAAGCGCCAAATCAACTAAAAACAGGGCGACCACAAGTGGCATCGCCATTTGAAGAGCCGTGAGCATCGCGAGCCCGACGACACGAACGACTAAGCTCATGCCAGCTTCTCCGGAAACGTTAATCGCACTACCGGGCGGAAAGATTTTAAAACTCGTATAGATGCCATCTAGTAAAATCAAATGCATATCTGATGCCAGCAACACGAGCAGTGTCAACATGTAAAAAAATCGGCCGACGATCGGCGATTGACCACCAAACATCGGATCATATGCCGATGCCATCGCCAGCCCCATCTGTAAATCAATGATTGATCCGGCCATTTGTGGCGCATACAGTAAAAAACTGGCGAGCAAACCGAGGGAGAGCCCAATGACGACTTCTGTTCCCATTCGAAAAAAGAAATCGATGTCATCGACTTGAACCGTCGTCTTGACCGCATAACTGGCAAAATAGGCAAGTCCGGCAGCGATTGCCAACTTATGCTGAGCGGGTAACTGCTTCGATGAAAACAAAGGAGCAGCCACTAAAAATCCAACGAGTCGACCAAATACAAGTAAAAAAACACTGACAAAGGACAGTAACGTCATTTCCGCGAAACCTCGGCAATCTGTTTGAAGATTTCAATCGTAAACGTTTTGAGTTCTTCCATGATCCATGGACCGAAAAAGACGAGTGCTAAAAAAACGGCAACAATCTTCGGAACAAACGATAAGGTCTGCTCTTGAATTTGAGTCGTCGCCTGCAAGATGCTAACGAGAAGTCCAACGACGAGTGAGACGAGCAAGAGCGGAGCTGACACCTTTAACAAGGTCCATACGGCCGAACTGGCTAATTGAATAATCATTTCCTGCGTCATGTCGTCCCTCCCTATCGCATGCTGACGAGTAGTGATTCGACAATTAAATGCCAACCATCTACTAAAATGAACAATAATAATTTAAACGGTAAGGCAATCATGACCGGTGGTAACATCATCATCCCCATCGACATCAAGACACTCGAAACGACCATATCGATGACGAGGAACGGAATGAAAATCATAAATCCGATTTGAAACGCCGTCTTTAACTCACTGATGGCATAGGCCGGCACTAACGCGACGAGCGGAATATCTTCCACCTTCTCCGGCTTCTCGTAATTGCCATATTTCAAAAAGAGTTCTAAGTCATTGCTCCGTGTGTACTGAGACATAAAACGTTTCATCGTTCCTCCGGCTTGATCAAAGGCTTCCTCTTGACTGATTTTGTCGTCCATGTACGGTTGTAAGGCCGTCGTGTTCAATTCCGTTAAAATAGGCGCCATAACGAACAATGTGATGAATAACGCCAGTCCGACAAGCAGTTGGTTCGGCGGTGTTTGTTGTGTTCCTAAAGCAGAACGCACAAAGGATAAGACGACGATGACGCGTGTGAAACATGTCATCAAAATCAGTAACGACGGTGCTAATGATAAAAGCGTAAGTAAGACCAGTAATTTGATGGAAGTTGCCGTCCCGGACGGCGTATCCAAGGAGATCAAGTTTTCAATCGTCGTCATGACCGTCCTCGTTTCTTCTGGAACTGATCGAGCTGTTGCTTAAATGATTCCAGAAACGGAGATGCGGCTGACGTATGTGGTGGGCTCTCGGATGTATCCGTTGCTAACCATTCGTCATCTTCTTCAATCGTATCAAGCAATTCAACGTTTTGACCGACACCGACAACATAAATCTTACCGTGAACCCTCACGAGCTGAACGGATCGATCTTTGCCAAGCGGGACACCACCGAGATGCGACAGTCGGCTCGATTGACGGACTCCCTTTGTCCGTTCATTGATGAAACGGACAGCAAGCAGGAATCCACCAATCAAAACTGCGAGTGTCACGACGATTTTTACGACCGTGACGACTGTCGATGACCCGTCGACCTGTTGTGTTGTAGGTTCATTTTTCTTAGATGGGTTGAGCTTCTCTTCCACTGTTTCGGCACCGACCTGATGCGTCAGCAGGAACAGGAGAAGACAGGTCAAACAGGTCAGTCTTCTCATGATGAAATGGTTTTCGAAACGGCTTCGAGTACACGGTCTGCCTGGAACGGTTTGACGATGAAGTCTTTTGCTCCGGCTTGAATCGCATCGATGACCATCGATTGTTGTCCCATCGCCGAACACATGATGACTTTGGCAGCCGGGTTGAAGGCTTTGATTTCTTTTAATGCTGAAATCCCGTCCATTTCCGGCATCGTGATATCAAGTGTGACGAGATCCGGCGTTAACTCTTTATATTTCGAAACGGCTTCACGTCCGTTTTCAGCCTCACCGACGACGTCATAGCCGTTTTTCGATAAAATTTCCTTAATCATCATTCGCATGAAAGCTGCATCATCTACAATCAAAACTTTTGCACTCATCCTATTTCCTCCTTAGAACATCCGCAGACGTTCTTTTGTATTGACGATCTCTGTAATCCGGACACCGAAGTTTTCTTCGATGACGACGACTTCTCCCGTTGCAATCAATGTATTATTGACGAACACGTCAACGGGTTCTCCTGCTAATTTATCCAGTTCAATGATGGAACCTTGTGTTAATTCCAAAATGTCCCGGACTGACCGGCGCGTCCGTCCCAGTTCGACTGTGACATTCAACGGTACATCGTAGAGCATGCCGATGTTGCCGGGCGGACCTTCTTGTTGCACTTCAGAAAACTGACCGAACTGAACAGGACTGACGCCAACCGGCTCCTTTTTGTGTTCGGGTGGTGCTTCATACCGGGGTTCCGGCTGCGGCTGAGACGCAGCCGGCTGTTCCCGGACCGGTTCTGGTGCAGGGACTTGAACTGCGGGTGCCGGTTCACTCGTTGTCGTACTGGCATTGAATAATTTCTGAATCAATTGTTTGGAAAATTCAAGTGGTGCCAATTGGACGATTTTTGAGTCGATCAGCGTTCCGATTTTCAAATCAAATTCGATGATGACCATGCTTTCCCATAACGAGAAGCTGTCCACAATTGTTTTTTCTTGCGAGAAATCAAAAATTTCGACCGCTGGAGGCGAGATATCGATGCGCATTGAGAACACGGTCGACATCGAGGTCGCAGCCGCTCCCATCATCTGGTTCATCGCTTCCTGAACGGCAGACAGCGCAATCGGTTCCATCTCAAGGCTCTCATCAACGACACCATCGCCGCCCATCATTAAATTCGCAATGACGGAAGCATCCCGTTGTGTCAAAATCAAAACGTTTTCTCCTTTGAATCCTTCTGTATATCCAACGCGAAGAGCGACGTGGGGAATCGGATAACGACTCCGCAATTCTTCCATCGTAATCATCCGCACGTGTGGTGTCGTGATTTCGACTTTTTGATTCAACAATGCAGAAAGGGCTGTCGCGGAATTTCCTAACGAGATGTTCCCGACTTCTCCAAGCGCATCAATTTCCATCTCATCCAATTGATGTAAATCATCCGTTGAACTGGTATCGGTTGGTTCTTCAGCCGATGGGGTTCCACGTAATAATGCATCGATTTCATCTTGCGAAAGCATATCGCTCATGTTATTCCTCCTCAATTCGTTGTAAGACTTGTAAAGCGAGATGCTTCCCGTTCAGACCAGGCCGCGCTTTGAACATTTTCCGATCATCGACGAACAATTCAACCGGATCGGATGTACGTGTCTGGAGGGACAGGCAATCGCCTACCTCGAGGTGTAACAATTCTCCAAACGAAAGTTCCGTCTGGCCGAGCACTGCTTTCAAATCGACGATTGATCCCATCAACTGTGTTTGCATATGTTCTGACTCTTGGTTATCGGCTGACTTTCGTTTCTCTTGTTGCATCCAAAAGTGACTCGATAGTTTCGGAATGATTGGTTCGAGTGTCACGAACGGCAGACAGACATTAAGCGTTCCGCTTACTTCTCCGACGGTCACGTAAATCGAGACGAGAATGACCGTTTCATTCGGTGAGACGAGTTGAAGAAATTGTGGATTGATTTCCAAATCATCATACTCGGCTTCGATTTCGGCAATCGATTCCCACGCTGCCCCGTATTGAACAAAAGCGCGTTTGAATAACTGCGTCAAGATCCGGGTTTCGATTTCCGTCAAGTTCTCAATCTTATTCATACCTTCCCCCGGTCCGCCGAGCAATCGATCGAGCATCGCATACGCGATGTTCGGATTCACTTCGAAGATGACCCGTCCGTCTAACGGATGAAGATTCACTAAATTAATTAAGGTCATGTTCGGAATGGAATGAATGAATTCGTCATAAGGAAGCTGTTCGACCGTATTGACCGTAAACTGGACGTATGTTCTAAGCTGTGCTGAGAAATGGGTCGTCAAGACTCGGGCAAATTGTTCATGAATCCGCGTTAAGTTCCGCATCTGGTCTTTTGAGAATCGCAACGCCCGTTTAAAGTCATATACTTTCACACGACGTTCTTCTTCTTGACTGCGTATTTCCTCAACTTCCATATCTCCGCTTGAAATGGCTGATAGCAGGGCGTCAATTTCATGTTGTGATAATACTTCGCTCATGCGGCCACCTCACTGGATGATTTTTTTCGTCGTGTAGACACGTTGAACATCGCCTTCTTGCAGGAGCTTTTTAAATTGCCCCCGTAATTTTTCTTCGAGTTTCGCCATGTCCTGTTTAGAATCTAAATCTTGTTTTTTCATCGAAGCTAAATCCCCTAAGATGATATTGTTGATTTGAAACTTGCGTAATTCCAGTTCTTCCCGTGTTGCTGCATCATCCGTGACGATTGTAAACTGAACATTTAAGAATCGTTCGTCTGCAATGTTCGTCGTCAAATCATCTGTTTGAAAACTTCGCTCTTCAAGTTCCGCTCCTGTCGGTTGTTCGACTTTCGCTTCGGTCGGATCACTCGTTAACAAATATTTTGAAAGCATGTAGCCCGCACCTACCATCATAATCGCGACGACAACCATGATGAGTGGTAATTTCAACTTACTCTTCTTCTTTTCTTCTGCCATCTTCGAGCCTCCTAGCACTGTTCAAGCCCGTTAAACCGACTTGTCGGTAAAAATCGATTGTGGCTGCTTTTACCTCTTCCAATGTTTCTTTGACGACATAAGTCTGTCCCCCGACCAACTGGATCGTCGTATCGGGTGTCGACCGGACCGCTTCGATTAAGATTGCATTTAAGACAAGCGGTGTTTCACGTAATGTCGTTAAAGTAATCATCGTTTCAAGTTAACGAGTTCTTCTAAAATCTGATCTGATGTTGTGATGATCCGGGTGTTTGCCTGGAATCCGCGTTGGGCGATGATCATTTCCGTAAACTCTTCCGATAAGTCGACGTTCGACATTTCAAGTGTTCCGGATGTTAATTGACCAAGACCGTTTGTGCTTGGCGTTCCAGTCGCTGCGATACCCGAGTTTTGAGAAGCGGCAAACAAGTTCACTCCTGATTTTTCAAGACCACCCGGGTTAGCGAAATTGGCCATTGATACGTAACCAACTCGTTGCAAGTTACCCGTTCCATCAACGAATGTGACTAGTCCGTCTTTTCCGATTGCAAGGTTCTGTGCTCCCGTCGGAATTTGTAACTTCATGTAGCCATTATTTACTTTGTTTGTGATTTGACCTTGAGCATCGTATTGGTTGGCAGGTAGATTTGCTTGATCGGCAGGTGGCTGTCCAGGGTTGGCAGGCGGTGGATCAGACAATCCTACGAGATAATTTCCATCTCCCGTTACGATGTTCCCTTGAAGATCTGTATAAAAGTTACCGGAACGAGAATAACGCACACCGTCTGCCGTTAAGACTTGATAGAATCCTTCACCAGAAATCCCGACATCAAGCGTTCGACCTGTATTTTGTAACGCTCCTTGATTATAAACGTTATCGACCGTTGACATCGAGGCCCCGAGTCCTACCTGTTTCGGGTTTGTCCCACCGACACCTCCACCATTACCTGATGCGGAACCAACTGATTGGTTGACAAGATCCTTAAACGTGACACGACCTTTTTTATAACCAAATGTATTGACGTTGGCGATGTTATTCCCGACGACGTCTAACTTTGTTTGGAAGTTCTTTAACCCACTGATTCCTGAATACATTGAACGTAACATTATTTTTCCTCCTTTGTTTTAATTTCAGTCAATTCGTAGACACTGACACTTTTTCCGTTTGATAACTCGGCAATGACATCGACCCCGTCACGCTTTACACTGAGGACGTTTGCCGTCACTTTACCGGTCGATGTCACATCTGCTCCCGTTGCATCTTTCGTGACAGTCTCACCTTCATAGCTGACACTTTTTCCAATTAAATTACTGTAGTTCATCAGAGCCGCCGCATGCTGATTGAGCATCATCGTATCCATCCCTTTGCCAATCGCTTGCATCTGTTCAAGAGAAGAAAACTGAGCCATCTGCGAAATGAACTCCTTGTCTTCCATCGGTGCCGTTGGATCTTGATTGGACAATTGGGCAATCAGGATTTTCATGAACATGTCTTTGTCCATCGAGTTACTGGATGGTACTTTCGTTTTCTCCGGTAACTGATAGGACGACGCATCATTTTTGATGGAATCAGTCATCTTCATCCTCCTCTAGTTCTTCTTCGTACGGTGCAGGTTCTTCTTGCTGGCGTTCCCGTCGTTCTTGCGGCAAACCTTGTTCAAAGTCTTTGACACTCGATGCCAACATCCCGGTTTCGACTTTGACGAGTGGTGCTTGCGGCTGCAACGATGTATGTAGCTTTCCGAGTTGCTGATCCAGCATTTGTTTTGCTTGTTCTGTCGCCGCGAAAAGCTTTACTGTCAATAAACCGTCTTTTTTATCCAACTGGATGACGACTTCACCCAACTGTTCTGGATATAAGCGGATCGACATGCGTGTCGAACCGTCCGCACCTTTTAAAAATGGTGCTTGTTTCATCGCCGCTTCAATCCGGGACGTGAGTTGTTCATCGACATTTGGTTGCATGACGGATGGCCGAACCCCTACCCCTAATGCACCGTTCATACGTTCAAATTTCAATCCGGTCAACGGTGATGGTTGTTCTTTCCCTTCCGGATCGGCAGCTACCTGAATGGATTCAATCACCTTTTTAGTCATGACATTGGTTTTCAGTGTTGGTGTCGTTTGTTCAGATGAGACAAGGCGATTTGAAAGCAAAGGCATCACTGCCTCTTTTTTAGTACCCGGAGCATTCATTAACGTCGGATTAGTTTGCGGTACAGCTGAAACCGCCGTTACAACTGGCATTACCGGAAACGGTCCAACAGTCCCTGAAACATCAGTCGCCTGAATGACCGGAGCATTTAGTCCTGCCGGTAAGTCATTTCCTTTCACATGTTCCTTAGCGACGACGGTCAACATCACCGTTGCAAGTACTTGTTGGAGGGAAGCTGGGAATTGTTCGAATAACTCCATCGCTTTTCCCGGCTGTCCGTCTTGTATCGTCTTAATGAACTGAATCAGCTCCGTCGCTTTTTTAGGATCATGTATTATATCTTCTACTTCAGGTTGCTCCAGAAGTTGTAACACTTTTTCCGGCTGTGCGGTCAATTGTTCCAACAGCGGTTTGACTTCGAGATTCGTCTCCCCTTCAGTCGGTATTGCCTGTTGATCCAGTGAAGGGTTCTGTACGCCCTCAGCTAGAGGTTGCACTAAGTATTGAAGTAACGAAGCAAAATTTCCAACGCCATTCGCCGGGAGCTCTTTCCCGTTCCACTTCGTAACCGGTTTAGCTATTTGTGCTTGCTGTACATCCGTCAAGTTCATCTTATTTTCTCACCCCTTATTGGACTGCCAACAATTGTGTCAACGCTGCAGCTTTTTTAGGATCCATCTTTGCCATGATGGCTGCCTGTTGTTCAGCATCAATTTCTTTAATGATTGAAACGACTTCCGTCGGACTCAATTCGTTGAAAATATTGGCTGCATCCTTCGGCGTCATCTCCGCATAGACATCTGTCACATCAGCAGTCTTTTTCGAAGCAGACTTATCTGTCCCTGTCGTTGCAGGTGTAGCCGGCGTGTTTTTCAACCGATCCCGTTCCGCAATCAACCGGACGACTTCCTGTTCTTTTGCTTGGATGAGTTCTGCTTGATCAGTTGTCTTCGCCCGTAGTTTTTTGATTTCAGCATTGGCTAATTTCAAGCGTTGTTCGATCTCTGAATTTTTCGAAGACGTTACTTTTGAATCCGTCACTTCTTCCGATGCGAAAGGTAATGAAAAAATCGGACGCCCATTAGCGTAATTTAATACGAGATAGGCTGTAAATAATAACAATAACAACGGGATGATTAATAAGGGCAAAATCCATTGTTTTGATGACTTGTTCTCACTCATGTCGTTCGCCTTCTTCCAAACTGCAATAATGCTAATTCATCCATTTGGTTCTGTTCCACCAAAGCGAGTGTCCGCCGATTTTCTTCTAATTGATTTGATTGCAGTCGTGTAAATTTCTTTTCTTCAATCAAAGCCTCTTTTAAATCGATTTGAGCCCGCTCATACTGATTTTTCGCCTGGGTAACATATAATTGCTGGCGTTCAATCTGTTGTTTGACGACATCGCGTGCACGTTCACGGTATTGAGAAGCAAGCAGCTCAACCGTTCCTGTTTCATTTTGTGCTTTTAAAAAAGCTTCATAACGAACGAGAAGATGGTACAATTTCTCGACCTCAATTTCATATTGTTTCTTTTTTTCAGCAGTATGTTTTGAAACACGATCCTTTTCCGCTTCCGCTAAAGGAATGATGCGTTCATATATGGTTTTCATTCGTGCACCTCCTTTAACGGATTGTCGAAATCAGACGGCTCATTCCATCTTCAAAATGGCTTTTTTCTTCCACACGTTGTTTTAAAAATCCGATTAATTCAGGATATTTTTCAACAGCCCGATCAATGTCGGGGTTTGTACCGCTTTTATACGCGCCGATATTGATCAAATCTTCGGCATCGAGGTATGTCGACAGTAACTGTCTGAACGTAATCGCACTATCTTTATGTTCGGTCGAAGTAATTTGATTCATGACCCGGCTGATGGAGCGTAAGATATGGATTGCCGGATATTGCCCTTTGTTTGCGAGATTTCGGTCGAGGACAAAATGACCATCTAGAATCCCGCGGACCGCATCCGCAATCGGTTCGTTCATGTCATCACCGTCAACCAGGACGGTATAAAATGCCGTAATGGAACCTTCTGTCGTTTTACCGCTTCGTTCCAACAGTTGTGGAAGCAAGGCGAACACACTCGGTGTATATCCCTTTGAAGCAGGTGGTTCGCCGGTCGCCAGACCAATTTCACGCTGAGCCATGGCAAAACGTGTGACGGAGTCCATCATCAATACGACATTTTTTCCTTGATCCCGAAAATATTCAGCGATTGCCGTTGCCGTATACGCTCCTTTGAGTCGAACGAGTGGCGGCTGGTCACTCGTCGCTACGACGATGATCGAACGGCTCATGCCTTCCTCACCTAACTCCGCCTCAATGAATTCCTTCACTTCACGGCCCCGTTCACCGATTAAGGCGATGACATTGATATCAGCCGTTGATCGTTTGGCAATCATACCGAGTAATGTCGATTTACCGACACCCGACCCTGCGAATAGTCCGACTCGTTGCCCTTGTCCGACGGTCAATAAGCCGTCGATGGCACGAATCCCTGTTGATAACACTTGATCGATCCGCGGACGATCGAGTGGACTTGGTGGTTTACGGACAATTGAAGTCGTCCGTAAATGCGCCAGTGATTTCCCGTCTAATGATCGTCCGAGACCATCCAGGACTTTCCCGATCAAATCATCTCCGACAGGAACATGAAGCGGTTTTCCTGTTGCGATGACGATCGATCCCGGTGCAATGGCCGTCGTTTCACCATATGGCATCAATAGTACATGTCCTTCTCGAAATCCAACGACTTCTGCCTCAATCTCGTCTCCACGATGAATCCGGATCAAGCACCGCTCGCCGATGGCAACAGCTGTCGGACCACGTGATTCAATCATCAAACCAATGACTTGAACGACTTTACCAGAATGCTCGACAAGTTCTTCCCGACGAATATCTCGAATCGCTGCTTGTAACTGTTTGAGTTTATACATCGTGTAACACCTCGGTGAGTTGCTCCATTAATCGTTGATAACCGATTGACAATCCACCCGTGATGGCACCATTCTCTGAATCAATCCGGAAATCTCGTGCATCAAGCTCGGGATCAATCCGTAAACGGATCGTTGCCGTCCCTCCTAAAATGGTCTGTAACCGTTCATCCAGTAAGACAACCCGTTCAAAGTCTTCAGCTGATGTATAGACAATTAATTTTTCACGATCTCTAAATTGAAGAATCAACTGTTGAATCGTCTGATAAAGTGCTTCTTCATCCTTATCGTGAAGCTGCTCCATAAACTGATGCGTCAATTGAAGGGCCAGTGCACACAATTCATCTTCCATCAGGAGGACTCGTTCTGAAAACATCTGTTCGAGCCTGTTCGCAAGCTGGTTCGTTTCCTCAATCCGTTGTTCGTATTGTGTTCGTCCAGCTTGTTGACCCGACTGAAAACCTTCTTCGTAACCCTGTTGTCTCGCTTCTTCCAGCACGCGGAGCCGCTCTTGCTCCAAAGCTGCCCGCCGTATTTGTTCTTGTTGTTCGATCAACAGTTGCTGTTGCTTTAGTTGGACTTGTCCTTCCCGCATCATCTCGTCATAAGAAACAAGCGGTTCGGTTTCAGTCACCTGCTCGGATTCCGTCTGATGGAAAATCGTTCGTTGCGTCCGGTCGAAAACAACTTGACGCTTAATGACGTTAGACAACGATATCATCTCCTCCACCACGGGCTACCACGATCTCACCCATATCTTCTAGGCGACGGATGATGCCGACAATCCGGCTTTGTGCTTCTTCGACATCCCGTAATCGGACAGGTCCCATGAATTCCATATCCTCTTTGAACGATTCGACCATTCGTTGGGACATGTTGCGGTATACCATTTCCTTCACGTCGTCTGAAGACACCTTGAGCGAAAGCAACAAGTCTTCATTCGAAACTTCCCGGATAATCCGTTGAATAGCTCGGGCATCGAGTGTAACGATGTCTTCAAAGACAAACATCCGTTTCTTGATTTCTTCCGCCAATTCCGGATCCTGAATTTCAAGCGTATCGAGAATCGTTCGTTCCGTCGTCCGGTCAACACCGTTCAAGACTTGAACAACCGCCTCGATTCCACCAGACTGGGCATAATCCTGCATGCCCGCTTGCGATAGATTCCGTTCAAGAATTTGTTCGACTTCACTGATGATTTCCGGATTCATCCGGTCCATCGTTGCAATCCGTCGGGCGACATCTGACTGGGCTTCTGCCGGAAGTTCTGATAAAATTTGTCCCGATTTGACCGGATCCAGATGTGCCAAGACCAAGGCAATCGTTTGCGGATGTTCATTTTGAATGAAGTTCAGCAATTGTTTCGGATCCGCTTTGCGGGCAAACTCAAACGGTCTCACTTGAAGCGTCGACGTCAAACGATAAATGAGTTCCATCGCCTTCTCTTCACCTAATGCTTTTTCCAACACGGATTTGGCGAATCCGATACCACCTTGCGTGATATAATTTTGTGCTGTCGCTAATTCATGGAATTCTACTAACACTTCGAGCTTCTCATCCGGATCAATCCGTTTTATGCTCGAAATCTGTAATGTCAGCCACTCCATTTCTTCTTCCGACAAATGTTTATATACGCTGGCCGCGACTTCCGGACCAAGCGAAATCATTAAAATTGCGGCTTTTTCCCGACTACTCATCTCTAATTTCTTCATCTCATCAATCCTCCGCTAACCAGGTGCGTAACAACTTCGCAAATTCATCCGGATTGGATGCGGCAAGCTTCTCAAGCTGTTTCCGTTTGACCGCTCCTTCACTTGTGTCCTCTGTCGACAGTTCAGGAATCTCTGTCTCGATTGGTGTCCACTCTTCCAGTTCTTCAATCTCAGCTGTTTTTCTTCTACGCAACATTAGGAAGATGGCTCCTACTACAACCAGTGCTGCGGCACCTAATGCAAACCAGACCCACATTGGTGTTGTTTCCGTTGTTACTGTCTGTTTCGGCGTCTCGGCAAACGGTCTTGACATGACGACGACTTTATTCGCAAGCTCTGCATCGGTTAAGGTCGTCTTCGCATCTGTCTTCGTCAGTGAAGTACGAATGATCGAATACATCATCGTCTGTAAATCTGTTTGAAGTTGCGGATCAATTTGATTTTGTCCTTTAGGTGGCTCAACGATGACTTGAATTCCCAAATCCCGAATTTCATACGGTGCACCGGTAATCTGTTTTGTAATTCGATTGACTTCGTAATTGATGATGTCATGTGTCTTCTCACTTGTGTCCCCTGCCGTACCCGTACCTTGCGGGAAGTTAATGGTCTCATTCTCACCCGTTCCTGCAGTTCCTTCATTGGCCGCTCCCGTATACGCTTCAGCGACTTTCTCTGCCGATGTCACGATTCCCTCGATTTTATCAGGATCAACCGGTTCGACTAATTTTTGTTCCTCTTGCCGTTGCGTAACGTCGACATCTGCCGTAACAGAAACCAATGCTTTTTGCGGACCGAGAACGACTGACAGCATCTGCTGAATTTGTTGGCGTAAATCTTTTTCCGTCGTTTTCTTCAATTGCATCGGATCCGTTCCGCCTGCAGTCTGTGCTCCTTTACCCGGCTCATAATACGTAAAGTACTGATCCATGATGGTAATGTTTTCTTCTTTTAAATTCGGGATACTTTTCGCAATCAGATGATACAGACCTTGAACCGTCTGCTGGTTCAAGTCGCTGCCGGCGCTTGATGTCAAGACGACCGAGACAGTTGATGTCTCTTCTTTATCTGATAAGAAAACACTTTTTTCAGGTAAGGTAATCATGACCTTCGCAGCATCAATCCCGTTGACTTGCGTAATCAGATTTTCTAATTCCGTCTGCATCGTGTCCCGCTCGAGAATGTTCATTTCCTTATCTGTTGTTCCAAATCCGGCGTTTTCGCTGAAGAAGGAATAATCGATTTGACCTGATTTAGGTATTCCGGCTGTCGCCAACTCCACTTTTAAGTTTTCGGCACTTTCTTCCGGTACAAGAATCGTTACACCGTCTGTCCCACTGACGACTTCGGACTGTACACCATCTTCATTTAATTTCTCAGTCACTTGCCCAGCCTCTTGCGGTGACAACTTTGAGTACAGTGGTGTCATCGTTGGTTTACTTAGCCAAATCGCTGCAACAATGATCGCAGCGATTAAAAATAAGATGATTCCGATGATTGTTGCCTTTTTGACGAGCGACCATTCCTGCCATGTCGTTTTTAATGCGCCAAAGCGCGTTTTTAGTCCTTCATTCATCAAACATCTCCCACGCTTTCCTCAACAATCACAGTTGCATACGCATCATTTCTTGGTATGCTTCGATGCCTTTATTCCGGACTTCGATAGCGAGTTGCATAGAAAGCGATGCTTCTTCTGTTTTGATCATGATGTTATGTAAGTCTGTCGTTTTTCCAGTCGCAAGATCGACTCGTGCTTGCGAAGAGGCTTGTTGCGCCTCGTTCAGACCGTTCATGGCCTGACTCAATACTTCACTGAAATCACTTGGTGTCGTTTTGGCAACAGATTGAGACGGTAAGACCATCTGCATGCTTTGAATCGGTTGAATCGCCATCGTGTCATCTCCTTCATTACTTGCCGATTTCCATCGCTTTGACTAACATTGCTTTTGTTGCATTCAATGCCGTGACGTTGGCTTCGTAAGAACGCGTCGCCCCCATCATATCGACCATTTCCTTCAGGAGATCGACGTTCGGCATTTTCACATATCCCAGTTCATCCGCATCCGGATGATTCGGATTGTATTCCAATTTAAATGGTTCTTGGTCTTTTCGAATCTCGCTGACTGTCACCCCGTTGCCTGTTTCTTTCAAGACGGCTAACTTGCGGGCATACGGTTGCCATTCTCCGTTAACAAGCTCACCGCGTGTCGTCTGAGCATTGGCGATATTGGCAGATACGGTATCGAGTCGCAGACGCTGTGCCGTCAATCCCGTTGCTGATGTATGAAAACCTGAAAACATACTCATGAATTAACGTCCTCCCCGGATGACGGATTGAATTCCGGAAAATTTCCGGTTCAATTGTTCAACCAATGCCTCGTACTCAATTTGATTGCGTGATAATTCAGACATTTCGAGGTCAATATCGACCCCATTCCCATCATTACGCATAGCAGACGATTGTTCGACGATGCTTCCTGAAGTACCGATTGTTGCGTGTCGTTTTAAACTCATTTTCATCTCTGAGTCCAAAACATCGCCAAACACTACACGTTTTGCTTTATATCCAGGTGTATCGACGTTCGCAATGTTTGCTGAAATTACTTTCTGCGCTGCCACCGTCCGATCGACAGCCTGTGTCATTGTTGCATAATCTGAACCAAGCCAGTTCATCATTCAACCTCCACCTCTATTTATCTCGTAAAACTTAGTATTATACCGTAAGCGGTTAGTAACATATCTGAAATAATTGAAACAAATAGGTCAATGTTTGAAAAGAAGTTTTTTGAAAAATAGGGTAATGAGATGTTAATATTTCGCTTTTTAAACCCTTTTCTTATAAAAATGATAAATAATACCTATAAAAAAAAGAAGACCTAGTACTTTACTAGGTCTTCTTTTAAATTCTATTTTTTCCTTTTTTTAGTTCGATTTAATGCGTTCTAACTCATAGAGGAAATTGTCATTTAAAATCTTGATATATGTCCCTTTCATACCAAGTGAACGGGACTCGATGACGCCGGCGCTTTCAAGTTTCCGCAGAGCATTCACGATAACTGAACGCGTGATGCCGACACGATCGGCAATTTTAGAGGCTACGAGCAACCCTTCGTTTCCGTCCAACTCTTCGAAGATGTGTTCGATCGCTTCAAGTTCCGAATAGGATAAAGAATTGATTGCCATTTGAACGACGGCTTTCTTCCGCGCTTTATCTTCCGCTTCATGGGCTTTCTCGCGTAAGATTTCCATTCCGACGACCGTTGCTCCGTATTCAGCAAGGACTAAGTCTTCTTCATTAAAGTCTTCGAGCATCCGGCCAAGGACAAGTGTTCCAAGGCGCTCCCCGCCACCGATAATTGGAACGATCGTCGTTTTTGAGGTTTCGAACATATCGCGGTTATCGATCGGGAACGCTGTGTGCTCACTGTCAATCGCGATGTTCGCAGTCGTTTCCGTGACGTTAAACAATTTTTTGGTGTAATCTTCCGGGAACTGGCGCTCTTCGAGGAATCCACGAATCCGTGCATTCTCGATTTGTTGTTTAATTGCAATCCCTAACAACTTTCCACGACGGCTGACGATAAAGGTATTTGATTCCATGACTTCGCTTAACCGATCTGCCATGACCTTAAAGTCGACATGTGTGCTTGCTTCTTGTTGTAACATCGTGTTGAGCTTTCGTGTTTTTGCCAGTAAATTCATGATTTTCTTCCTCCACTTATAAGATGAACTGACTTAAGTCACGATCATCTGCTACTTTTCCGACGCGGTCCATGACATATTGAGGTGTGATGGTGACGTCTGTCTCCGGCATCTCTGCCGCTTCAAACGATAATTCTTCTAATACACGTTCCATGATGGTATATAAACGGCGAGCACCGATATTATCTGTTTCATCATTTACTTGTGCCGCAATCCGTGCAATTTGACGAATCGCGTCTTCCGTAAATGTGACATGGACTTGCTCTGCCCCAAGCAACGCTTTATATTGCTTGAGTAATGCTTGGTTTGGTTCTGTCAAAATTTTGACGAAGTCATCTTCCGTCAGACTGTCGAGTTCGACCCGAATCGGGAAACGTCCTTGTAACTCCGGAATCAGATCGGATGGTTTTGCCATATGGAAAGCCCCGGCTGCAATGAATAACATATGATCGGTCTTCACAGGACCGTACTTCGTTACGACAGTCGAACCTTCGACGATTGGAAGGATATCACGCTGGACACCTTCGCGCGATACACCGGCGCTGTCTTGTCCCTTCGTGGCAATCTTATCGATTTCATCAACGAAGATGATACCCATCTGTTCTGCACGACGAACGGCTTCATCATGGACTTCATTTAAATCGAGTAAACGTTCTGCTTCTTCTGCTGTCAAAATCGGACGTGCCTCTTTAACGCTCAGCTGACGTTTTTTTGTTTTTTTCGGCATGACTTGTCCGAGCATATCCTGCAGATTCGCAAGACCTTCCATACCTTGTTGTCCGGAGAACAAATCCATTTGACGTTCTTCAATGTCAACATCAATCATGCGGTCTTCTAGTTGACCTTGGAACAGCTGTTGTCGAATGACAGAGCGATCGGCGGTGTCATTCGCAGTTTCTTGTTCAGGCGGTTTTTGGGTGCCACCGAATAACATCTCGAATGGATTTCCTCCACCGAGACCTGTCGACGCTTTTTTACCGACAAGTGCATCCACAATCCGTTCATTCGCGACCGCTTCAGCCCGTTCTTTTAAAGCTTCCTTTTTCTCATCCTTGACGAGGCGGAGTGAAGCTTCGACTAGATCACGGACCATTGATTCAACGTCCCGACCGACATAACCGACTTCTGTAAACTTCGTCGCTTCAATTTTAACGAATGGTGCGCGGACCAGTTTAGCAAGTCGACGGGCAATTTCTGTTTTCCCGACACCAGTCGGTCCGATCATCAGGATATTCTTTGGTGTCACTTCATCACGCAGGCTCGGATCGAGCAGTTGCCGGCGGTAACGATTTCGAAGTGCAATCGCGACGGCTCGTTTTGCATCCGCCTGACCAATGACATGTTCATTTAGTTTTTCCACGATTTGTCTCGGTGTAAATTCATGCATCTGCACTTCCCCCAATCGTTTCTAAAATGATTTGATCATTTGTGAATACACATAACTCTCCTGCTGTTTCAAGAGCTGCACGGGCGATTTGCTCAGCCGTCATATGTCCGGCATGCCGAGCAAGTGCACGACCCGCCGCGAGAGCATAGTTGCCGCCTGAGCCGATGGCTAAAATACCGTCATCCGGTTCGATTACTTCTCCGTTACCGGAAACAAGCAGTAAATGTGTTCCGTCCATGACAAGCAACAAGGCTTCAAGTTGGCGTAACATTTTATCGCCGCGCCATTCCTTTGCTAATTCCACGGCTGCCCGTTGCAGGTTCCCGTTGTACATCTCAAGTTTTGCTTCAAACTTTTCGAATAGCGTAAACGCATCAGCTACACTTCCGGCAAATCCTGCAATCACTTTTCCACCATAGAGACGCCGGACTTTTTTTGCACTTTTCTTCATGATGACCTGATTACCGAAAGTCACTTGTCCATCTCCGCTCATGGAAGATTGACCGTTATGTTGAATCGCAAAAATCGTCGTTGCATGAAACATCCTATTTCCTCCCTTAGGCACGCGGATGCGCTTGCTGATAAACATGTCGTAGCCGCTCCGTCGTGACGTGTGTATATTGCCCTGTCGTCGATAATGAAGCATGCCCAAGCAATTCTTGCACCGCTCGTAAATCTGCTCCACGTTCCAGTAAGTCGGTCGCGAAACTATGTCGTAAAGCATGTGGTGTCACATGTTTCGATAAAAAGGGGTCTGCCTTTTTTAAGATTTTCCGAATCCCGTCCGTTGTCAGACGACGGCCTGAACGGGAAAGAAAAACGGCTTGTTCTTCGTCCTCGGTCGGTTGTCGTTCCGCCAAATAGTCGGTCAAGGCTTTTCTCGCAAATGACCCAATCGGTGTAATCCGTTCTTTTCGTCCTTTTCCGTATACATGAACATATTCCAAGTCCGAATCTAAATCTTTTACGTTCAATCCGGCTAATTCACTGACACGCATCCCTGTTGCATACAGCAACTCAATCAATGCCACATTCCGTACACCTAATGCATCCGACGTTCGGAAAACTTCTAAAAATCGTTCGTATTCTGATGGGACTAAAAACGTCGGCAGCGTTTGGACACGCTTTGGTGCCTTTAATCCTTCAAATGGATTGACATCATTCGTATCCCGTGTCACAAAACGCCCGAACTGTTTCAAACAAGATACTTTTTGAGCAATCGTTGATTTAGATGCTTTTTGATCATAAAGAGCAAACAAATAACGCCGTGCAGTTGCCAATTCAATCGATCCCAGCTGATGATCGAGGCAAAAAGCGGCGTATTGTCGAAGTGTTTGATCATAAGAACGGCCCGTATTTGGAGATAATTGACGTTCGATGTGTACATACCGTAAAAACGATTTCCGCAGTACGTCAAACTCTAAGTCTACTCCCATGGATGAGCCCCCTTCTAACCATTTCATACTCGAATCGCCCTTAGCATAGCACACCGTAAGTAGTCTGACAATAGACCAAAAATCGGAAAAATGACAAAATTATCACGCTTTTATGACAAATTAAGAAATGGGAGAAAAGAACGCTGGATTGCGTCTTCTCCCCCATCTCACTTACATATCGGTAAAGTCTTTAATCGCTTCTAATGCCCGCTCGGCAAGGAGCCCGTATTTTTCAGGTTTCTTCATGCGACCTGTCTGTCCAACAAGTCCCGGTACCAATCCGAAGTTTGCGTTCATCGGCTGGAAGTTCTTTCCTTCTGTCGTCGTGATGTAATGTGCCATTGCACCCATCATCGTCTCTTTCGGGAACGCGACCGGTTCCGCTTCATTGACGAGACGTGCTGCATTGATCCCTGCCGTCAAGCCGGATGCTGCCGATTCAACGTACCCTTCGACACCCGTCATCTGACCAGCAAAGAACAAATCATGACGTGTCCGTGTTTGATACGTCGGTTGCAACAGGTTCGGTGAATTAACGAACGTGTTCCGGTGCATGACACCATAACGGACGATTTCGGCATTTTCAAGACCCGGAATCAAACGGATGATTCGTTTTTGCTCGCCCCACTTCAAATGCGTTTGGAAGCCGACCAGGTTAAACAGTGTCCCGGCTGAGTTATCCTGACGCAATTGAACGACGGCATACGGACGTTTACCGGTTTTCGGATCTTCGAGACCAACCGGTTTCATCGGTCCGAACAATAGTGTCTTCGGTCCGCGTGACGCCAGTACTTCAAACGGCATACATCCTTCGAAGTAAATTTCCTTCTCGAATTCCTTTAACGGAACGACTTCCGCTTTGATCAACTCGTTATGGAAATGCGTAAACTCCTCTTCTGTCATCGGACAGTTCAAGTAAGCGGCTTCTCCTTTATCGTAACGTGACTTTAAATAGACCTTATCGCGGTCAATCGTATCGCCGTCAAGAATCGGTGCGGCAGCATCAAAGAAGTACAGATAATCTTCTCCGGTAAACTGCTTTAGTGATTCCGACAAAGCGGCACTTGTGAGAGGACCTGTTGCGACAATGGTCGGACCCTCCGGAATCGCTTCAAGTTCTTCATGATGAACCGTGACGTTCGGATGATTTTTTAATGTTTCCGTCACATATCCGGCAAAGTCATGCCGGTCGACAGCGAGTGCTCCGCCTGCCGGCACACTTGCCAAGTCAGCCGCTTTCATGATGAGTGAGTCGAGTTGTCGCATTTCTTCTTTTAATACGCCGACTGCATTCGTCAGTTGATTCGCCCGCAGTGAGTTCGAGCAGACGAGCTCGGCAAACTGATCCGTATGGTGAGCAGGTGTCTGCTTCACCGGTCGCATTTCATATAAATCTACTTGTACACCGCGTTTCGCAAGTTGCCATGCTGCTTCAGAACCTGCGAGTCCGGCGCCGATTACGGTTACCCGTTTCATCGGTCATTCCTCCTCTTGCTCCTGATCGATGCGTGTTTCATGATGTCCGCAAGACGTACATTCTACTTTCACACCGTTCTTGATTTTCTTTTGTACCATCATACTGCTACACACCGGACATGGTTCCTCGACTGGTTTATCCCATGAGACGAATTCACATTCCGGATAATTGGAACAACCGTAGAACAAACGGCCTTTTTTACTCCGGCGTTCGACGATCTCACCTGTTCCGCAAGTCGGACATTTGACACCGATTTCAACTTGAATCGGTTTGGTGTTCCGACATTCCGGGAAGTTCGAGCACGCCATGAATTTGCCGTAACGGCCCATCTTGATGACCATCGCGTGACCGCAGACTTCACAATCTTCTCCGGCCGGTTCATCTTTGATTTCGATTTTTTCGATTTCGGCTTCGGCACGCGTCAGTCGTTTTTCGAACGATTTATAAATCGGATCGACGACTTCGGTCCACTGCATGTCACCTTTTTCAATCGCGTCAAGTAAGGCTTCCATATCCGCCGTAAATTGAACGGTGATAAATTCTTGGAAATAATCACTGATCATGTCGATGACCAGCTCTCCGAGTTCAGTCGGCAGGAATTTTTTCTCTTCCAGCGTCACATAGCCGCGTTTTTGAATCGTATCCAGTGTCGGGGCATAGGTCGACGGACGACCGATTCCGAGTTCTTCCATCGCCCGGACGAGGCGTGCCTCTGTATACCGCGGTGGTGGTTGCGTAAAATGCTGTTTCGGTTCAATCATTTCCTGTTCCAAGACTTCCCCGTCTTCAAGCGGCGGTAATAATCCGTCCTTGACGTCCGTTACCGTCTCATCATCTGTGTCTTCAATATAGACTTTCATGAATCCAGCAAATTTAACCGTTGAACCGTTTGCGCGGAACATGACATCGTTTGAAACCAAATCCACTTTTACGGTATCGAGAACAGCCGGAGCCATCTGACTGGCAACAAACCGTTCCCAAATCAATTTGTATAACCGGAACTGATCCCGGGACAAATACGATTTGACAAGCTGCGGATCACGCATCGTCGACGTCGGACGAACGGCTTCGTGGGCATCTTGCGAATTTGCCGCTTTTTTCTCTTTCCGTTTCTCAACAGCGATATATTCTTTTCCGTACGCATTTTCAATGAAGCCGTGCGCTTCGAGATTCGCCGTTTCAGAAGTTCGTGTCGAGTCTGTTCGCATGTAGGTGATCAAACCGACTGTCCCTTCTTTTCCGAGCTCGATTCCTTCATATAACTGCTGGGCAATCATCATCGTCTTTTTCGCACGGAAGTTCAGCTTACGGGCTGCTTCCTGTTGGAGCGAACTCGTCGTAAACGGCAAGGCCGGATTACGCCGGCGTTCTTTTTTCGTCACGGAATCGACCGTAAAGGACTTGGATAGTTTAGCCAATACTTCATTGACTTCTTCTTCCGAGTGCAGTTCACGTTTCTTTCCGTCAATTCCGTAAAAATTCGCTTCCAGCTTTTCGCCGTTTGCATCAAGCTCCAGTTTGATCGTCCAATATTCTTCCGGTAAAAAGGCGTTGATTTCCTGTTCGCGGTCGATGATCATCTTCACGGCAACCGATTGAACACGTCCTGCTGACAAACCTTTTTTAATTTTCTTCCAAAGTAACGGACTCATGCTGTAACCGACAAGACGGTCCAAGATACGCCGTGCCTGTTGTGCATCGACAAGATCGTAGTTGATCTTGCGGGGTCTCTTGAACGAATCTTTGATGGCGTCTTTTGTGATTTCATTAAAGACAACCCGGCATTCTGTCGATTCATCGACACCGAGGGCTTTCGCTAAGTGCCAAGCGATCGCTTCCCCTTCACGGTCCGGGTCGGCTGCGAGATAAATTTTTTGTGCTTTTTTAGCGGCCGTTTTCAATTCCTTTAAAACCGGCCCTTTACCACGAATCGTAATATACTTTGGTTCATAGTCATGTTCTACGTCAACACCCATTTGACTTTTCGGTAAGTCGATGACATGTCCCATCGAAGCTTTCACGGTATAGTTTGAACCGAGATAACGTTTGATGGTTTTTGCCTTTGCAGGTGATTCGACAATTACTAAATATTTTGCCATTACAATCGCTCCCTATTAGAGGCGTACTCGTATTTTAATCTCACTTATCATAGTAGTCTCGATTCCCATTTGTCAACGTTCATCAAGATACTTTTTGAAACTTCTTCCGGATTTAAGAGTGGAATCGCGCCTTCTGCAATCAATTGATTTGTTCCTTGAAAGTGTTTTTCCGTCGGACATCCCGGAATGCAGTACACGTCTTTTCCTTGTTCAAGCGCATGTCCGGCTGTATTCATCGTCCCACTTTTCCGTGTCGCTTCGACGATGATCAATCCTGATGCCAAACCTGAGATGATCCGGTTTCTTTCTAAAAACTGATGTTTTTTGACGGGTCTAGGAGCAGGATATTCCGATAAAAGCAGTCCGTCTTGTTGAATCCGTTGAAACAACGGCGCATGCCTTGCAGGATATAAAAAGTCAAACCCGCTCGCTAGTACGGCAATCGTCGCCTGATGATGTTTGAGGGAAAGACGGTGTACGAGAGAATCAATACCAAGTGCGCCACCCGACACGGTAACGAACGGCGATTCAAAAAATGGACGTAAGAAAGATAGACGTTTTGAGTGAGAAGGAGAAGGTTGACGGCTTCCGATGATACTGATCATCGGCTGTCTCAATAAGGAAGGATCACCACTGAAGAAAAGTCCATAGACGGGTTGAGGAATCTGAAGTAACTGCATTGGGAAATACAGATCTCCCGGAACAAGAAGGTTCGTTGGGACTTGATCCAATTGTAGGGCTTGCTGATAGCGGTTTTTGATGGATCTCGACACAGGCAAATCCTCTACCGGTAAAAGACCGTACTGCTCGATCAAGACAACGATTGAATACGGAACCCGGCAAGTCGCAAAACGTGCATACAGTTCTCTCTCCATTCATTACGCTCCTTTTATATAGAAGAAAGCCGTCCTGATTAGATCAGGACAGCTGACATCTTGTTTAGTTCACAGTTGAACCTGTGACACATTCATCGTAAATACCGGCTTCTTTAATGACACGAATTAACGTCTCACCAATGATTGCTGGTGTTTCTGCCACTTCGATCCCGTTGGCACGAAGTGTTTTGATTTTTTCTGCAGCAGTTCCTTTACCACCTGAAATGATGGCACCGGCATGACCCATCCGTTTGCCTTCAGGCGCTGTCTGTCCACCGATGAATCCGATGACCGGCTTCGTCATGTTGGCTTTGACCCACTCTGCCGCTTCTTCTTCTGCCGTTCCACCGATTTCACCAAGCATGATGACGGCTTTTGTTTCCGGATCTTCATTGAACGCTTTGAGCGTATCGATGAAGTCTGTTCCGTTGACCGGATCGCCACCGATTCCGACTGCAGTAGATTGACCAATTCCTGCTGTCGTCAATTGATGAACCGCTTCGTACGTCAACGTTCCAGAACGAGAAACGATACCGACGTGACCTGGTGTATGAATGTATCCAGGCATGATTCCGAGTTTCGCAACGCCCGGTGTAATCACACCCGGACAGTTTGGTCCAATCAGACGAACGGGTTTTCCGTCCAGGTAACGTTTTACTTTGACCATATCAAGAACCGGAATTCCTTCCGTGATACAGATGATCAAGGCGATGTTCGCATCTGCCGCTTCCATGATGGCATCCGCTGCAAATGCAGGCGGTACATAGATGATCGAAGCATTGGCACCTGTTTTTTCGACTGCTTGAGCGACTGTATCGAAGACCGGTACACCTAATACTTCTGTGCCGCCCTTACCTGGTGTCACACCACCGACGAGGTTCGTTCCGTAATCAATCATCTGTTCACCGTGGAACATTCCTTGATTCCCTGTAATTCCTTGAATGATGACTTTTGTTGATTCATTTACCCAAATACTCATCCTTAGCTCCCCCTTACTTCACGAGCGCAGCAATTTTTTCTGCGCCGTCTGCCATTGATGTAGCTGCTGTAATCGCTAGACCTGAATCTTTGAGAATTTGTTTTCCGGCATCGACGTTTGTTCCTTCGAGACGGACGACGAGTGGCAATTCTAAGCCCACTTCTTTTGTTGCTGCAACGATACCTTCTGCAATGACGTCACATTTCATGATTCCACCAAAAATGTTAACGAAAATTCCTTTGACGTTCTCATCCGACAAAATCAATTTAAAGGCTTCTGTTACTTTCTCTTTCGTCGCACCGCCGCCAACATCAAGGAAGTTTGCCGGATCGCCGCTGAAGTGCTTGATGATATCCATCGTCGCCATGGCAAGTCCTGCACCGTTGACGAGACATCCGATGTTTCCGTCAAGTGCAATATAGTTTAAGTCATTTTTAGAAGCTTCCACTTCGCGTGGATCTTCTTCCGTTTCGTCACGAAGTGCAACGACATCGGCATGACGGTATAACGCGTTTGAATCAAAGTTCAGTTTTGCATCAAGTGCCAAAACATCACCGTCTTTTGTTGTGACGAGTGGATTGATCTCAGCGATTGAACAATCTTTATCGACGAAGAATGTATACAATTTCGTCACCATGCCGACGAACTTGTTGACAAGCTTAACCGGAACACCCATTGCAAACGCCAGTTTACGCGCTTGGAAAGCTTGTAAGCCGACTGCCGGATCCACTACTTCTTTGATAATTTTTTCCGGAGTTGCTTCTGCGACTTCCTCGATATCCATTCCGCCTTCACTTGAACCCATGATGACGACACGTCCCGTTACACGGTCAAGGACAATCCCGAGATAGTATTCTTTGTCAATCGCACAACCTTCTTCAACAAGAAGACGTTGAATGACTTTACCTTCTGGACCTGTTTGATGCGTGACGAGTGTTTTGCCGAGTAACTCTGTCGCGAATTCTTTCACTTCTTCTTGCGATTTAGCCAATTTAACACCACCGGCTTTACCGCGACCCCCTGCGTGAATCTGTGCTTTTACGACTTTGATCGGACCTGACAATTGTTCTGCTGCATCGACTGCCTCTTCGACTGTAAATGCTGCAATTCCGTTCGGAACAGGTACACCGTACGAACGAAGTAACTCTTTTGCCTGATATTCATGTACATTCATGAAAAAATCCCCCTTAACCCCTTTAGTTTCGGCTCTTTCATTGTAGTTAAAATTGGAAGCGCTGTCTATCGTTATCGACCGAAAGCATTTATTTCTTCAAAATTTCCGTTTGATCGAGCTGATATAAAAAGGCAAACAACTCGGCAATGACTCCGTATAATTCGTTTGGAATTTGTTCCGAGACTTGAACGGCATCGAGCAATGTAATCAGCGTCGCGTCTTCACGGATTGGAATGTTGTGCTGTAACGCCTCTTCAAGAATTCGTTCCGCGACCCGTTCCGATCCTTTCGCGACGACCTTAGGCGCCTGCATCTGTTCCTCATACGATAAGGCGATGGCTTTTTTCATATCTGATAGTCCACCCTTCCGTTTCGATCCGTCGGTTGAAATGAAATCCGTTCTTTTTCCGATTCGATCTGTTCAAAACGAATCAAATCATACCCTTGCTCGTGCAGACGCTGCTCGATAGTCGGCTGATAATGGGACATGAACGTTGCTATCCGCTCATCCGGATGAAAAACGGAAATCGCAATCTTTCGATCCGTAATTAATAAATCCAATGCGATTTCACCGGTTTTCGGCAGTTTTAAGTAAAAAGCGATGCGGGCGTGATCGGGATTAAATTCTTTTTGATCAAACGGCGCTTCCATTGTGACATCGACTTCCTCAAAAGGACCGAATTGCGGTAATTGAAACAAAAAAATACCGCGCCCGGTTTCATTCGTTGCTTGAATGACTTGTTGGGCGAGCACTTGATCACTGGTCTTCCGGTCCAATTGTCCTTCCGCCATGCCGTCCGCATGCCGAGCGAGTTGGACCAATTCGATGATTGCTTGTTTAAATGCCGTTCCGGATCCTTCCATCACTTTTTTCCCCAGCTGTTGCAACACATCCCGCGTCGTTTGCGGGATCGAGTCATTCGAAAAGTGGGTTAACCGGTTAAAGGCCGGTAAGACTGTCGCCTTATTTGGTGCGGACTCTTCTGCTACGATTTTTAGAACCGGTTGTCCATCTGTGCTCGTGACGGTAAAACGGTAGGTCGCACCTTCTTTCAGCTCGGCTGTCGTTCCTGCCGTCAAGACACGTTGACCAACCTGCAGTTCCATCAGACCGTCCGGAAGCAGCTTCAATACTTTGCCGATGACGTTGGCCCCTTCACGCAACGGTTGGTTGGTCGCATCAATGATTTTAAAAGGCAGTAAGGCCCGATGTTCAATTTGCACGATGGTTTACCCCCTAAAGTCGGTCGAGGACCGGTTTAAATGTCTTCCGGTGAATCGGTGTCACCCCGACACGATCGAGTGCCTGTAAGTGTTGTGCTGTCCCGTACCCGGCATGTTGATCAAAACCGTACTCCGGATAGAGAACGGCGTATTGTTCCATCATCGTATCCCGTGTTTCTTTAGCGATGACACTCGCCGCTGCAATCGAGACGCTCCGCGCATCTCCTTTGATCAGAGACTCTTGCGGAAAATCGACATCGAGTGTCATTGCATCCACTAACAAGGCATCCGGTGTCAACTGAGCAACAGCCTGTTGCATCGCTTGCTTCGAGGCCTGATAGATGTTGATCCGGTCGATCTCTTCCGGCTCGATGATACCGATTGCGACTTCTGCGACCTCCTGAATATGTTGATAAGCGGCGCTTCGTTGCTTTTTGGACATCTGTTTTGAATCCGTCAATCCGGGATGATAAAAGCCGGCCGGCAGGATGACGGCTGCTGCGACGACGGGACCGGCGAGCGGCCCACGGCCGACTTCATCCACTCCAGCGATTCGCTGATGCCCTTGTGCACGGTACCGGTCTTCGAACAGGGACCGCTCCTGGAACTGGACACGTTGCTGCTCTTCATGCAACAATCGACGTTCTGCTTGTTTCAGGGCCGTAACAACACCTTTTCGTTCATCTTCGGCGAATTCCCTTTTAATTTGTTCCAATTCTTCACGCGAAGCGTGTGCCAATCGGGTTTTGATTTCCGTTATGTTCATGACGTAGCTCCTTTTTGAAAAAAGCTTGGATTTCTCATGATGAGAAACCCAAGCCTGTCTTATTCTGTGACGGTTGCCCACTCTTCGACGGTCTCGAGCGTGACACGACCAATTTTCTCCGTCCGTAGCTCATGAAGCAACATTTCACTTGTCCGTTCAAAGTCGACATAACCGCCTGTTACGAAACCGCGGTTTTTACCGATCGCTTCGAGCACTTCGACGGCTTCACCTGACACATCCTGTAACCGATAACGGGCTTTCAGTTGCTCCGGATAACGGGACTTGAGCTCTCGGATTGCAAACAAGGCGATATCATCGATATTCAGGATATCATCTTTAATGGCACCCGTCGCCGCTAAACGGTAACCGACAAGCTGGTCATCGAACTTCGGCCAAAGAATTCCCGGTGTATCGAGTAGTTCCATTTCACCTGTTTTCATTTTGATCCATTGTTGACGTTTCGTTACACCTGGACGGTCGCCTGTGATTGCGATGTTCCGTCCGGCCAACCGATTGATCAAGGTTGATTTTCCGACGTTCGGAATCCCGATGATCAACGCGCGAATCGCACTCGGGTTCCGTCCCTTATCCCGCATCCGGTCATGTTTGTCTTTCATCAAGCGTAAGGCACCTTCATGAATCTGACCCAACCCTTTACTGTGCTTCGCATCCACGGCGATGACGTCGACACCGTCTTTACGGAGTGCCTGCATCCATTTTTCCGTCAGCCGGGCATCCGCCATATCTGATTTATTCAGGACGATCAGTCGTGGTTTGCCTGCTGTGATTTGTTCGACCATCGGATTACGGCTCGACATCGGTAAACGTGCGTCGACTAATTCGATGACGACATCAATCAATTTTAATTTTTCCGTCACTTCACGGCGTGCTTTCGCCATGTGTCCCGGGAACCATTGTATTGTCATTTCTTCCACCTCAAGTTTTCATAGTGCTTGGACTGCTAATAATGAACGATATATACGTCGTGTCCCGTGTTACCGATCCACTGTCTGTTCGAGAGAAACGATCCATTCTCTAGTATACGCAACTTTTCGACAGAAAAGAACCCTGTCCCCGTCCGAACAAAAAAACGAAGTCCACATTTTGTGAACTTCGTTTCTTGAAAGAGGATCTCCTTCATCAATCAACGGACCGGACATCATTAAACGGATAGAAGACGAAATTCGTCGTACCGACGATTTGATCCTCATCCACAAAACCGATATCCCGGCTGTCTTTCGAGTTTTGACGGTTATCCCCCATCACAAATACTTTTCCTTTTGGAACCGTTTTTTGTGCTGTTTTTTCTTCCAATGTAAAGTCTTCTGTTAAAGGAACACCGTTCATCTGTGCCTTAAATTCATTCAGATAAGGTTCCTCGACTTTTTTATCGTTGACGTATAACGTATCATCTTTGTAGTACATCGTATCACCTGGAACAGCAATCACACGTTTGATGTAGTCCCGTGTTTCTGTCGCATGGAAGACCACGATGTCCCCCCGTTCCGGTTCATTGAAATAATAAGGAACCTTATTGACAATCATTCGGTCCGAATTGTGTAAGGTCGGCATCATCGATTCGCCGTCCACAATAACCGGGACGAATAAAAACGTTCGGATGATGAACGCAATTACGAGCGCCACGACCAGCGCCTTAATCCAACTAAATAACTCCTTCACGCGTTCCACTCCTTCAACTCAATCTCTTGCCTAAACCTAGTATACGCATAAACGATAAAAAAAAGAAGCTTGTCCGGAGACAAGCCACTTTTTCACATGATTAACGACGAATTTCTTTAATACGAGCCGCTTTACCACGAAGGTTACGGAGGTAGTAAAGTTTCGCACGACGGACTTTACCGTAACGAACGACTTCGATTTGCGCAACACGTGGTGAGTGAAGCGGGAATGCACGCTCAACGCCAACTCCGTAAGAAATCTTACGAACTGTAAACGTTTCGCTGATGCCGCCACCGTGACGTTTGATGACTACGCCTTCGAAAAGCTGGATCCGCTCACGCGTTCCCTCGACGACTTTAACGTGGACGCGGACTGTATCACCAGGACGGAATGCAGGGACGTCTGACTTGATTTGTTCTTGTGTAATTTCACGGAACAATTGTTGTGTGTTCATGAATGATTTCTCCTTTTTTCACCAATGTTCGTATCTTCATTTGCCTCTGGCATCCAACAGCGGAACATCGTTAATAGGTGGCTTTTGCCACATGTTTTAACTTATCACAGTTTCAGTCGTTTGACAATCCTGAAATTGATTGCAGGTAACGGCGGTCGGTCTCGGACAGGTCGGCCGTTTCGAGTAAATCCGGTCGCCGCTCAAGCGTCCGTCTCAATGCCTGTTCACGGCGCCACGTTTCAATCCGGGCATGATTACCCGACAATAAAACTTCCGGGACCGTCAAACCGCGAAAATCAGCCGGCCGTGTGTAATGCGGGTATTCGAGCAGACCGGTCGAAAACGAGTCGTCTTCATGGCTCGCGGCCTTTCCGAGAACATCCGGCAACAGGCGGACCGTCGCATCGATCATCGTCATGGCTGCAAGTTCGCCGCCGGTCAGAACAAAATCGCCAAGTGAGACTTCATCTGTCACCAGTTCATCATGAACCCGTTGGTCGAACCCTTCATAATGACCGCATAAAAAGACAAGATCCGTTTCTTTGGACCATTCTTCCGCAAGACGTTGATCAAACCGACGCCCTGTTGGTGTCAACGCAATGATACGCCGTTTTGCTTCAGGCAAGTCGGCGATTGCGTCAAAAATCGGTTGGGGCATCAATAACATGCCTGCCCCACCGCCGTAGGGGGAATCATCGACACGACCATGACGATTCGTCGAGTAGTCCCGGAAATTGACATAGTTGAGTTCAATCCGTTTCTCCTCTTGCGCACGGGCGACAATCGAGTGATTCAGTGCCGTGAACATTTCCGGAAATAGCGTCAGGACCGTGATGTTCATCCTTCTATCAAACCCGGTAACGGTGTGATTTGAATCCGTTTGGCTTCGACGTCAATTGAAGCGACGACTTGTTCGATATAGGGAATCAGCACATCTTTTTTGCCGGGACGTTTGATCGTCCAGACGTCGTTTGCGCCCGTCTCGAGAATCTCGGATACGACACCAATTTCATCCTCACCGTCAAAGACGGTACAGCCGATGATTTCATGGTAATAAAATTCATGTTCTCCGAGCTCTTGTAAGGCTTCCGGATGCACATACAGTTTCAAGCCTTTATATTTCTCGACATCATTGATGTGTTGCATGCCTTTGAACGTCACCATGATGAATTGTTTATGTTTGCGGTAACTGCTGATCGTAAACGGCGTGTAGATTCCGTTCGACTCAAGAAATACCTCATTACCGACTTTAAAACGCTGTTCCGGAAAATCCGTGCTTGCGAGGAGTTTCAATTCGCCTTTCAAACCGTGCGTGTTGGCGATTTTTGCGACTTCCAACCATTCCATCTGTTTCACTTCCTTATCCACAAGTCTTATTTCTTGTTATTATTTTGCCATACAAAAAGGAGGTAAGCTTTCGCTCACCTCCAATAGTCTTACTTCGCGAGTTTCGCGTTGTGGAATTTCTCCATGATACCAGCTTTTGAGAAGAGGTTACGAACTGTGTCCGAAGGTTTAGCACCTTCAGCGAGCCATTTAAGAGCAAGCTCTTCGTTAAGTTTTACTTCTGCTTCTGGTTTAGCAACCGGGTTGTAGTATCCGATTTGCTCGATGAAACGACCATCACGTGGTGCACGTGAGTCTGCTACTACCACACGGTAGAAAGGTGATTTGTTTGCGCCCATGCGCTTAAGACGAATTTTAACTGCCATTCGTAAGTCCCTCCAAATAATAAATAATTTTTTTTCGTTTAGTCAAATTGACAACTTCACTAGTATACAACGTTCCAGCAAAAGTGAAAAGACTTTTAGAAGAATGGGAGGCCAAAGCCGCCTTTCTTTTTCCCTTTGCCCATTTGGCCGGAGAATTGTTTCATCATCTTCCGCATGTCTTCAAATTGCTTAATCAATCGGTTTACTTCTTGAATGCTGCGACCACTGCCGCGCGCAATCCGTTTCCGACGACTGGCATTGAGAATTTCCGGTTCAGTCCGCTCTCGTTTTGTCATCGATTGAATAATCGCTTCGACATAGACGAGTTGCTTCTCATCGATTTGGGCATTTTTCAGACCCTTCATCTTTCCTTTACCGGCACCCGGAATCATTCCTAACAACTCATCCAAAGGACCCATCTGTTTCACTTGCTGTAACTGCTCGATGAAATCGTCAAACGTGAACGATGCATCGCGCATTTTGCCTTCGAGCTCTTTGGCGCGTGTTGCGTCCATTTGAGACTCCGCTTTTTCAATCAGCGTCAGCATATCTCCCATGCCGAGAATCCGTGACGCCATCCGCTCTGGATAGAATGGCTCGATTGCGTCCAGCTTCTCTCCAAGACCGACGAATTTAATCGGTGCTCCGGTGACTGCCTTGATGGAGAGTGCTGCTCCGCCTCGAGTATCCCCGTCGAGCTTCGTCAAGACGACACCTGTCACACCCAGCTTTTCATTAAAGCTTTGCGCGACATTGACAGCGTCCTGACCCGTCATTGAATCGACGACAAGGAAAATTTCATTTGGTTTGGCGATTTCTTTCACATCAACCAGTTCCTGCATCAGGTCCTCGTCGATATGTAAGCGTCCCGCCGTATCGATCAACACGATATCGTGGTGATGCTCTTTTGCATAGTCGAGAGCGTTCGTAACAATCTCTTGTGGACTGACCTGATCTCCCATTGAGAAAACCGGCAGTTCGAGTTGTTTCCCTAACGTCTCGAGCTGTTTGATCGCAGCCGGTCGGTAAATATCCGCTGCGACGAGCAGTGGACTGCGATTTTGTTTCTTCCGTAAATGATTCGCGAGTTTTCCGACCGTCGTCGTCTTACCTGCCCCTTGTAAACCGGTCATCATGATGACGGTTGGCGGACGGTTCGATAACGTCAACGGAGAAACTTCTGACCCCATCAGTTTCGTCAATTCGTCATGGACGATTTTGACGACTTGCTGACCTGGTGTGAGAGACGTCATGACATCTTGCCCGACTGCACGTTCTTTCACATCATTTACGAATTGTTTGACGACTTTGAAGTTGACGTCAGCTTCTAATAACGCAAGGCGGACCTCACGCATCATTTCTTTTACGTCCGCTTCAGAAATCTTACCTTTACCCCGCATTTTAGCGAGGCTGGCTTGAAGCCGTTCCGATAATCCTTCGAATGCCATGAAATTGCCCCCTACTCTAATTGCTCAAGTGCCGCAATGGTCACGTGAGCTTCGCTCGGAAGGTCAAGTTGCTTTAACTGATCAAGGAGTAACTTTCTCTGTTCATACTTTGCAAACAGACCCAGTCGTTCTTCATATTGTTCAAGCATCGCTTCCGTACGTTTTATGTTGTCGTAGACTGCTTGTCGGCTGACTTCAAACTCATCGGCGATCTCACCTAACGAAAAGTCATCCAGATAATAGAGTGACATATAATTCCGTTGTTTCGGCGTCAAAAGCTCCTGATAAAAGTCAATCAGATAATTCATCCGGTTCGTCTTATCAAGTGTCATTCGAGCACCCCCACGGTTGTTAAGTGAAATTCCTTTACAGATAGTATAGTACAGCCCTCACAGTGTGTTGTCAAGTTTTTTTCTTTACAAGGAAATCGAGGTCAGTCCTCTTCTCGGACTTCTTCGACTGTTTCTTTTTCTTCAAAGACATCCCCGAATAATCCATAGACGAATTGTTCGGCATCGAACGGTTGTAAGTCATCGATTTTTTCACCGAGACCGACGAATTTCACCGGCAGATCCAGCTCATTCTTAATCGCAAGAACGATTCCGCCTTTCGCCGTTCCGTCAAGCTTCGTCAGAACGATTCCGCTGACATCGGTCGCCTGTTTAAAGGCTTTGGCTTGAACCATTGCATTTTGACCCGTCGTCGCGTCAAGCGCAAGCAATACTTCATGCGGTGCTCCCGGAATTTCCCGTTCGATGACACGTTTTACTTTTTCAAGTTCATTCATTAAATTGACTTTGTTTTGCAGACGGCCGGCCGTATCGCAAATCAGGACATCGACACGGCGTGCTTTTGCGGCCTGGACAGCATCATAGATGACTGCCGCCGGATCCGATCCTTCTCCCTGACGGATGACCGGAACACCGGAACGTTCACCCCAGACTTGAAGTTGGTCGATTGCACCGGCCCGGAATGTATCGCCGGCTGCGAGCATTACCGTTTTGCCTTCGTTTTTCAGACGATTCGCCAGTTTACCGATTGTCGTCGTTTTCCCGACGCCGTTGACACCGACAAATAAGATCACATTGAGTTCATGACTGAGATCAAGTTCGGACTCTTCTTCTTCCACCAGCATGTTGGCGACAACTTCGACAAGTACGTCACGCACTTCTTTTGTATCCTTGACGTTTTTACGTTTGACTTCAATTTTTAACTTTTCGACAAGATCCATCGTCGTCGTGACACCGACATCGGCCTGAATCAATACTTCTTCCAACTCTTCGAAAAAATCTTCGTCGACTTCCCGGAAGCGGTAGACGAGATCATTGACGGCATTCGCCAGTCCGTCCCGTGTTTTCGTCAAACCTTCCGTAAACTTCGATGTCACTTCTTGTGTCGAAGTCGTCAACCGGTCTTTTAACTTTTTAAAGAAACTCATTTTTTTATCCCCTTTGGTTCTACTTCTTCGCTTAATGTCCGTCTCGCTTCTTCCAGTTTAACGGATAATACTTCGGAAATACCGTTTTGTTGCATCGTCACACCATACAGGACATCAGCTGACTCCATCGTTCCCTTACGGTGGGTGATGATGATGAACTGGGTCTCACGTGCCAGTTGATGAACGAACTCTCCGAATCGGGCGACGTTCGCCTCATCGAGGGCTGCTTCGACCTCATCAAGAACACAGAACGGAACCGGTCGTGTTTTTAAGATAGCAAACAATAAAGCAATCGCTGTCAGTGCTCGTTCTCCGCCCGACAACAAGGACAGGTTCTGTAACTTTTTACCGGGCGGTTTAGCCACGATATCAATACCGCTTGTCAACAGATCTGTAGGGTCGACGAGAATCAAGTCGGCTTCTCCGCCGCCAAACAGTTCGCGGAACGTTTCCCGGAAATGTTCCCGGACCGCTGTGTACGTCTGTTTGAACAGCCGGATGACTTCCCGGTCCATTTCTTCGATGACCGCATATAAATCGGTCTTCGCACTGACCAGATCGTCGCGTTGCGTGGACAGGAACGTAAAACGTTGATCGACTTCGGCAAACTCTTCAATCGCACCAAGATTGACAATCCCGATTTCCTCGAGTTGTCGTTTCAGAAGATGCAATTCTTCCTTTGCCTCCTCGAAAGAGATCGTCAGCGGTTGAATCAACTCGGCAACCAGCCCCATTTCTTCAAGTGTCTCATGACGGGTCTCAAGGCGTGTACTGAGCCGTCCCTGAGTAAGCCGGGCTTGATCGAGACGCTGTGTCGTTGCTTGCCGGGCTTCTGCCAGTTTCGCTTCCTGAATCCGTAACAGACGTAAGTTTTCTGCCGCCTGCTGAATTTCTGCCGTCACATGCGTCAATTCGCGTTCGACTGAAGTTTGTTCCTGTTGCATCTGCGTTTTCTCAGTGTGCAGGGCATCAATCTTCGCTTCGTCGAATCCTTCCAGGACATGCTTCAGATCACGGCGTTTATGACTTCGTTCTAATTTTGCATGACTCAATGTCTCACGGAGGCGTGTTACCTCACGGTCGATTTGGTCATGTGTCATGCTGACAGTCCGTTCCTCAAGCAAGGCTTCCGCTTGCTGTTGCTTTAATTCTTCGACCGCAACTGCTCCGCGTGACTGTGCTTCCTTCAGTTGATCGATTGCTTGCCGCAATTCCGCTTGCCGGTTCGTTAACCGTTCCATGTCCCGCTCTGATGCCGCGATGATGGACTTCGCCTCTGCCGCTTGTTCAGCGAGACGGGTCAATTGACCGTCGTGGACCGATAATTCAGAAGATGTGACGGCTAGACTGCGCTTCGCATCCGTGTAGGCTTCGCGAACACTTTCCAACTGTGCTTGAACCAATTGAATATCACGGGTATTTGTTTCCAGCGAGCCGACGAGTTGTTGCATGGCTGTTTTCATTTCATCACGCCGACGCTCTTGTTCACGAATGACAGCTTGACCTTGTTTCAATCCCGCCTGCAACTCTTCCAGTTCACGGGATTGGCTGAAGAGCGGTGTTCCTTTTTTACGACTGCCTCCCGTCATCGATCCGCCGACGTTAACGACGTCACCCTCGAGCGTCACGATCCGGTAACGGTGTCCGGTGGAACGGGCGATGGCATTGGCTTGTTCAAGTGATTCGACAACGAGTGTCGTCCCAAGCAGATTATCTTTTAATTTCGTAAAGTCTTCCCGCGTCGTGACCAGTTGACTTGCGACACCGAGATATCCTGGCATCCCTGACACGCTTTGTTGAACGGAAGCACTCAGTTCCCGGCGCTGAATCGACGAGAGCGGCATAAATGTCGCACGCCCCGCATTCAGCCGGCGCAACTCTTGGATCAGTTTCCGTCCCGTCACATCGGTATCGACGACGACGTTTTGCATCGCGCCGCCCAGTGCGGTCTCAATCGCCGCCTCGAAGCGGGCGGGAACGGTGATCAGTTCCGCGACGGCACCGTGGATACCGGCAATCCGGTCCCGCTGTTTTAAGACGGTTTTGACGGCTCCGAAATAACCACTGTAGTCGGCTTTGACGGATTCCAGAAATTCAATCCGGTCTTCGGTCTTATCGCGGCGTCGGTGAAGGTCGATGATCGATTGTTCCATTTGGCGCAACGTCTCCTGTTGCTGGCGATGCTGGTCTTGCTGTGTCTTTTCTTCCTGACGCAATGTTTCCAAGCGATTCCGTAATTCTTCTACCTGTTCTGCAAGACGAATGGTTTCGGCTTCATACGTCGAACGATCCGTTTGTTTTGAGCCGACGTTTTCCGAAAAACTCCGTTGCTGCTCTTCGGCATGTAACAGATCTTGTTGCGCCCGATGGTATGCATTGGTCGTCGCTGCCAACCGGCTCGCTACTTCAAACGCTTCCGAACGCAATTGTTCGGCTTCTTTTTCAAAGTCCCGGTCGGAGTAAGATAAGGCGGCATCGGCTTGTTCTCGTTTTGCGACGGTTTGAAGGTACAATTGTTGTGTCTCTTGCTGTTGCTTCAGCACCGTCTGTTCTTCTTGTTCGATTTGTGCTACCCGTTGTTCTGCAACCGTTACTTCCTGTTCGAGACGCGCCTTCATTTCCGCTCCGTGCTTTTCCCGTTCTTTCGCGAGGTTTAAAGCCCCTTCGATTTCAACGAGTTTCGTCGATACGAGCCGCAGGCGGTCCTGCATTTCTGTTTCTAAGCGCCGCTTCTCTTCTAACGATGTTTCTTGTGTTTCCCTTGTCGCTACTGTTTCTTGCAGCCGCTCCTGCTCCGCAAGCAGTTGGGCTTGGCAGGATTCGATTTCCGTCGACACGTCAGTAAGTTGCGTCATATACTGCTCGATTTCGGTCGCGATGATTCCCCGTTCCAAGAAGTCATACCGTTCACGGGCTACTAAAAATTCTTTTGCCAGTGACGCTTGTTCCCGTAACGGCTCAATTCGTCCACCCAATTCGTACAGAATATCATCGACACGGGAAAGATTCGTTTCTGTATCCGTTAGCTTTCTTTCGGCTTGTTTTTTACGGTTCCGGTATTTCAAAACACCGGCTGCCTCTTCGATGACAGAGCGCCGTTCTTCCGGTTTCCCGGAAATGACTTGTTCGACCCGTCCTTGACCGATGATGGCAAACGCATCGCGGGACAACCCGGTATCCATGAATAAATCAAGCACGTCTTTTAAACGACACGGTTTTTTATTTAAGAAGTAATCACTGTCTCCGTTTCGCGTGACACGCCGCGTTACATTGATTTCTTGATACGGCAAAGCGACCGTCCCCGATTCATTGTCGAGCACAAGTGTGACTTCCGCAAATTGTTTCCGATGTTCCGAGATACTTCCGGCAAAGATGACATCTTCCATCTTCGCACCACGTAATGATTTAGCCGACTGCTCACCGAGCACCCAACGCACTGCATCCGATATATTGGACTTCCCGCTGCCATTTGGTCCGACGACAGCCGTGACTCCCGGAAGGAAGTCGAGCTCCGTCCGACTAGCAAATGACTTGAAGCCATTGATTTCAATTCGTTTTAAGTACATCTTGACCACCCATATGTTTAAATTTCTTTTTGATTTTCTTTTAGTTTACCATAGCCGAAAGGTCTACAAAATGGTAGCTTTTATGGTAATGTTAGGCTTAAAGAGATGAAGAGGAGATTTTAAGACATGACAATTGAACAAATGATCGTAGAGATCCTGGATAAATTGAACATCATTAACAAAGGCGTCATCAAGGCGGAACAATTCGACGGAACAAAAAATGACGATTTAAAAGAGATTTATGATTTCGTCATGATGCGTGAGTCGTTGACATTGGCAGAAGTCGATGCCATCGTCGATGAACTGAAATCACTGAAAACTGTTTAAGATTCCTCACAAAAAGGCACTCCATTTTGAAATGGGTGCCTTTTTTCATGTCAAAAGCTGTTTTTCAGTTCAAGCAAGGCTTGTTTGGCAGCTTGCTGTTCTGCTTCTTTTTTCGAGCGGCCGGTCCCGATGCCTTCCAGCTTATCCGCGATGTGCACGCGCGAGATGAACTCCCGACTGTGTGCCGGTCCGCGTTCTTCGATAATCTCATACTCGATCTGCCCCAGCCCGACCCGTTGGATCGCTTCCTGGAGCTGACTTTTAAAATCAGTTTGTTCTTCAAAAAATCCAGACGCCACTTTCGGAAAAACCGCTTCGGCGAGGAATCGTTCTGCAGCTTCAATCCCTTGATCGAGGTATAAGGCACCGATGAAGGCTTCAAATACATCCGCGAGTAGTGCCGGACGATTTCTTCCCCCTGTCAGTTCCTCTCCTTTACCAAGTAGAATCATTTCAGAAAACTCGTAATGATTCGCGAACTGGACCAGTGACGGCTCACAGACAATGGCCGCACGCAGCTTTGTTAATTCCCCCTCGGAACGTTCCGGGTAGTGTTGAAAGAGATAACGGGAGACTGTCAATTCAAGTACCGCGTCACCCAGAAATTCAAGACGTTCATTATCCCCGTCTGATTCACGCTGCTCATTCACAAACGAAGAATGTGTAAATGCTTGTTTTAATAGTTCTACATTCGCAAAATGAATATCCAGCCGTTCCTGGAGCTGTCCGAACTTCTGTTCAATTTGCGCCAAAGCCCGTGAGTCTTTGCGTCGCTTTACATAGGGTCCTTTTCGGACACGACGTCCTTTTTGATTTGTCATAATGCCTCCTAAACAGCTAAATCCCACCGCAAATACGCGGTGGGTTCAGCTTCATATATTAGACTTGTGTTTCGATGTAGCTAACGACATCGCCGACTGTTTTTAAGTTTTCTGCTTGGTCATCTTCGATTGTGATTTCGAATTTATCTTCGAGATCCATTACGAGTTCCATGACTTCAAGTGAATCTGCTCCGAGATCGTCTTTAAACGATTTGTCGAGTGTGATTTCACTCTGTTCTTTACCTAATTTCTCTGCAATTGCTTCTTGCACGTCTACTAAAATTTGTTCTTTTGTCATTTTAAAATCCCTCCATGAGTTGAGTATATAAGATGATTGCCAATTTGGCAAAGTACTACCACAGTTCACTTACATTGTCATGCCGCCATCGACTGCCAAAGTTTGACCAGTGATGTAACGGGCATTGTCTGATGCGATGAAACTGACGAGCGATGCAATATCGTCCGTCTGACCAAATCGTTTT
The DNA here is from genome assembly GCF_018618775.1 of Exiguobacterium sp. s138. NCBI lineage: Bacteria > Bacillati > Bacillota > Bacilli > Caryophanales > Exiguobacterium > Exiguobacterium sp. s138. Next base: position 145,864 of record NZ_JACSMW010000002.1, on the reverse strand, counting down.
AACGGAATTTGATCGAGCGTCTGATTACGTTGCGCTTCTGTCAATTCATCCGTCATATCGGTTTCAATGAAACCGGGACAAATCGCATTTGCCGTAACGCCTTTACTTGCCAGTTCACGTGCGACCGACTTCGTAAATCCGATCAGTCCCGCTTTCGCCGCTACATAGTTGGCTTGACCGGGATTACCGGTAATGCCGACGACGGAAGCGATATTGATGATACGACCGCTCGTTTTTAACAACGGCCGCGTCGCCGCTTGTGTCACAAGAAAGGCACCTTTTAAATTGGTGTTTAGAACCGCATCGAAATCTGCTTCTTTCATTCGCATTAACAGACCGTCACGCGTGATTCCGGCATTGTTGACGACACAATCCAACTGACCGTAAGTATCCAGTGCCGTTTTCAGCAATGCCTTGACTTGCTCGGCATCAGCCACGTCTGCCTGGACGGCGATGGCCTCACCGCCCGCATCGACGATAGCCGAAACAACTTCTTCTGCTTTTGCTGTATTCCCGGCGTAGTTCACGACGATCCGGAATCCGTCTGCCGCCAACCGTTTGGCGATAGCGGCTCCGATTCCACGTGAGGCGCCGGTGACGAGTGCTACCTTATTCAACGAATCGCCTCCGCTTCCAATTGTTCAAGTGTCGTGATGCTGACAATCTTGACGTCTTTTTTAATCCGCTTGACGAGACCGCTGAGCGGTGACGAAGGACCGAATTCAATGAATGTATCCGCACCTTCTGCAATCAATTTTTCCACACAGGCTTCAAAACGAACCGGTGAATACAATTGTTGGACAAGTAAACGGATCAACTCATCCGGCTGATCGTGGAAATCACTGTCGACATTCGAGATGAATTTCGTTTTTGCCGCCTGGAATGGTGAAGAAACTAAGATATCTTCGAACCGTGAGGCAAACGGTGTCATTAACGACGAGTGGAATGCTCCTGATACATCAAGCGGCAGGACACGTTTCGCGCCCAACTCTTTTAATTTCGCAGTCGCCGTCTCGACAGCTGCAACTTGTCCTGAAATCACGAATTGTCCGGGACAGTTGTAATTGGCGATTTGAACGATTTCTCCCGTTGCCGCAATGGACTCGACAGCATGATGGGCTGCTTCGACGTCGTTTAAACCGATGACAGCTGCCATCGTCCCGCCCGTCACTTGATTCATCAGATTTCCTCGTTCGCGTACGAGATAAACTGCTTCACTTGCCGTTAAGACAGATGCGGCAACGAGTGCACTGTACTCTCCGACGCTATGTCCGAGTACGAAGTCCGGCCGATGACCAAGCGCCGCATAACGATTCGCAAGCAACGTACTGTGTGCAACGATGGCAGGTTGTGCGATTTCCGTCGGTTTCAAATCTTCTTTTGTCCCTGTCGTCAACAGATCCGTTAAATCAAGACCAATCCGTGTCCCGAGGTCCATCAATGCTTGACGTGACTCTTCATGATGGAGAAGTGTTTGTCCCATTCCTGGCATTTGTGATCCTTGACCTGGGAACATCCAAACCGTTTTACCCATCCGTCTCACCCCTTTAGATTTCTTTCGTTTTTTTTGCCTCGATGATTTTTGTAACTACCTGCTGTTCGACCATCTGCTCTGCTTGTACCAACGCCCTGCTGAACGCGTAGGCATTACTCGAACCGTGGGCTTTGATGACCGGAGCGGCAATCCCGAATAATCCGGCTCCGCCGTATTCTTCATAAGCAAGCAGTTGTTTCATTTTTTTCAGCTTCGGTTTTAAAATCAAAGCCGCGATTTTTGAACTGAATGAACTCATGAATTGTTCTTTCATGACGCCCATGATCATACTGGCGGCGCCTTCTGTGCTCTTTAACAGCGTGTTTCCGGCGAAGCCTTCCGTCACGATGACATCCACTTCCCCGCTCATCGCTTCTCGCGCTTCGACATTCCCGACAAAATGGATGGGCGCGGTCTCAAGCAGAGGATAGGTCTCTTTCGTCAGGGCATTCCCTTTACCGGCTTCTGATCCGATATTCAGCAAGGCCACTTTCGGTTGTTTGATTCCTCTGACTTGTTCTGCGTAGACCGACCCCATGATCGCATAATCTAAAAGATGTTCGGCTTTTGCGTCTGGATTGGCACCGACATCCAAGATGACGACCCCTTTTCCATTTCGTGTCGGGAACGTCGGCGCTAATGCCGGACGGTCAATCCCTTCAATCCGACCAATCACGAACAATCCGGCTGTCATGAGTGCACCCGTGTTGCCTGCTGAAATCAAAGCATCTGCTTCATTTGATTTCACCAGGTTTGCAGCCACCACGAGTGAGCTGTCTTTCTTGCGACGGATTGCTCGGACCGGTTCGTCTTCTCCGGTAATGACGGATGCGGCGTGAACGATTTTCACACGCGGATCCTTAATGTCATACGAACGTAATTTCAATTCGTCGCCGACCAGACGGATTTCAATTTGTTCCGTCGGACGCTCTGCTAAAAATTGAACGACTCCTTCTACGATGGCGCGTGGAGCATGATCTCCTCCCATTGCGTCTACTGCTAAAATCATTTTGACTCCTCCTTACTACTTCGATACACCGTAAATTCACCGATGAACACACACTCATCGCCGACAAAACTCTCGACGTTGATGTCCGATCGGCCATCCTGCCGGTGCGAACTGACGAATGCTTTTGCCACGACACGTTCACCGACGTGAACGGACCGTGTAAACTGGACGTTGGCTTTTGTCGTCAAAGCCAGTTCATCATCAATCAAGGCGATGGCTAATGAATTGGCTTGGGCAAACAAAATATGTCCGCGGGCAATGGCATTTCGGCTGAACGCGTGTTCCGGTAGGATTTCTAAAATCGAAATTGCCGATGTATCTAGTTTCAGGTCAATCATATCACCAATGACTTCATTTTCAGTCAATGTACGCACATCATCTAGCCGTTCCGTCGCGACGTGTTTAATCCGTTCACGTAATTCCGGAATCTTCATTTCCATCCGGTCCAGTCGAATGGTCTGGATACTGACATTGAAATGAGTGGCTAATGCTTCATCCGTAATGAACGGATTTTGTTCAATTGTATGCTGTAGTTCAGTTTGTCGCTCTTTTTTAGGTACCCGCATGTACGTTCCTCCCACAAGAAGGATAACTACCATTATTACCTGGTACTAATAGTAGTATATATCCCTTGTTGTTCACTTTCAAGTATTATTCGATTCTTTCTCCGTCCAGTAGTCCCTGCTGTTCGATATATCGGCGTAAAACCGCGTACTCCGGATGTTGCCAAAAGGCATCGGAACGGAGCAGACGAACCGCGTCGTTTCGCGCCGTCTCCATCACCTGGATGTCGAGTGCCGGATCGGTCAACACAAACCGGGGCAAGCCGCTTTGCTCGGTCCCAAAAAAGTTTCCGGCTCCGCGTAACTCAAGGTCCTTTTCTGCCAACTTAAATCCGTCGTTCGTTTCCGTCATCGTTTTAATCCGTTCTTTTCCGGTATCGGAAGACGGATCGGCGATCAAGATACAAAAAGACTGGGTTGCGCCCCGACCGACCCGACCGCGCAACTGGTGTAATTGTGCCAGTCCAAAGCGTTCCGCGTCGTAAATGACGATGATCGATGCGTTTGGAACGTTGACGCCGACTTCGACGACGGTCGTCGAGACGAGAACTTGGACTTGATTTTCCTTAAAGGCCTGCATGACGTCGTCTTTTTCGGACGAACTGAGCCGACCGTGCATCAATCCGACACGTTGTGCGGAAAACCGTTCCGTCAAAAGCACGTGCAGTTCAATGGCATTTTGAACATCAAGCGATTCAGATTCCTCAATCAGTGGCGTGATGACATACGCTTGATGACCGAGCAGTAACTCTTTTTCGACAAATCCGAAAACCCGTTCCATTTGTTCCGGTTTTGCCCAATAAGTTTCAATTTCTTTTCTTCCTGCCGGCATCTCGTCAATGATTGAGACATCCATATCGCCAAACACAGAAATCGCTAGCGTCCGTGGAATCGGTGTCGCTGTCATGTAAAGAACATCTGCCTGTTCTGCTTTCGCCCGCAGGCGTTTTCGTTGTTCGACTCCAAACCGGTGTTGTTCATCCGTGATGACGAGATGAAGGTCCTTGAAGACGACCGTATCTTGAATCAAGGCATGGGTCCCGACCAATACATCGATTTTCCCTTGCCGTAACGCTTCCAGCAGAAGGAGCCGGCTTTTTCCTTTGACGGAACTCGTCAATAATCCGACTTTAATGCCGAGCGGCTCGAGGAGCGGTGCAAGCGAAGAGGCATGCTGTTCCGCTAAAATTTCCGTCGGCACCATCAAGGCCCCTTGTTTATTCGCACGGACCGCTGCAAAGAGGGCAATCGCCGCCACGACCGTTTTTCCGCTTCCAACGTCTCCTTGGAGAAGCCGGTTCATCCGTTCCGGTCGATGCATATCAGCCAAAATTTCGTCCGTCACCCGCTTTTGTGCTCCGGTGAGCGGAAACGGTAACGTGGCAATGAATTGATCGATTTCTTGCTGGAACAACGGTAAAGCAAGACCTTGTCCCTTTCGTTTCCCGAGGCGTAACGTCTGTAACTTCAGTTGGAAGTACAAACATTCTTCATACACATAACTTCTTCGGGCAGTCGTCAAATCTTGCCGGGTTGTCGGGAAGTGCAACCGACGCAACATCGTCATCCGGTCCAGTATTCGATATGTCTTACGAATGTTTTCTGGAATACGTTCCTCGAGCGCTTCGCATTCGGCAAAAGCCAGTTCGACGACCCGCCGGAACGTCTTCATCCGCATGTCCCCTTTGAGCGAATAGACCGGTGTCAATTCTCCTTCAATCGCTCCGAATTGTAATTCTGTCGCTGATATCGTCATCCGGTGTAAATCCCATTTGCCGCTGACCGTCACTTCTTCCCCGAGTTTCAACTGATCTTTATAAAAGGCACGGTTGAACATCGTCACGGTGACGCTGTAACGGTCTTCGACAAGCAAGCGGAACGTGAGTCGGTTTTTTCCTTTTCCGTAATACCGGACAAGCGCTTCCGATTGAACCTGTCCTGTGAATTTCACCTTGTCTTCATGGATTGCCTCTGTCAGACTGCCGGTCACAAAATCGTCATAACGAAACGGGACGTGCTCAAGCACGTCCGCAATCGTCAGCATATCCATTTCTTCGAGTTTACGGGCTAAATCGCGCCCGACTCCTTTTAAGGCGGTTACTTTATTTGATGGATTCATTCGAGAGTTCCCCAAAGATTTTTGATTCGAGCCAACGCCCCGTCGGTGTGTTGGCGAGTCCGCCTTTCGCGGTTTCCCGTAAGGCGGACGGCATCATTTGACCGATTTCATACATCGCTCCGATGACTTCGTCACACGGAATCCGTGACGTGATACCGGCTAACGCCATATCGGCTGCAACAAGCGCGTTCGCTCCGCCCATGGCATTTCGTTTCACACATGGTACTTCAACAAGTCCGGCAACCGGATCGCAGACCAGTCCGAGCATGTTCTTAAGGGCAATCGCAAACGCGTGGGCCGATTGATCAGGTGTTCCACCTGCCATTTCAACGATTGCCGCCGCTGCCATGGCCGTTGCCGAACCGACTTCCGCCTGACATCCGCCTGCCGCGCCGGAAATGGACGCATTGTTCGCTACAACAAAACCGAACGCACCGGATGTAAACAAGAAACGCAGCATCTGTTCGCGACTCGGATTCAAACGTTCCCGAACTGCGAATAACGTTCCCGGAACGACGCCTGCACTACCCGCTGTCGGTGTGGCACAGATTTTTCCCATGGCCGCATTGACTTCATTTGTGCCAATCGCCTTGCTGACGGCGTCTAACAACAGATCGCCGGATAATCCTCGCCCGCTTGCCCGGTATCGCTGTAACAACACAGCATCGCCACCGGTCAGACCAGTAACCGATTCGACACCATCTCCTGTCAGTGACCGTTCGACTGCTGCTTCCATGACTTCAAGATTCCGTTCCATCATCCCGAGGACTTCATCACGTTCGAGGTGCCGGACCGTCATTTCCTGTTCAATCATGATTTCTGAAATCGGTACATTTTTTTCAGTCGCCAGTGCGACGAGTTCTTTTACGGATTTAAACATCTCTTCACTCTCCCATCATGACAGAACGCTCGACTTGTGGTAAACGGTTGATTTCTTCGAGTACAGCAGTCGGCATGCGGTCGTCGATTTCGATCGCCATTAATGCCTGCTTGCCTTTTTCGTGCCGCGATACTTCCATGTGACCGATGTTGATTTCATAATCGGCCAAAATACTTGTGACGGCTGCGATCGCCCCAAAGCGGTCATGGTGCAGGACGATCAGGGCCGGTCCACCGCCTGACAGCTTCAATGGCACTCCGTTCAACTCAGTAATCTCAATCGTTCCCCCGCCGATTGAAATGCCTACGAGTTCAAACTCCGCCTGTCCATCCGTCAAATGAACACGTGCCGTATTCGGATGATCCGTCAATGCCTCACTCGTTTCAAAATGAATCCGGATTCCTTTTTGTTCCGCAATTTTAATTGATTCCGGAATCCGGTCGTCAAACGTATCATAGCCGAGGACACCGCCGATAATGGCGACGTCCGTTCCGTGTCCCCGGTACGTGTCTGCAAATGACCCATAAAACGTAATCGTAATATCCGTCGGCTGTTCGCCAAACAATTTCCCCGCCATCAATCCAATCCGTGCTGCCCCCGCCGTATGCGAACTGGATGGTCCGACCATGATTGGACCGATGATATCAAATACACTCCGATACTTCATCTTCTTTTCCCCTCTCTTTCAACTAAACAAAAATCCCACCTCTATTATCGCAGATGGTGGGATATGTGAAAAGGTACGTTCACGTTTTATATTATTCGACGCTTAAAATGTAAGAATAGAGCGGTTGTTTTCCGTCATGAACTTCCACTTCTGCGTCTGGATTAACCGATTCGATATAAGCGACGAGTTCGTCGACTTCATCTTGCGAAACCCCTTCACCGAACAAGACCGTGATGATTTCATCGTCTTCCGTGACCAGTGTATCAACTAGCTTTTTGACGGCGCCAAGGCTTGAATGATCCGTTGCAACGATTTGTTTCTCGGCAATCGCCATATGATCATCTTTCTTGATTTCAACTCCGTCGATGCTCGTATCACGGACGGCATACGTCACTTGACCGGATTTGACGGCTGCGATTGCATCCATCATGTGCCGCTCGTTCTCTTCGACCGTCGCTTCCGGATTGTAGACGATCGTTGCCGCCAATCCTTGAGGAACGGTCTTCGATTTCACGACCGTCACACCACAAGAAGCAACTGATGCCGCTTGTTCTGCTGCCATGATGATATTCGAGTTGTTCGGATACACGTAGACGTGTTCCGCATGGGCATCTTCAATTGCTTTGACGATGTCTTCCGTTGACGGGTTCATCGTTTGTCCGCCTTCGATGACGATACTGACGCCAAGTGATTTAAAGAGTTCGCTGATTCCTTCACCCATTGCTACCGTTACAAGCGCTGACTGGGCTTTTGCTTTTGTCGCAACCGGAGCCGCCACTTGATTGACGCCTTCTTCTTCGAGGATCGTCGAGTGCTGTTGACGCATGTTTTCAATCTTGACGGCAACAAGTTCACCAAAACGTTGACCTTTCGTGATGACTTCACCCGGTGTTTCCACGTGAACATGAACCTTTAGTAACTCTTCGTCTGCAACGACGAGTAATGAATCACCGAATTCCGCGAGTTCGTTCCGGAATGCTTCTTCACTGAACGGCGTATCTGCTAATTTATCGTCCTGGAAACGAACCATGATTTCCGTGCAGTAACCGTAATGAATTTCTTCCGTTGACATGAAGCTTTGAGCCGATTTGTGATGCTCTGCTTCGACGAGTGCTTCCATGACAGGCGCATGCGGTTTCTCAAGCTCTTTCCCTTCGAGGGTCGCAAGGAATCCTTCATAGATACAAACCAGTCCTTGACCACCGGAATCGACGACGCCGACTTCTTTAAGTACAGGTAACAAGTCCGGTGTCCCTTCGAGTGACACTTTTGAAGCTTCAACGACACCGCGCATCAGTTCGAGTAAATCCGTTGTTGTCTCGGACTGGGCGATCGCTGCGACAGCTGTCTCGCGTGCTACCGTCAAAATCGTTCCTTCAACCGGTTTCATGACTGCTTTATAAGCTGTATCGACCCCTTTTTGTAAGGCATCTGCGAATTCCTTTGTATCAATCGCATCTTTTCCTTCGATTGATTTTGAGAAACCACGGAACAATTGGCTTAAGATAACGCCTGAGTTTCCGCGCGCTCCCATTAAAAGACCTCGTGCAAAGACCGTGGCAACTTCTGAGACCGAGTCTGTTGTTGTTTTGGCTGCTTCTTTTGAACCCGACGTCATCGTCAAATTCATGTTTGTTCCCGTGTCACCATCTGGGACCGGGAAAACGTTCAGCGAATCGACAAAATCCGCATTTTGATAGAGATTCGCTGCGCCATTCTGAATCATCTTGACCAGTTGCGCTCCTGTTAAACGATCTACACTCACTAAAGTTTCCTCCTCTATTCCCGCCTTAGACATTCGTCAAGCGGACTCCTTGGACAAAAATATTTACAGATGTCACTTCTAAACCAAGTGCCTGGCTGAGTGAATATTTCACACGGCTCTGGACGTTGTTTGCGACTTCTGAGATTTTCGTACCGTAACTAACAATGATATGCATATCGATGTGAACTTGTTCCGATACCTGACGTACGATGACACCGCGTGCAAAGTTTTCGCGTTTCAGCAGTTCAGCCAGCCCGTCTTTGATTTGTGACTGGGACGCCATACCAACGACACCAAAACATTCCATCGCCGCTCCGCCTGCAAGTTGCGCAACGACATCGTTGTCTACATCAATTTTTCCATAGGTCGTTTTCATCTCGATCGCCACCTGAGTAGCCCCCTTTGTTAATTGTGTTCTTCCCATAATTCTACTATAAGGACCTACTATTGAAAAGTCGCCGTACTGACTATACAATGAATATGTGAAAAATAGTAGCGGTCAAATGAACTTTTACCATCATCCTCATTCATTATTTTAAATTTTGAGGTTGTCTGTCAAGTTTTTTTCTTGTCAGCTACTTTTTTTATGTTGCAACCGTCTTAACAGCATGCTAAGATAGCAAAGTGTCTATTAGGACGAACGCAAAACAACATAAAAGGAGGCGGAACACATGGCACGTAAATGCTACGTTACTGGGAAATCGCCGAAGTCGGGAAACAACCGTTCACACGCATTGAACAAAACGAAACGCACTTGGGGAATCAACGTACAAAAAGTACGTATTCTCGTTGACGGTAAACCTAAAAAGGTTTGGGTTTCAGCTCGAGCGCTCAAATCAGGTAAAGTCGAACGCGTATAAGGCGCAGTAACCGGATGGGAATCTTCCCTTCCGGTTCTTTTTTTGTCCTTTTTTTATTTTTCTTATAAACTAATTGTCTGAATAATTGAAAACGCTTACAATAAGTGAGCAGTTATTTTTTTCAAGGGGGAAGGGTCAGACATGCAGTTAAAAAGAGAAATGACAAGCCGGCATCTCTTCATGATTTCACTCGGAGGGATTATCGGTACGGGACTGTTTCTCGGTTCCGGATTAACGATTTCGCAAGCAGGACCACTCGGGGCGGTCCTCAGTTACATCGTGGGTGGGACCATTATGTATCTGACAATGTTATGTTTAGGAGAGATGGCTGTCCATATGCCGGTTTCCGGATCATTTCAAACGTATACGACACGTTTCATCGGACCGGGTATCGGATTTGCCGTCGGCTGGATTTACTGGCTCGGATGGGCCGTGACGGTGGCACTTGAAATTACGGCAGCCGGAAGTCTGATGGATCGGTGGTTTCCGAACACCCCTATCGTCATCTGGTGTGCCATCTTCACCGTCATTTTATTCGGACTTAACGCCGTATCTGCCAAAGCCTTTGGGGAGGCTGAATTCTGGTTCTCGAGCCTGAAAGTCCTGGCCATTCTATTTTTCATTGCGCTCGGGGGAGCAGCTTGGTTTGGCTGGATCGACATGACTGCAGAACGCCCGGAAAGTTTATTCGCCAACTTTACTTCAAACGGATTGTTCCCGAACGGTGCGCTCGGAGTCTTGACGACGATGATCGCCGTCAACTTCGCGTTCCAGGGGACGGAATTGATCGGGGTTGCAGCCGGAGAGTCGAACGATCCCGAAAAATCGATTCCGAAAGCGATCCGCAATACGGTTTGGCGGACGTTCATCTTTTTTGTTCTTTCGATTACAATCGTCGGCGCCTTAATTCCTTATGAAACAGCTGGCGGTATCAGCAGTCCGTTCATCATGGTCTTTGATGCGATTGGGATTCCATACGCGGCCGATTTGATGAACATCGTCGTTCTGACTGCCTTACTGTCGGTCGGGAACTCAGGATTATACGCTGCTACCCGGATGTTATGGTCGATGTCTCAAGAAGGTATGATCTCGAAAAAACTTGCCATCGTCAACTCTCGTGGTGTACCGATGCGGGCGTTATGCTTTACGATGCTGTTTGCGATGTTATCGCTTCTGACCGCCTTTTTCGCGGAAGATACCGTCTTCATCTGGTTGTTGTCACTAGCAGGACTCGGGGCACAAGTCGGTTGGATTTCAATTTCCGCTTCACAAATTGCGTTTCGCCGTCAATTCATCAAAGACGGGCATTCAGTCAGTGAATTGAAATTCAAGACACCGTTCTTCCCGGTCTTGCCGATCATCTCGTTCTCGTTAAACATGCTCGTATTGATCAGCTTGGCGTTTCAGGCAGATCAACGGATTGCACTGTATATCGGTGTTCCGTTCTTCCTCTTGACATGGGGTTGTTACCATCTGTTTGTTAAAGGAAAACATATTGCAGCTCAAACCGAGCGTCAGGCAGCCAGTTCCACATTAGAATCTTGAACTGCCTCCACCTACAGAGTCATAAAAAAACGCGTGCTCGTTAGGTAAGCCTAACGAGCACGCGTTTTTACTGATCTGACAAACTCCGTAATGCGATGACTTCACCGGTATGCACCGTCACGTTCGCCACTCCGTGCTGTGTCCATTCATTGCTGACGGTCAATGATCCGCCGACCGGCACGTCATGATTCGTCAACGGATACTTGACCCCGCGGAGGGTCAGACGTGTCGGAACGAGCGGGATGAAAGAGAGATAGTGAAATCCATCTGCCTCGATCTCATACGTCCCCGGCTGTAAGAAACGAACCTCTTCCCGCTTCGTCATCAAGCGAACTGCCGGAAATTGTTTTAGCAAATAGACGTTTTGAAGCGTCATATCAAGTCGTCCTCCGGTCGCACCGAATATGAACACTTCTGTTGCTTCATACTGTTGACTGACATGGCGTAAAGCCAGTTCCAAGTCGGTCTCATCCTTTTCAGCCGGGTGGATGATCGCTCCTTCCGGTTTGTATCCGAGCGAATCAAAGTCACCAATCGCCAAGTCAAAAGCGAGACCTTGCTGTGCCAATTCGGTGACACCTCCGTCAACGGCGATGACAACCGTCTTCTCATCCAGAAACGGTTTCAGGGACGGGATGTCTTCTGTCGGACCGGCCGCTACAATCACGACCCGCATCAGACACCTCGTGCCGAGTAACGAAGAAGTCGGGGCGCTGTCGTAAACAGAAGTCCTGCGACAATACCACATAATAGGTACGATGGAACCATATACGTCGCGTTATAGATCAACGAGTACGGAACGACCGGACCTTCCGCATATTCAGCGAAGAAGACGATTCCGCTGATGACGTGACAGACATAACGTAAACCTGCACCAAGCAATGTCGCGCCTAGTACAATTGCCATCAAACGGCCATTCTTCCCGGTTGCTGCTGCTTTTTTGACTTGCCGTGCGAATAGTCCGCTCAGTCCGACGACTCCAAACGCAATCGTATAATCGAGTAACGGCTGAACGACTGTCAGAATTTGCGGAGCGAACATCAGTTGAATCGTTCCGACGAGCGCTCCCGTCACGACCCCACCGATGACACCATGACGAAAGGCCATGACGAAGATTGGCAGCATCGCCAAACTGACCGAACCCCCTTGCGGCATTTTAAACGGGATTAATAAATCGAACACCACACCAAGACTTGCAAAGATTGCAATTTCCATTAACATTTGTAGCCGTTTCATCCTTTTTTCCTCCTAAAAATAAAATCGCAGGACGGCAAAAAGGCAGTACGACGAACGCCGTACTGCCTGCGTGCGCCACATCCCTACGTCCGTCTGAACGGAACAGGTTCGAAGGGTTAAAGTCCAATCACTTCTCTCAGCCGCTTGACGCGACACCCCTTGCGGTCTTCATTCAATTTTGATTCTGCTCTTATTATACGTGAGCGGCATTCCGAATACTAGTGATTGCTTCTGAATAATCCGGTGCATTGTAGATGGCGGAACCTGCAACAAGTACGTTTGCCCCATTCTCAATACATAATTTCGCTGTTTCCGCATTGACTCCGCCATCGATTTCAATCTCAAACGATAGATCGTGTTCCGCTTTCATTGCAGCCAGTTGATTTAATTTCTTCATGACACCCGGAATGAACGCTTGTCCGCCGAATCCCGGATTGACTGTCATCAATAAGACCATGTCCACATCCTCGAGCACGTGTTCGATCGTCGACAGCGGCGTATGCGGATTGAGCACGACACCCGCTTTCGCACCGGCTGCTTTGATCTGTTGCAGGACACGGTGGACGTGATTCGTCGCCTCGACGTGGAACGTCACGATATCAGCCCCTGCTGCAACGAAGGCTTCGACAAAGTTTTCCGGACGATCAATCATGAGATGGACGTCGAGAACCATATCTGTTTTTTGACGTAAACTGCTTAAGACAGGAAGTCCGAATGAGATGTTCGGAACAAATTGACCGTCCATGACATCGAAATGGATATAATCGGCACCTGCTGCTTCTACGGCTTTGACATCCCGCTCTAAATTTGCAAAATCTGCTGATAAGATTGATGGTGCGATTTTAATCATGTTAATACCTCCGTGTCCGATTCTTGATTTCCTCTACAAACATACCATAATTCGTATACCGGGAAGCCATGATTTCCTGGGCCTCGACGGCTTGTTTAACGGCACAACCAGGCTCATTCAAATGCAGACAGCCACGGTACTTACATTCGTCCTGTAAAGCAACAAATTCAGGGAAACACCACCGTAACTCCTCGAGTTCCATTTCATGCGGAAAATCAAGATTCGAGAATCCCGGGGTATCTGCAATCAGTCCTTCGCCAAGCGGGATCAATGTCACATGACGTGTCGTATGGCGTCCACGACCAAGCGCCTTCGAAATATGACTCGTTTCCAGTGCCAACGAAGGTTCCAAGGCATTCAACAACGAACTTTTCCCTACACCGGATTGTCCGGCCAGGACACTCGTTTTATCTTTTAACAACGGACGGACGGATTCGACTCCGGCCAATGTCTCACTTGACGTTTCGATGACGTGATATCCAATGGTCCGGTAAGCGGCAATTGCTTCCAATACCCCTTGTTCGGCTTCACCTTGTAACAAGTCCATCTTCGTCAAGATGATGATCGGTTGAATTTCCTTTGCTTCAATCAACACTAAAAACCGGTCCAGCAGATGGGCAGAAAAATCAGGTTCTGCTGCCGATACGACCAACAATGCTTGATCGATATTGGCAACCGGCGGGCGGACCAGGAAATTTTGACGGTCCTTTACTTCCAGGATATATCCGGTCTCACTTTCGATGTGTAACACGACCTCATCGCCGACGACAGGGCTGATGCCCCGTTTTCTGAAATTACCGCGTGCCCGTGAACGGATTTCACCTTGAGGCGTCATGACATCATAAAATCCACCCTGTAAACGGATAATCGTTCCATCCCGATTGTCTTCAATTCGATTTTCTGCCATCCTATGCCCTCCTTTGTCAGGATTAACGTCCTGCTCGTTATTCTTGTGATTTTGCCTGATTGTACGTAATCGTCTTCGCCCGGTACACTTCGTCATCTTTATAAATCGTAATCTTGCCTTCTTCTCCCGGATCAATCGTCAAAGGAACATCAAATGTTTCATCCTGATCAATCGATTCTTCGATGACGGTTCGTTTTCCTTTGGCATCTTCCGTCTCAATCCGGACGAGTTGACGTGGCGCAGGCTCCCCGTCTTCACTGACGCCATCATAGACTACTTTCTCGGGCAACGTCGCCGTGATGGTCTTTTCTTCCTCTCCGCGAGAAATAAAGACTGTGACCGAATCGTTCGGTTCGACTTGCGCACCGGCTTGCGGATATTGACGAATGACCTGATCGAGCGCGACCTCACTTGAGAACTCCTGTTCAAACGTTCCGTCCAGTCCCATCTCATCTAAATAAGCTTTTGCTTCAGCACTCGATAAGTCAGTCAAATCTTTCAGAACGAATACGGGTGATCCGTTTGAGACCGTAATGGTAATCATCTGTTCTTTCGCGATGACTTCCGTTCCAGCTGAAATGGATTGACGGATGACATTCCCACGTTTGATGTCTTCCGAGTCTTCCCGTTCGACATCCACTTTTTCAAAACCGCTGTCCTTTAAGATGGCGATTGCTTTTTTCTCTGTCTCATCTGAGACGTCCGGCACCTCGACCGGATCGCTTCCTGTCGAAACGATCAAATCCACCGTCGATCCTTTTTTAACCGTCGCCTGTTCACGCGGTGACTGACTGATGACGAACCCTTCTTCCACCGTATCACTTGAGCGTTCGGTCGATTCCACGACGAATCCCATTTTTTCAAGCTTCGTTTCCGCCTCGTCGGCATCCTTGCCTGTTACATCTGGTACGACGACCGTCGGGTCAGGCCACATGGCAAAAGTCGTTGCGGCTCCGCCCATTATGAATAACAACAATAAGATGATCCACCACGCACGTTTCTTTTTCTTTTCTGGTTTCGGCATCACGGTAGCGACCTTCGGAACCGGTGCTGTGTGTTCAATGTCGGCTGTTGGCAGGGACACAGGGCTGAGCACCATCGTCTTTTCCATCAAATCGTCCCCGCGAATTCCTTCATTGGCCCGTTCAGCTGACATCGCGGTCACCATGTCTTCTTTAAAGGCAGCAACCGTTTGTTGCCGATCATGCGGCGCTTTTGAAAGAGCTTGCATGATGCAATTTTCTAAGGCTTGCGGCACAGCCGGATTTAACGAGGTCGGACGACGGGCGGTATCTTGCAGATGTTTCAGGGCGACAGCAACCGGTGAATCGCCTTCAAACGGAACTTGCCCCGTCACGAGTTCGTACAAAAGGGCTCCCAGCGAATAAATATCTGATTTTTCATCCGCAAATTTTCCTTTTGCCTGTTCCGGCGAAAAGTAATGCACGGATCCCAGGACTGACATCGTGTGGGTCAGGGTCGCATTCGACATGGCGACCGCAATGCCGAAATCGGTCACCTTGACGGTTCCATCCTCACGAATCAACATATTTTGGGGTTTGATATCCCGGTGGATGATCCGGTGGGCATGGGCATGATCAATTGCATCACAAATTTGGCTGATGATGTCAATCGCTTTTGCGACCGGCAATGCCCGCCCTTCACAATACGTTTTCAGCGTCATGCCATCAATATATTCCATTACGATATAATAAATCGCTTCTTCTTCTCCTACGTCATAAACCGCGACGATGTTGGGATGATTTAAACTCGTCGCAGCATGTGCCTCTCGTTCAAATCGACGGATGAATTGTTCATCATGCGAAAACTCTGTACGTAAAATTTTGATTGCGACAGTTCGATTCAAGATTTCATCATATGCCTGATAAACGTTTGCCATCCCGCCATTTCCAACTAACCGTTCTATGCGGTAGCGGTCGTTCAATCGATCTCCGTAACGCATATTCAGATCCTCTCTCTTTCTTTAAAACGGATTGCAGCAATCGTAATGTTGTCTGCGCCTCCACGGTCATTCGCCTCGGACACGAGACGTTCGACAATCGTATCGAGCGGTGCATCTTCTTGAAGCAACTGCTCGATGACTTCATGAGGCACCTCATCCGACAAGCCGTCGCTGCACACTAACACGATATCATAGTCCGGTGCATCCCGGACTTGAATGTCGACATCCACGGACTCGTTCGAACCGACGGATCGTGTAATGACATTACGACGGGGATGATTTTCAAGCTCTGCTTCCGATAATTCCCCTAATTGTTTGAGCATGTTGACATAGGAATGGTCATCCGTCAGCTGTTTTAATTGTCCTGCTTCCAGGGCATAGACGCGGCTGTCCCCTACGTGTCCAATGACAAGTAAATCATCCGACCAGCAGACACAAGCCATCGTCGTGCCGACAATCGACAAATTTTCGACTTGAGAAAAACGTTGAATCTGCGCATTGGCTTCTTTCACTAATCGTTCAATCCAGGAAGATAACTCCATCGGGCGGTTTGGCATATCTGCGTATGCTTCGGCAAAAATCTGCTTGACGATGGCACTCGCCGTTTCACCGGCTGCATGTCCCCCCATACCGTCAGCGACGACAGCTAATCCTTGTGTCGCATCGCCTACCAATAAGACCGTGTCCTCATTTTTTGAACGGACCTTTCCAGTCGTCGTCAAATAAGCTAACTCCATACCCGTCCTCCTCATCGTTTTTTATTATCCTGTTGGTTCATTCACTTTTTTGAATGCAGCGATATAAAAACCATCTGTACCAAGTGATGTCGGGAGTAATTTCAATTCAGCCCGTTCACCAATCAGCGATTGAACGGCTTCCGGCATCCGTGTTTTGAATGTCTCGTCAAAAACAAATCCTTGGCTGAGAATATAGTCCGTTTGCTGCTCATTTTCGAGCGGATCCATCGTACAGGTCGAATAGACGAATGTTCCATCCGGTTTGACGAGCGGAAGAATCGCTTCAATAATTTGCCGCTGAATAACCGGCAATTGCGTTAAATCTTCGGGACGTTTCGTCCACTTGATATCGGGTTTCCGGCGAATGACACCGAGTCCGGAACATGGGGCATCGACCAATATCCGGTCAAATGATGCCGCCTCAAAACGTGTGCCCGCCTGACGGGCATCCAGTGCCTCCGCCTGCACATTGTGCAGACCAAGACGAGTTGCCTGCTTTTCTAATAATTTCACTTTATGTGGATGAAGATCCAGTGCGACTAACGATCCCGTCGCCAAACCTTCCGCGATATGCATCGCTTTTCCGCCCGGTGCCGCGCAACTGTCCAAGACATGATCCGTCGGTTGTGCACCTAAAGCGGCAGCGACCAACATCGAACTTTCATCTTGGAGCGACAAGTAACCGCGTTCCAACAGATCCGTCTGTTGCACACTGCCACTGATGATTTCTAGACCGTCTGGCGCCGCATGGGCCGGTTTCGCACTGACGCCCTGGGCTTCCAGCAATTCAATCGCTTCTCGTCTGTCTGTCCGGGTCCGGTTGACACGGACGGTGACGGGAGCCGGTTCATTGTTCAGTCGGCACATCTGCCATGTTTCTTCTTCTCCGAATAATTCAATCCACCGTTCGACGAGCCATGCCGGATGGCTTGTTTCGATACTGATTCGGTCGACCACTGAAGGAATCGCTGAGAAATCAGGTTTTCCTTGTCGAAGGACGTTCCGCAGCACACCGTTGACGACTTTCGCAATATGCGGTTTACCGCGTGTCTTGGCAATCTCGACTGCCTCGTTGATGACGGCATGATCCGGAATCCGGTCGAGATAAAACAGTTGATAGACGCTCATTCGTAATAACGGACGCATGAATGGATCGAGCTTCTTTTGTTTCGTTAAGAACGGTTCTAAAATATAGTCGAGTGTCAATTCACGGCTGAGCGTTCCGTAAACCAGTTCTGTATATAAGCCGACATCTGCTTTTGAAATGGCACGTTTTTCAAGCATCTGGTGGACGGAAATCGTGGAGAAAGCCCCACCTTGACCAATTTTTAATAAGGTTGTTACTGCTGCATCTCTGACGTTCATGCTTGTTCGCCTACTTTCTGTCCAATCGTCAATGTCTGTCCGACACCACGCATAAATGTGGCACCGTCCATCCGTTTTTTTCCGGCCGGTTGTACATCTACTAATTTCAAGGCGACATCCGATCCGGTTGCGATGACCGGTCCGTCGGCTTCAAGGGCAATGATTTCACCCGCCGGTCCGTGACCCGGGACTTTTTCAGCAAAGTAGACTTTCAGACGGTCTGAACCAAGCATCGTATACGCACTCGGGAAGGGATTCATTCCGCGGATTTGATTGTATAACGCTTCTCCGGGACGTGAAAAATCAAGTCGTTCCCGTTCCCGGCTGATATTCGGAGAAAACGTGACGTCTTCTTCCCGTTGCGCTTCCGGTGTCAATGTTCCCGCAATCAACTGCGGTAATGTTTCGATTAGCAGGCGGGCACCGGCAGCACTGAGTTTGCCAAACATCGTTCCGACTGTATCACGTTCTTCGATCGGCACGATGATTTTTGATAACATGTCGCCTGCATCCAACCGGTCCACCATATACATGATTGTGACTCCCGTTTCCGCTTCACCATCGATGATGGCTTGATGAATCGGAGCGCCGCCGCGATACTTCGGCAGCAAGGACGCATGAACATTGATCGCACCATATCGCGGTGCTTCGAGCACGGCCGTCGGAACGATTTGTCCGTAAGCAGCGGTAATGATCAGGTCCGGTTTCAAGTCGAGTAAGTCTTGATAATCTTCCCGGATTTTAGCGGGTTGTAAGACAGGAATGTCGTGAGCCAATGCAACTTCCTTCACCGGTGTTGGTTTGATTTCACGTTTGCGTCCGACGGGTTTATCCGGCTGAGAGACGACACCGACGACATCATAGCCGGCATCAATCACTTCCCGGAGTGTATTTGCAGCAAAGTCAGGTGTTCCCATGAAAACGACACGAGGCGTTGCTTCCGTCTCCACTAATTTATCCGTAAACAATACACCGTCCAGATGATCCATTTCGTGTTGAATCGCCCGTGCAAAAAAACCGTTCGCCTTAATTTTGACACTCCGTCCTAGACGGTCTTGTGATTTGACGACGATTTGCTCGAACCGTTCGACCGGTCCGAAAATTCCCGGCATACTCAAACATCCTTCGTCATCGATTTCTGAACCGGATGCTTCGATGATTTCCGGGTTAATCAGCTCAATTGGTCCGGTTTCATCATCCGTATGGACAACAGCGACACGAATCGGCTGATTGATTTGTGGCGCAGCAAGTCCGACACCGTCATATTCATACATCGTATCGAACATCCGATCAATCATTTTCCCTAATTTCTTATCAAACTTCGTTACGCGTTGGCATTTTTGACGCAATACTTCATTTGGTACTTCTACAACTTTGTACATAATTTGCCACCTCACATGAATACAAATGGATTTAAATCCACTGTTACTTGGACTTTTTGTTTGATGCGTAACGCAAGCATCGCACGGAGTGCCTCCCGCACTTCTTCTTGACCTTTATGTTTTAAAATCACCTGTTGGCGATACATGTTTTTCAACCGTGCGAGCGGCGCTTCGAGCGGACCGTTGACAACCAAGTCGTCTGATTCCAAATGCCGGAGTTGTCCGGCAATCGCTTCTGCTTCCGCTTGGGCTTCGAGCGGATGAGCCGCTGAAATCGTGATCAATCCTAAAAACCAGAAGGGCGGATGACCGCCTAACTTGCGCAACTGCATCTCCCGCTTATAAAACGCTTCATAGTCGTGCCGTTTTGCCGTCTGGATGACATAATGATCCGGGTTATACGTCTGAATGATCGATTGCCCGGCAAGTGCTCCCCGACCGGCCCGCCCTGAAACCTGTGTGATCAACTGAAACGTTCGTTCACTCGCCCGAAAATCGGGAATTCCGAGTGTGGCATCCGCCGCAATGACACCGACCAGTGTCACATTCGGGAAATCAAGTCCTTTGGCAATCATTTGTGTTCCGAGCAGGATGTTTCCTTCGCCGCGCTCAAACGCATTTAGCAATTTTTCATGCGCCCCTTTGCGTGACGTCGTGTCTTGATCCATCCGAATGATTTTCGCTTCCGGAATTAAATGTGCCAGTTCTTCTTCGATTTTTTGCGTTCCGGTACCGAACTGCCGAATTTTTTTCGATTCACACGACGGACACGTTTTCGGCATTGCTGCTTCAAATCCACAATAATGACACTTCAGACAATCTTGGTGTTGATGATACGTCAGATTGACAGCGCAATGAGGACATTGAAGCGTTTCTCCACAATCCCGGCATAGCACGAATGTCGTGTATCCCCGTCGATTGAGGAGCAAGACCGTCTGTTCGCCCCGCTCGATGCGCTGTTTGATTCCTTCGACGAGCGCGAGGCTGAACGGCGTTCGATTGCCGCGTTCTAGTTCTTTTCGCATATCGATGATCTCGACCGGTGGAAGTTCGCCTCCGAATCGTTCTGTTAGAGGGAGGTAACGATAGACCCCTTTCTGAGAGCGTGCATACGTCTCTAGAATCGGCGTCGCACTTCCAAGGACGACGGGACATTTATGGTATGCCGCTCGCCATGTTGCCACGTCCCGGGTATGATACCGCGGATTTTCTTCTTGTTTATAGGTCGTCTCATGTTCTTCGTCTAAAATGATCACACCGATGTTCGTCAATGGTGCAAAAATCGCAGATCGTGCTCCGACGACGACGTCCACTTCTCCATGCGAAATTTTGCGCCATTCATCGTATTTTTCACCTAACGACAACCCGCTGTGCAACACGGCGACACGGTCTCCGAACCGTCGTTTAAAACGTTTGACCATCATCGGTGTCAAACTGATCTCCGGTACGAGCAGAATGGCTTGGCGTCCCCGTTCAAGCATGGTATGAATCGATTCGAGATAGACTTCCGTTTTCCCGCTCCCGGTCACCCCATGGAGTAAAAACGTATGTGTTTCATCCGGTGCCGTAATCGCATCGACGGCATCCTGCTGGTGCGTCGTCAACGTCGACGGAACAAAGATATCCTGGACAAGATGTTCATACGGATTTCGGTTCACATCAATCGTCTCAACCATAATGACACCTTTTTTCTCCAAACTGTTGAGAATGCTGACAGTCAAATCCAGTTCATGCATCACTTCACTCCATAACACTTCCGGTCGTTCCGTCAGATAATCACGGAACAGAATCTGTTTGGTCGCTTGTTTCGATAATTCAATCGTCGCATCGAGCAGACAGATTCGCTTGTCGGTTTTAGACGTCTTCTTTTCTTTGACGATCGGTTGCAGTCGGATATCCCCATTTTGGGCAGCCACTAATATCTGTTGTTGGACCTCACTCGGAAACTGGCTGATTTTCTTCTGGTTCCAGTGAACCAGCCGCGGGTCTTCCGCCAAAATCAGTTTATCATAACTGACTTTCAAAGCAGCAGGTAACATCGCGAGGAGTGCCGTCGCCTGATAGCAAAGGGTTGTCTCTGATAAATAACTCGACAATCGAAGTAATTCTTCCGTATACGTCGGAGTCTCATCGAGAACACGTACGATCGGTTTAATTCGTGCGAGATCGGTCCCATCCTTCACGGCTACGACGATTCCGAGCAACGCCCGCGGACCAAACGGCACTTCGACACGCATACCGGGAACGACGAGATCACACCATAAATCCGGTACTTCATAGTCAAAGGGCCGGTCGACCGTCGCCGCAGCGACATCGACGATGACTTCAGCAATCATCGTAAGGCCTCCGCGAACTGTTCGATTAATGCGGTTGCTAATCGGGTCTTCGCTTGTTGATCGTAATGGACGGCTTCATTACTTTTACCGTAGACCGTGACTTGATTTTCATCACTTGAAAAACCGATGTCCGCACGGGAGACATCATTTGCGACGATGAAATCCGCCTGTTTTCGAATCAGTTTTTGTTGCGCATGTGTTTCCAGGTTTTCCGTCTCTGCTGCAAAACCAACTAAAATCTGATTTGTCTTCCGCTCACCCAATGTTCGTAAGATATCAGTCGTCTCTTCCAGTTCAATCCGTAACGGTCCGTCGATTTTCTTTTGTTTGCGATCATATTGGACAGTCGGGCGATAATCTGCGACCGCCGCTGCCATGATGACCAGGTCTTGTTTGTCATAGACGGCTAACATCGCTTCGAGCATTTCCTGACCGGATTCGACAGCAATCGTCGTCATACCGGTCGGCACTGTCCCACGGACCGGACCGTGAACAAGTGTGACGGTTGCTCCAGCATCCCGGGCCGCTTCCGCAAGCGCGATACCCATCTTTCCAGATGAATCGTTCGTCAAATAACGAACCGGATCAATCCGTTCCACCGTCGGACCGGCACTGACCAGGACATGGCGGTTTTCCAGTTTCTTGGTTTCGAAAAGACCGGATAATGTCTCGACCAACTCTTCCGGTTCAGGCAACCGCCCTTTTCCGATCCAGCCACATGCCAAGTTACCGACTCCGGGTGCGATCAAGTGGACTCCGTCTGCCATCAGCCGTTCCATATTTCGCACTGTCGCCGGATGTTCGAGCATATTGACGTTCATCGCCGGAGCAACAACGACCGGACACGTCGCCGCTAAAATCGTCGTCGTAATGAAATCATCGGCGATTCCGTGCGCCAGTTTCGCAATCAGATTGGCCGTCGCAGGAGCCACGACGATCAAATCAGCTTCATCTGCTAAATCGATGTGGGCAATCTTGGATGCATCATGCTCGATGAAGACATCATCATAGACCGGTTTTCGCGTCAAGGCGGCAAACGTCGTTTTCCCGACGAATTGTTGGGCATTCTTCGTCATCGCGACTTGAACGTTCGCTCCGGCCTGAACGAGTTTCGATGCCAAGGCCGCTGCTTTATATGAAGCGATTCCGCCTCCGACACATAATAGGATGTTACGATTCGTTAGCATGATGAATTCCTCCTTATTGAAAAAAACAGCCACAATGAGGAGTGGCTGCTTCAAAATTAGTCTTGCGGTTGGTTCGTAACCACGACTTCACCAGAAAAGAGTTCTTCGAGCGCTTTTCCGACTGGTTTGTATGATTTCGGGTTTGCTACTTTCACGCGTTTCCCGTCTTGGATTTGACGTGCACGTTTTGCTGCGACCGTCACGATTGTGTATTTCGAAGGGACCGTCTTTTGAAGCTTGTCTACTGATGGATATAACATGTTATTTGACCTCCATGGCTTTTTTATACAAGGACGCAACGCGTTCCCGGCTACAATGTTCTGCAGTGACGATTGCTTGAATTCTGTCACATGCTTTGTGGATCTCGTCATTCGTGACGACGTAATCATAAGCATCCATCATTTCAATCTCTTCTTTCGCGACAAGAAGACGTTGTTTGATGACCTCTTCTGATTCTGTTCCACGCCCGACAAGACGGTTGCGAAGTTCCTGTAAACTTGGCGGAGCCAAAAACAGAAAAACAGCTTCCGGAAAATGTTCCTTCACCTGCATCGCACCCTGTACTTCAATTTCCAAGATGACATCTTTTCCTTCATCTAAGATTTTGTTGACCCATTCGACGGGTGTACCATAATAGTTACCGACGAATTCCGCATGCTCGAGCAATTGGTTGTTCGCAATCATACTTTCGAATTCTTCACGTGTCTTGAAGAAATAATGGACACCGTCCACTTCTCCCTCACGCGGTTTACGTGTCGTACATGACACAGAATAGTGCAAATTATTGTCTTCATCTTCGCGCAAGGCACGGCAAACCGTTCCTTTACCAACACCACTCGGACCAGACAATACGAGTAATAAGCCACGCTCTTTAAAAATCACTTCAGAACCCCTCCATCTAACAAACTTCACATTGTTTCATATTAGCAGTAGAGACAGGAAGTTCGCAAGTGGTCTTTTTCAGCTCGACTGCTTAATCATACCATAACCGGGCACTTTCTGTTACCTTTAGAAAGTGGAAACGAAATCAGGAAAGAAGGTAATATCATGGCTTTTGACGGACTAATGACAACACGTGTCGTCCAGGAACTCCAACCGCTCGTTGGGGCACGGATTAATAAAATACACCAACCGTATGCACTCGATTTAATTTTCAGTGTCCGGGCAGAACGAAAAAACGTGATGTTGCTCGCATCGGCCAATGCGATGTACGCGCGGCTTCATCTGACATCGGAGTCGACGAGCAATCCAAGCGAACCGCCGATGTTTTGTATGATGCTCCGAAAGCATCTCGAAGGCGGCTTCATCGAATCAATCGAGCAGCTCGGACGTGACCGGGTCATTTTAATGCGTGTCCGCTCACGAAATGAACTCGGGGATGAAGAAGCGAAAAAACTGTACATCGAACTGATGGGCCGCCATTCCAACATCCTCCTGACAGATGGACAGGATAAAATCTTGGATGCGATCAAACATCTTCCGCTCAGCCAGAATACATTCCGGACCATCATGCCGGGTCTGCAGTATCACTTGCCGCCGGAACAAGATAAAGTCGATCCTCTGACCGGTGACATCGAACAGACGTTACACCGGATTGATTGGAACGCCGGAAAGATCGACCGTCAGTTATTAGGTTTGTTCAGTGGTTTTTCACCGCAAATCACTGCTGAAATCGTGTCGCGGGCCGGTCTTTCGAACCGGACATCGCTTGCAGAGGCCATTCACTCCGTTCTGGATGAACTGACGGGTCCTTATTATTTCCAGCGTCTCGCAAACGGGAAGGAACGTTTCTCCCCTGTCGCGTTGCACTACGGGGAAATCGTTGAAGAAAAGACCTTTGCGACAAGCGGAGACGTCCTCGATGCGTTTTTCCACCAGAAATCAAATCGGGATCGCGTCAAACAACAGGCGGCTGACTTGGAGCGTTTCATCAAAAGCGAATATGATAAAAATATTCTGAAACGTACGAAACTCGAACGTGACCTGGCTGCTACCGAAAAGATGGACGAATTGAAACACAAAGGCGAATTATTAACGACCTACCTGTATCAGCTCGAACGCGGTATGAAAGAGGCGACGGTCGTCGATTATTATGACGAAGACGGGAAGGAAATTACGATTGCCCTTGATCCCCGCTTTTCACCGAACGAAAATGCCCAGCGGTACTACAAACGTTACAACAAACTGAAGACTGCTAAAATCGAAGTCGCGAAGCAGCTCGAGAAAAACCAGCTCGAAATCAATTATTTTGAGTCGCTACTGGCACAACTCGATGTCGCTTCTCCGGAGGATATTCGAGAGATGCGGGAAGAGCTCGTCGAAGAAGGATACGTCCGGGAACGCAGCAAAAAGAAAAAGAAACCTCTTATCCCTAAACTTGAGGCCTACCAATCTTCGACCGGGATTCCATTTTTTGTCGGCAAAAACAACAAACAAAATGATTATGCGACGTTTAAATTCGGACGCCGGTCCGAGACATGGTTGCATACAAAAGATATCCCCGGTTCACATGTCATCATCCGCAGTGACCAGCCGGATGAGACCACATTAAAAGAAGCCGCGGTGGTCGCCGCCTATTATTCCAAGGCCCGGGAATCGAGCCAGGTGCCGGTCGATTTCACAGAACTCCGTTACGTCAAAAAACCGAGTGGTGCCAAACCGGGATTCGTCATCTATACGGATCAAACGACACTTTACGTCACTCCAGATGCCGATCTTGTCCAGTCATTGCGGACACCTTAAAAAAAACGTCGTCTTCGCTCTTTTTCAATTGAAAAAGATTCACGAGGACGACGTTTTTTTATTTCATTTTTTCCAGCTGTTCTCGGTAATCGAGCAAATGACCGTTGATGATATCGTCCACTTCACTGACTTCCTGGTCAAAGCTGAACATCGGCTGATCCCGGTCGTGTGAAAAAATCACATCATAATGATGGCTGAGCAGAAAATCGATTTCTTGTCCGAGTATCTTCTCCTGTTCGTCCGACATCGGCAAGTCGCGATGACTGGCGATACTTTCAAGCAGTAACAGAAGTTTGTCCTCCAGATCAACCAGCTGCTTCAATTGAATGAATGCTTTACTCTGACCGCTGGCGACAAGCGGATATTTCTGATCCTCCTGCAGCATGATAATCATTTCCTCATGCTTTAAAACCTGTTTGCGGACTGTCAGTAATTTTGCATCGTCTTTGACCAGACTGCGCCAGTCCTCCATCAATTGTTTGGTCGTCTTTTTGACGAACAACAGTAAACGGTCTTCATAGTGAGGAGGAAACACGATGTAGTTGACGGCGACTGCGGATAAGACACCGACGACCGTCAATAAGGAACGCGTCAATGCATAATGGACATAGTCAGCGGTTGGACTTTCAAACATCAGCACGATGGCAAAAGCGGCAAACGTCGACATGTCGGTCCGCCCAATCATCGAGTTGAAGACAAGCGACACGATGACGGCCAACCCGATCGTCAATGGATTCGCTCCGAGGGTCGCGACGACCGCGAGTCCACAGACTAAACCGAGAATCGTTCCTAAAATCCGGTTGAAGACGATTTTAAACGACCGGTGAATCGTCGGTTGCATGGCGACGATTGCGGCAACCGCTCCCATACCGGAATAAATTCCGAAGACATACCAAGAAAAACTGAGGGCAATCGCTACAGCGATTCCGGTCTTGATTGTCCGGAGACCAATCCGAAATTGGAATTTCACTCGAGCGTCACCTGCCCGACTTCACTCTCGACAGTCACTTCCGGTTTTTCTTGTTTCGACAACTCAAATAAAGCGGTATCGTCGTCTTTTCGTTTCATATACCGGTCTGAAGCTTTGATGTCACCTTCCGTCGTTACGGCAATCGTTCCGGCCGCTTTTGTTGGTTTCAATCGAACTGGGCCGTCAATCGTCGAGACGGATAAATCCAGTTTGGCACCGTATTCGGATAAGTTAACCGATTCTGCAGTTACTTCCGCATGGACGGCATTCATATTCGTTGCTTTGACGTTACCTTGAGCTGTCAGGACGATATCGTCGGCATCCATTTTGTTTATATCCATCATCTCAGCCGACATCCGGATTGATTTCGCATACACACCCATTCCTTTAATGGACCGAGCGTCAACATCGATTCGATTCATGTAGTTCGGTAATCCGACTTGAATCGAAAAATCACCCGGCTTCTCACTCGGACGGTTCCCGAGTCGTGCGGCAAATCCGTCTCGCCCTGTCACTGTCAATGTATTTCCTGACGTCCCGATCTTTAATCGTTTTTGACTTGACGCACTATCAACCAATTTCAATTGAACGTTTCCGTCCGTACTCCGGACAAAGTTGATTGTACCGTTCGGTGCGTCGATCTGAAGCGTTTTATACCGGTTTGTTGTTTTAAACGCTTCTCCCCTTGATAAGGAATCCGTCGTCAAAAATAAGGTCACCGTATATAAAATCATCAGACTTAAGATAACCGAACCGTAGACGATGAGCGGGCGGCGAATCGGTTTACGGGCACCGATCCGGTCGAATGAAGCCGTCATTTTCCGCCGTTTGTCTTTTAGTCGCGTAAACGATGATTGTTTCCGCTTTCGTTCTGTTCTGCTTGTGTTCTCCTCCATTGGTCTACCTCCATCCAATTCTCTCCCATTATTCCGAATTTATGATTCGTCTGTCAACATTCCTTCTTTATCATACGAAATTGTTCACATAATACCATCGGGCGGAAGATGGAGCATGACAAAAAACGAATCATTCTTTCCAAGCTTCCGGAAGAATGATTCGTTTTTAACAGTGCAAACCGGTCTGACTGGTTTGCACTGTTAATTACAGTTCGATTGACTCATCGATTTTCAAGGCTTGACCGGTTTGGCCCTGCGCTTCCAAATTCGCACAGAAAGCCGCGGCATCCTGCTTGATGAGATCAAACGTGTCGTAATGGACCGGCACAACCGTTTTCGCCTGCAACATGTCTGCTGCCACCAAGGCATCATCCGGACCCATCGTATAGTTATCACCGATCGGCAGGAACGCAAGATCGATGTCGTAATGTGCACCGTAGAGCGCCATATCACCAAACAGTGCCGTATCTCCCGCATGATAGATGACTTTATCTTCAATCGTCAATAAGAAGCCGGCTGGCATTCCCATGTACGTGATCGTCTGTTTTTCTTCATCGATGATGCTTGAAGAATGGAACGCCTGCGTCATTTTGACTTTTCCGAACGGAAACTCAAACTGTCCGCCGAGATTCATCGGATGAACATTCAATCCTTTAAAGCTCAGGTACGTCGCCAGTTCATGTGTCGCGACAATCGTCGCGCCTGTCGCTTTGGCGATGTCTTCGGCATCCAGCATATGATCGGCATGCGCATGCGTTAACAGGATAAAGTCTGCTTTGACGTCTTCCTGTTTTGTCATCGCCTGATCGTTGCCGCTGAAAAACGGATCAATGACGATGTGGTGCCCGTTCGTTTCGATCGTGACAGTAGACTGCCCGTGATAAGTCAGTTTCATCTAAAAGGACCTCCTGAGATTAGTGGTATCAACAAAGAATTTAGTTCCCTTCTCCCCAGGCGCATAAACCTTTTATCGCAGGTTGCAGCGTACAAGCGGCATCTGTCAACCGGTACTCGACATGTAAGACAGCTTCGTCGAATTCAATCCGTTCGACCATTCCGAGCCGTTCAAGTTCTTTCAATTGATCGGTCAACACTTTCCGTGAAATACCGGGAATTGCGCGTTGCAGCTCTAAAAAACGTTTCGGACCATCTTCTAACGTGCAATATAACTGTGGACGCCATTTTCCGCCGATGATGGCGAGCGCCCGATTGACTGGGAACTGTTCTGTCGTCATTGCTTTTGTCTCTCCTTCAGGTAGTTACTTCAAAGTGCGTACTATGCAGTCGAGTGTATCGTAAGTTATCGTAATCGTAAACCAAAAAGCAAAGGAGTTGGATGTTATGACGTACCCACGTAATTTCTCACACATCGGACTGTCTGTTCCGAATCTAGAACAAGCTATCTCATTTTACTCGGAGGTGATGGGCTGGTATATCATCATGGAACCGTCGGACGTCGTCGAGGATGACTCACCGATCGGGGTCATGTGTACGGATGTCTTTGGAGCCGGCTGGGGAAAATTCCGGATTGCTCATATGGCGACCGGCGACCGGGTCGGAATCGAGTTATTTGAATTCCCGAACAATGAACAACCAGACAACAATTTCGAATTCTGGAAGACCGGCATTTTTCATTACGCCATTCAGGATCCGGATATCGAGGGCATGGTCGAAAAAATTGTTGCCCATGGTGGTAAACAACGGATGCCGATCCGCGAATATTATCCGGGTGAAAAACCTTACCGGATGGTCTATTGCGAAGACCCGTTCGGTAACCTGGTCGAACTGTATTCCCACTCATATGAACTGACGTATTCGGAAGGAGCGTATTAATGATGAAAGCATGGTTAAACCGCACAGGTGAAGCAATTAATCAATGGACGTTCGAGGAGATCGAAACGCCGACGCCCGGTGCAGGTCAGGCGTTGATCCGCGTCAAGTCAGTTGCCTTGAACCCCGTCGATTACAAAGCAATCAAAAATCCGGCCTGGACGTATCCGCATGTGCCGGGTGTCGATTTAACCGGTATCGTCGAACAAACAGGACCGAATGTCACGGGTATCAAAGTCGGAGAACGTATCGCCGTTCATACGAATCTTCAAAAAAACGGGGCATTTGCGGAATATGCCGTCGTCGATGCCCGTGCGTTGGCGAAAATTCCGGATGCTGTCAGCTTTTCGGAGGCAGCTGCCATTCTCTGCGCCGGTATGACAGCCTATGAAGCCATCATTCAAAAGATGAACACGACAGGTAAAGAGACCATCCTGATTCATGCCGGAGCCGGTGGTGTCGGCGGAATCGGGATTCAGCTCGCGAAACGACTCGGACTTGCCGTCGCGACGACGGCCTCGACAGAGAATCATGACTGGGTCAAGAAGCTTGGTGCTGATCTTGCCATCGACTATAAAACAGAAAATGTGACGGAAGTCATCCGCGACTGGACGAACGGTCGTGGTGCGGATCTGATTTTCAATACAGTAGGTCGAGATGAAGCGACCGCTGATCTCGGACGACTCGCTTTTTCCGGACAACTGGCTTTCATCGCCGGCGGTCCCGATCAATCGGTCGTTAAACCGTTTACGCTCTCA
Source organism: Exiguobacterium sp. s138 (assembly GCF_018618775.1). Taxonomy (NCBI): domain Bacteria; kingdom Bacillati; phylum Bacillota; class Bacilli; order Caryophanales; genus Exiguobacterium; species Exiguobacterium sp. s138. The sequence continues at coordinate 115,763 of NZ_JACSMW010000002.1, read as the reverse complement.
CCATCCATCCATGAAGTCGCACTCGCTGCTGCTTATGCAAGCGAAGACGACCGGGCCATCCGGAATCTCGGTCATATGGCAGATGAGCTTTTGAAACTGGTTGCTGCAAAAGAACTGGACCCGCTCGTTACGGAAGAGATTCCGGCGGCAGATCTCGTCAAAGGCTTACAGCGGCTGTCTGAACGACATGTCCGCGGAAAGCTCATCGCAACATTCTAAAATCTGTATACAAAAAGCAGAGATATTTTCCTTCATTCAAGGAGAGTATCTCTGCTTTTTGTTTGTATGTCGTCAGCCGGTCATTGGTATTTCGGACGTTTCGTGATTTGCATGGAACGTCCGGCGAGTTCAAATCCGACTGCCTGATAGATTTTGTTTGATGTTTTATTGGACCAGTCCGTGTAGAGCGATACCATCGGATACTGTTGTAACAGATGTTCGGACAGACAGGCCACGAGATAAGACGCAATCCCTTGTTTTCGCCATTTTGGTGGGGTGAAGACATAGGAAATCGTCACACCGGAAGCAGTTGGCCGACTCGATGAAGCCATTGCCAATAACTGTTCCCCGTCAAACAAACCAAATAATGTTTCGGCTTCAATGTGTTTACGTATCGTTTGCTCATTCTTCAAACGACTGCGTTCCGTCGCCGGCAGGGCACCGGTCTCCTGTATGAACGACCAACCGAACGCAACAGCCTGTGGTGCAAACCGTTCCTCGATCAATCGGAATTCGTAGTCAAGCGTCACAGGAGGAATGACCGTCGTCAATGTATAAATCCCTTGATCCATCTTAACTTGAAACGGACTGTGCGAAGCAAGCAACGGCTCGATGATCGCCTGCTCTCCGACATATCCGGGACAGTTTAAAATCCGCGATAATTTTCGGATTCCTTCGTATGTAAAGACATCACCTGATAAGATGGCCTGTTCTTCAATCGTTTGCAGCACAACGATCGTCCGGTCCCCTTCTTCCGCAATCGCCATTAAAATCGGCACATCTCCCCGTTCGAGTATCCCGAGCGGTAACTGATGGACATCGGGTCGTCGCTCAAGCAACGGAATCGCCACCTGTTTGAAACTCTCATAATCACGATAATGGGTCAACATCTGAAAACAGCTCCTTTTCTTTGTTTTCAGTGTATCAAAAAAAAGAACACATGACGGACGAATCGAATCTTTTCCGCCATGCTCGGGTGAGTTTCCTGATTATGAATTCTGTTTCGTTCCGATCAGGAAAGATTCACTCCACTTCACCGGATCAATCGACCAGGTTTGTAATCCTTCCTGCTCTTCTTTTGAAATATAGGCGGTCTCGACAGCCGTCTCCAGTAATTCCGTGAACGTCAGTAAAGCATCAGCTTTCACTCCGGCGGCCGTTAAGTTTTCCTTCAGTCGGGTCATCCCGTAAGAGAAAATCGCCTGAATCCGGATGACTGAAGCACCGGCGGCTTCGACGGCTTGCGTCGCTTCAATCGAAGACATCCCCGTCGACAACAAGTCTTCGACGACGATGACACGTTGTCCGGCCTGCAAACGCCCTTCAATCTGATTTCCTTTCCCGTGTCCCTTCGCACTTCCCCGGATGTACACCATCGGGAGACCAAGTCGTTCCGCGACGAGCGCCGCATGCGGAATACCAGCTGTCGCCGTCCCGGCGATGACGTCGGCGTTTAACGGCCGGATTCGTTCCGCCAATTTGTCGGCAATCAAAGTCCGGACCGCCGGACTCGATAAAGTCAGCCGGTTATCACAATAAATCGGCGAACGTAATCCGCTTGCCCATGTATAAGGAGCCGTCGGTGCCAACGTGACCGCTTCGATTTCAAGTAATGCCTGTGCGAGTTGATTCATTGTTTAATCCCCTTCCATTCTGAGAGCAATCCTTCATAAACGACTTTCGGATCTTTTGCCTGTGTGATGGCACGTCCGATGACGAGATCCGTTGCCCCGTTCCGGCGTGCATCCGTTACTGTCGCAATCCGTTTTTGGTCATTCGCATCCGTCCCGTTCGGCCGGATTCCCGGCGTGACAAGTTGGAAGCCGGAGCGGCAGGTTGCTTTGATATGTGTCGTATCCAGAGCCGAGCACACGACTCCGTCAAGACCGGCCTGGTCGGCTTCGCGGGCATAATGGGCAACGACTTCGTCCATCGCATGTGGAATCATCAGATCGGTTAACATGTCTTGATCCGTTGAGGTCAGTTGGGTGACGGCAATCAGCCGTGTCTTGGGCGACGTCTCGCGTAGTCCGGCAAGGGCTGCCTCCATCATCGCTTTCCCGCCTGCAGCGTGAACATTTGTCAGTTTAACACCGAGTTGACCAATGACACGCATCGTCCGCCGGGCAGTCTCCGGAATGTCATGGACTTTTAAATCGAGAAAGACATCATGTCCTTGCCGGACCAAATGACGGACAAAGGCGGGACCTTCCGCATAATACAGCTCCATCCCGACTTTAAGTGCCGGCCGGTGTGGTGCCAATTTTTCTAAAAACCGTTCGACTTGATCGGCTGACTGAAAATCAAGCGCGATGTAAAGTTGCTCCATATGCTTTCCCCCTGATATCCATGATGTGTTCGATGCCCAACTCGTCCATCCGTTTTGGTAAATCCGTAATCAATTCCTGACAAATGAACGGATTGACGAAATTGGCCGTGCCGATTGCTACTGCCGATGCTCCTGCATAAATCATCTCCAGCACATCATCCACTTCCATGACACCACCCATCCCGATGATGGGAATCGTGACGACTTGGGCGACGTCGTGAATCATCCGGACGGCGACCGGTTTAATGGCCGGTCCGGACAAACCGCCGATCCGGTTGGCAAGAATCGGCTGACCCGTCCGAACGTCGATCCGCATCCCGACCAGTGTATTGATCATCGTCAGTCCATCCGCTCCCGCCTGTTCAACCGCTTGGGCCATCTCGACGATCGATGTGACGTTCGGCGATAATTTGACATAAACCGGCTTTTCGGACACTGCCTTGACACGTCTCGTCAGCTCGGCTGCCATCTGTGGATCCGTTCCGAACTGTAATCCGCCGGACTTGACGTTCGGGCAGGAGATATTCAGTTCGATGGCTTTGACGACCGGATCACGGCTGATTCGTCTTGTGACGTCTTCGTATTCTTCCGGCGTTGACCCGGCTACGTTCGCGATGATTTCGGTATCAAACTGACGGAGGAACGGTAACTTCTGTGCAATGATTCCTTCCACTCCGGGATTTTGTAAGCCGATCGCATTCAGCATGCCCATTCCGCTTTCCGCGACGCGCGGTGTCGGATTCCCGTACCGTTCTTCTCCGGTCGCCGCTTTGATCATGATGCCGCCAAGCACCGATAAGTCATACAGCTTGGCAAACTCTTCGCCGAATCCGAAACATCCGGATGCCGGAATGATCGGGTTTTTTAAATTCAGACCGGGCAAGACCACTTGCAAACGATTCATAGGATCACCTCTTCCGCCCGGAAGACCGGACCATCAGAACAGGTTTTGACATAATGCCCGTCGGGTGTCGGACAGACACAAGCGAAACAGGCTCCGATACCGCATCCCATCCGGTTCTCAATCGATAAAAACTTGTGTTCGACCGGCACCTGCTGGATCGAACGTAACATCGGTTCCGGCCCACAGGCGAATAACGTATCAAACCGGCTGCTGTCGAGCGCGGCGGTTACGAATCCTGCGATGCCCGCTGTCCCGTCGACGGTCGTCACGGTCGTCGGACCAAGCTTTTGAAACTCAGCTTCATAAAAGACGCTGTCTGCCGTATCAAATCCTAAAATCGCTTCGCAGGCAATTCCCCGTTCGACCAACCGACGCATTGTATAGTAGAGCGGCGGAACACCAATCCCTCCCCCGACTAAGACGATCTTCGCCTCACGCGCAACGTGTTCGACCGGAAATCCGTTTCCGAGCGGACCGAGCGCATCGATTTGATCGCCGGCACGGAGACGGGCCAGTTCTTTTGTACCTTGACCAATTTCTTTGAATAAAAACGTGATTAAATCTCCTTCCACGTTGGCGATCGAGATGGGACGACGTAACAATGGACCAACCCGTAAATGCATGAATCGACCTGGTTCGATGGCCGTCGCGTCAGGCCGGCGACAGATTAACTCTGTCGCGCCTTTTGCGATTTCCCGGCGTGAAACGACTGTCAGGAGTTGAATCATCGAGTCACCGCCTTTTTCATATAATCGAACGGCTGAATCGCGCTCACTTCAAAGGACAGACTTTCAATGACCCGCAACAACGCTTCCGCTGTATCAAGAGAAGTCAGGCAGACGACATTGTTTTCTGCTGCTGCCCGGCGGATGATGAAGCCGTCTTTCGTGACTTGTGAATCCCGGCTCATCGTATTGATGACATATTCGACTTCTGCTTTTTCAATCCATTCGAGCATCGATCCTTGTTCCGAACCCAGTTTGCCGACGACTTGAACACGTAATCCGTGTTCTTCCAGGACACTGGCTGTTCCGGCCGTTGCAAGCAGCGTAAACCCGAGTGCCGTAAAGCGTTTGGCGAGATCAAGCATCTCTTGTTTGTCCTGATCCGCGACTGTCAGCAGCACCCGCCCGTGTTCCGGAATCGCCATTCCGGAAGCAAGCAGTCCTTTGTAGAGGGCTTTTTCAAGTGTCCGGTCCGTTCCGATGACTTCGCCGGTCGACTTCATCTCCGGTCCAAGCGACGGATCCACTTCTTTCAGCTTCGCAAAGGAGAAGACCGGTACTTTAACAGAAACCAGTTTTTCTTCCGGTAAAACACCGCTCGTCAATCCGTAAGACGCAAGTGTATCGCCTAAGATGACGTTCGTCGCGAGACGTGCCACCGGCAACCCCGTCACTTTTGAGATGAACGGAACAGTCCGGCTTGCCCGCGGGTTGACTTCCAGCACATACAGTTCTCCGTCAGCAAAGACAAATTGGATATTGAGCAATCCTTTGATCCGGAAGGCCTTGGCAATGCGTGTCGTGTAATCGACAATCAACTCCTTGATCGCTTGCGGTACCCGTTGCGGCGGATAGACCCCGATCGAATCACCCGAGTGAACGCCGGCGCGTTCGATATGCTCCATGATGCCCGGTATGACGACATCTGTTCCGTCGCAAATCGCATCCACCTCAAGCTCCATTCCCGTCAAGTAACGGTCGACGAGCACCGGACGTTCCGGTGAGGCGATGACGGCATGTTTCATATAATGCTCCAGTTCCTGCTCTCCATAGACGATTTCCATCGCGCGTCCACCAAGGACATACGATGGACGGACGAGGACGGGATAGCCGAGCTCGCTTGCCGCTGCTGTTGCCTCTGCGACTGTAACGGCTGTTTTTCCGGGAGGCTGCGGAATATCGAGCTGTGTCAGGGCTGCTTCAAACTGTTTCCGGTCTTCTGCCCGGTCGAGATCTTCGAGTGACGTTCCGAGGATCTTCACACCCTCGGCTTCCAGTGATTCCGCGAGATTGATCGCCGTCTGACCGCCGAATTGGACGATGACACCGATTGGCTGTTCGTTTCGGATGACTTCGAGTACGTCTTCCGTCGTCAGTGGTTCAAAATAGAGCCGGTCGGAAATCGAGAAATCGGTTGAAACCGTCTCCGGATTATTGTTGACGATGATGGCTTCATATCCGGCTTCACGAATCGCTTGGATCGAATGGACGGTGGCATAGTCAAATTCCACCCCTTGTCCGATTCGGATCGGTCCGGAACCGAGGACAAGAATCGATGGCCGTGTCGTCGGAACCGCTTCATTTTCGACTTCGTATGTTCCGTAGTAATACGGTGTGTCGGAGGCAAATTCCGCAGCACACGTGTCGACCATTTTATAGACGGGATGGAGTCCGGATTCGTTGCGGATCTGCCGGATTGCCGTCTCGGTCTGTTGCGTGATCCGGGCGAGCATCTGGTCACTGAAGCCGTAACGTTTTGCATGACGGAGGCGTTCAGGTGTCAACCCGTGCTTGACGATGTCTTGTTCGATCCGGTGGATATGATGCAGTTTTTCCAGGAACAACCGGTCGATGCTCGTCCATTCGTGCAGTTGTTCGACGGTATGACCACGTTCGATGCCGGCATACAGGGCAAACAGGCGTTCATCTGTCGCTTTGATGATATGACGGTGCAGGTCGGCTTCATTCATCTCAGCAAAACGGTTCATGTGCAAGTCCGCTTGTCCGATTTCAAGCGAACGAACCGCTTTCAGCAAAGCTTCCTCCATCGTCCGGCCCATGGCCATGACTTCACCTGTCGCTTTCATCTGGGTACCGAGCGTCCGGTCGGCCGATTCAAATTTATCAAACGGCCAGCGGGGAATTTTGGCGACGACATAGTCGAGTGCCGGTTCGAACGAGGCAAAACTCGTTTCCGTAATTGGATTTTTTAATTCGGATAAGGCATACCCGACGGCGATCTTGGCAGCCAGTTTGGCAATCGGATACCCCGTCGCTTTTGAAGCCAGTGCTGACGAACGTGAGACACGCGGATTGACTTCAATGACATAATACGTGAAGCTGACCGGATCGAGGGCGAACTGGATGTTACATCCGCCTTCGATTCCGAGGGCACGGATGATATCAAGCGATACATTCCGCATCATCTGATAATCACGGTCGGATAATGTTTGTGTCGGGGCAAAGACGATCGAATCCCCCGTGTGGACACCAACCGGATCAAAGTTTTCCATCGCACAGACGATGATTGCCTGGTTCGTCGCGTCCCGCATGACTTCGAACTCGACTTCTTTCATCCCGGCAATCGATTTTTCCAATAAGACTTGGGTCGCCGGACTGGCTTTCAGTCCGCCTTCGACAATCCGGATGAACTCATCCATCGTTTCAGCGATACCGCCGCCGGTTCCACCGAGTGTATAGGCCGGTCGAATAATGATCGGCAGACCGATTTTCGCACAGAACTGCTCGGCTTCTTCGACCGTATGCACGATTTCACTTTCCGGAACACCGTGTCCGAGTTTAAACATCAATTTTCTGAACAAATCACGATCTTCCGCTTCCTCGATTGCCGTCAGTTTTGTCCCGAGCAGCTCGACGCCGTATTCGGCGAGCACACCGAGTCGGTCTAGTTCAACGGCGAGATTCAGTCCCGTTTGTCCGCCGAGTGTCGCGAGTAACGCATCCGGACGTTCTTTCCGGATGATGCGGGCAACAAACTCTGCTTGCAACGGTTCGATGTAGACCCGATCCGCTACAGTCGGATCCGTCATGATGGTGGCGGGATTCGAGTTGACGAGAACGACTTCGTACCCTTCCTCTTTCAAGGCTTGGCAGGCTTGTGTTCCGGCATAATCAAATTCTGCTGCTTGTCCGATGACGATTGGACCGGATCCGATAACGAGAATCTTTTGAATATCTTGACGTTTAGGCATGAGAGACCTCCTGTTGGTTCGTGATTTCTGTTAAAAACTGATCGAATAAATCGTTGGCATCCATCGGTCCGGGAGAAGCTTCTGGATGATATTGGACCGAAAAGACGGGATGTGTCGTATGGCGGATTCCTTCGACGGTTCCATCATTGATCGCCCGGTGCGTCAGCTTGAGATTCAATCCGGCAAGCGACTGGTCCTCCACGGCATACCCATGATTTTGTGAGGTGATGCTGACTTGTCCCGTCCGAAGATCTTCGACCGGATGATTCGCTCCCCGGTGACCGAACGGCAGCTTAAATGTGTCTGCGCCATGTGCTAAGGCAATCAGTTGATGACCGAGACAGATGCCGAAGATGACAACTTGTCCCGTCAGTTCCTGAATCAAGGGAATGGCGGTCGGAACATCTTTTGGATTCCCGGGACCGTTTGATAACATGACACCGTCCGGCATGTAACGCAAGACGTCTTTTGCCGTCACGTCGTGCGGGACGACGACGACTTCACAGCCGCGTCGGACGAGCTCGCGGATAATGCCCAGTTTCGCGCCGAAATCGACCAGGACGATTCTCGGACCGGCACCCGGAATGACATAGGCCCGTTCCGTCGAAGCCCGTTTGACCTGATCGGTCGCAAGCGCCATTTGCTTGAGCCGCTCCAGTTGCTCGGTCAAATCGTACGTACCGTCAACGAGCAGTCCCCGCATAACACCCTTTGACCGCAGATGCCGCGTCAATTGCCGCGTATCGATGCCGGTTAAGCCGGGAATGTTGAATTCTTCCAAAGCCGTCGCAAGAGATGTCTGCGAGCGGAAGTTCGATGGCGTATGACAGACTTCCCGGACAATCAGTGCTTTCGCAAGCGGTCGGGTCGTTTCATAGTCGTCGCGGTTCATTCCATAGTTGCCGATCAACGGATTCGTTAACACAATCATTTGATCGCAGTAAGACGGATCGGATAACATCTCCTGGTATCCGGTCATCCCGGTCTGGAAGACCACCTCTCCCATCGTCACCTCGCTTGAACCAAATGCTTCTCCTTCAAATACCATTCCATCCTCTAAAATCAACGTCCGTTTAGACATGTGCTTTTTCCCCCTTGAATACGATTTCTCCACCGACGAGTGTCAGGACCGGATAACCGGTTAGTGATGCTCCGGCAAACGGAGTATTTTTTCCTTTTGAGAGGAACTGGTCCGGTTGTACCGCGCGGACCGTCTCGAGATCAAGCAGGACAAGATCGGCGGGCGCCCCGACTTCAATCCGTCCGAACGGCAAGTCAAACAAATCGGCCGGATTACGCGACATCCAGTCGAATAACTGATTCAGCGTAAAGATGCCGGGTTCGACCAGTTTCGTATAGAGCAGCGGAAAGGCCGTTTCAAATCCGGTAATCCCGAACGGTGCTCGTTCGATGCCGAGTGCTTTTTCCTCCGCGGCATGCGGCGCATGGTCCGTCGCGATGCAATCAATCGTTCCGTCCTGCAGTCCTGCAAGCAACGCTTGGCGATCCGCTTCGCTCCGAAGCGGTGGATTCATCTTGAAGTTCGGATCGCGTCCGATGATATCGTCTTCCGTCAACACTAAATGGTGCGGCGTAACTTCTGCCGTCACCCGAATTCCCGCCCGTTTTGCATCCCGGATGACCCGGACGGATTCCTTTGTCGAGACGTGGCAGACATGATAATGACAGCCGGTCGCTTCCGCAATCAAGACATCCCGGGCGATATGAATGCTTTCTGCCAGTGACGGAATCCCTTGCAATCCTTCCCGTGCACTGTATGCCCCTTCATGGACACAGCCTGCTTTCAGCGAATCATCTTCACAATGGGCGATGATACTTTTATGGACGGCGGCGGCGCGTGTCATCGCTTCCCGCATAACGGCGGCACTTTGGACGCCGACTCCATCGTCCGTGAAGGCAAAGGCATCAGTCAGTTGTTCAAATGCGACGAGTTCCTGCCCTAGCTGATTTTTTGAAATCGCCGCATAAGGGAAAACACGGACAGATGCCGTTTCTTCAATCTTTTTAAAGAGCGCATCCAGCGTCTCGCGGTCGTCCGGAACCGGTCGCGTGTTCGGCATCGGACAAATCGTTGTAAATCCGCCGGCTGCCGCTGCTGCTGTTCCGGTCGCAATCGTCTCTTTATGTTCGCCGCCCGGTTCGCGTAAATGAACATGAACATCCACAAATCCCGGTGCCACCGTGTATCCCGTGGCATCAATCACCTGATCCGTCTCAAGTGGTGTCGCATCAAGATCCGTAAAAATACCGTCCTCCATGCGAATACTCGACTTTTGCAGTTGCCCGTTTTTATACCATGTTGCATGATCAATTCGAATCGCCATTTTAGATCGTCTCCTTTATCGTTGCTGTCTCAAATGCCCGTTCCAAAATCGCCATTCGGGCAAACACACCGTTCGTCATCTGATCAAAGATACGTGATTGCGGATGCTCCACCAATTCGTCGGCAATCTCAACACCGCGGTTGACCGGTGCCGGATGTAACACAATTGCTTCCGGTCGAATCCGCTTCATCCGTTGTTCCGTCAATCCGTACCGTTCGTGATACTCTTTCGTTGCAAACGGACGGCCATCCGTATGCCGCTCGTGCTGGACTCGGAGCAGCATGATGATGTCACTCGTCGCCACCGCCTCGTCCATTTCCCGGTAGGTGATACCCATCGTCTCGTCAAACCATTCCCTCGGTCCAGAACCGATGACGGTCGCTCCCAAACGTTGCAAGACGTGTGCGTTTGACCGGGCGACCCGGCTGTGCCGGAGATCACCGCAGATGACGATCGTTTTTCCGCTGACATGACCGTATTCCGCATACATCGTCATCAAATCGAGCAGTGATTGCGATGGATGTTGCCCGCTGCCGTCTCCGGCATTAATGATTGGAATCGCCAGATGGTGTTGCAGTGGTTCGTAATAACCGGTCTCTCCGTGACGGATGACGAGCGCATCGACGCCAATCGCCTGTAACGTCTTACATGTATCCAGTAACGTTTCACCTTTTTGAACGGATGAGGTCGCTGTTTCGAATGGCAGGACGTGCAATCCGAGATGATATTCTGCCATGTCAAACGAACATTTGGTCCGGGTCGAATGTTCGAAAAATAAGTTAGCGACGGTTTTCTTCGGCAATGGCCGGGCGGGTGCGCCTTGTTTCAATTCCAGTCCCCGCTTTATCAATCGTTCGATTTCAGTTATCGACAGCTCGTCAAGACTTGTAAAATGGGCAATCCGTTGTCGTGTCTGCATGTTCTTCTCTCCTTTGGGCCGCAAAAAAGCGCACCTTCTGATGTGAAGGTGCGCTGAAGAAGACAGATGTCGCCATCTGTTTCTGAAGGGCCTCCACTTTATCGTTCTCTCTGGAACGTCTTAAAAGTCGTTAGCTGCTCGTTTCGATTGTGGTATTTCTTGTTCGTGTTCTGCCGTTTCGACCTTTGTTTTCGGCAAGATCAAATTCAGAAGGACTCCTAAGATCGTGGCCAGTGCCATACCTTCAAGCGAGAAGTTGCCGATTTTGAGGGCAGCTCCACCAATCCCGATGACCAGAATGACCGCTGTGATCGTCAGGTTTCGTTTATCGGCAAGATCGACCTTACTTTCGACCATTGTCCGCAGACCGTTCGAAGCGATGACCCCAAACAACAGGATACTGATGCCGCCCATGACAGGTGTCGGTATCGTCTTGATGAACCCTTCCACATAGCCGAGGAAACCAAAGCTGATGGCAAGAACTGCTGCGCCTCCGAGGACAAAGACACTGTAGACGCGGGTGATGGCCATGACGCCGTTGTTTTCACCGTACGTCGTGACCGGCGGACCGCCGAGCATCGAGGCAATCGTCTTCGCCAGTCCATCCCCGAGAACCGTCCGGTGCATCCCCGGATCAAGAAGCGTCTCGCGCCCGATAATCCGTGATGTCACTTTTTGTTCTCCGATATGCTCTGTCAATGTAACCAGTGTGACCGGAACGATGAGTGCAAGTGCCGCCCAGTTTAGTGTCGGCGAGTAGTCGAGGAACGGGACTGTAAAGTTCGGAACCTGGAAGAAGCTTGCTTGTTTCAGTGACGTGAAGTCGACGATTCCCGCAGCGACGGCAACCAGATACCCGGTCAGGATACCGAACAGAATCGGGACGGTACTCCACATTCCTTTGAAGTATGTCATCGCGAGCAAGGTGACAGCAAGTGTCGTCAAGGCGACGAGCAGGAAGGTACCGTTGTACTTCCCGTCCGCTCCGTTCATCGCCATGTTGACGGCTGTTGGAGCAAGCGATAATCCGATGACCATGATGACGGGACCGATCACGATCGGAGGCAACAGTTTCATTAACCAGCCGACACCTGTATATGTGATGACGAGGGAAACGATGCCGTAGACGAGTCCTGCAACCATTCCGCCGACAAGCGCATCTTCGACACCCCAGCGTTCACTGACGGCAATGATCGGGACGATATAAGCGAAACTTGAACCTAAGTACGTCGGGACTTTAAAGCGGGTGACGGCGAGGAAGATCAACGTGCCGACTCCGCTTGCGACGAGGGCGACGGATGTGTTTAATCCCGTTAATAACGGAACAAGGACCGTCGCGCCAAACATCGCGAAGACATGTTGGAGGCTGAGCATCAGCCACTGCAGGGGGTGTTTTGGCCGTTCTTGTACATCCAAAATCGCTGTGTGGGTTTTCATAAGGATAACTCCCTTTCTGGTCTCTCTGGACCACGTTAAAGGTATTTGTGTTTAACGTTTGATAAATACTTGATCGGCGTCATCGACTTCAGATAAGGCGACGACAACTTGTTCTTCGCGTGATGTCGGGACATTCTTCCCGATGAAATCCGGTCGGATCGGCAGTTCCCGGTGTCCCCGGTCGACGAGGACAGCGAGCTGGATCATACTCGGGCGACCGTGATCAACGAGCGCATCCATCGCAGCGCGGACGGTGCGTCCGGTGTACAGGACGTCATCGACGAGGACGATGATTTTTCCTGTCACCGTCTCCGGCATGTCCGTGCCTTTGATTTCCGGCTCGAGACTTTTTTTCGATAAGTCATCCCGGTACATCGAGATGTCCACGACACCAAGCAGGACCGGCTTGCCTTCAATCTCTTCGATCCGGCGGGCCAGACGGCGGGCCAGTGTCTCGCCCCGTGTCTTGATACCGACGATCATCAGTTGATCAATTCCTTTGTTGCGTTCGATGATTTCATGGGCGATGCGTGTCAATGCCCGACTGATTGCGGCTTCATCTAAAATGACGGATGGTTTCATTACTTGCTCCTTTCTGCAAAAAAACCTCCTGCGTGAAGTCGCAGGAGGTTGTTGAAGACAATAAGTGTGGGCAGCTCACGCTACACGTATCTACACAAATGAAGTGTCTCCCTTTCGTAGCCTCTCCGGACTCGTTTAAAGGTGTGCTATGGGTAGGATCGTCAACGCGGACGACCGGTTGTGTGAGGCAGATGTCTCGCATCGCTCTCTAGGTGATACTCTACCGTTTTATTAGAAAAACGTCAAGACTCTAATTCAAGTTTTTTCAACTGACTGATCTCGAACGTCATCTCTTCCGGTAACGGTGCCTCGAAATGTAACATTTCCCCAGTCCGCGGATGCTTGAATCCAAGAACAGCCGCATGAAGCGCTTGACCGTTCATTTTCATCGTTTTCCGTGGTCCGTATTTCGGATCTCCAGCGAGCGGGAAACCGATGTAACGCATGTGGACACGAATCTGGTGCGTCCGTCCTGTCTCGAGCTTACATTCAACGACAGTGAACCCTTCGTAACGGTCAAGGACACGGAAATGCGTCACAGCCGCTTTCGAGTTTTTATCCGTCACCGTCATCCGTTGACGGTCATTTTTGTCACGGCCGACCGGTGCTTCGATCGTTCCCAGTTCATGCGGAATCTCGCCGTGGACAAGCGCGATGTACAGACGCTCTGTCGTCTTATCTTTTAGTTGTTGTGCCAGGGATTCGTGTGCCAAATCATTTTTAGCGACCATCAGGAGACCGGATGTATCTTTATCGATTCGGTGGACGATGCCTGGACGTTTGACGCCGTTGATGCCGGACAAATCCTGGCAGTGATGGAGCAAGGCATTGACGAGTGTTCCGGATACGTGACCGGCTGCCGGATGTACGACCATCCCTTTTGGCTTGTTGATGACGATGACATCACTGTCTTCATACACGACATCCAGCGGGATATCTTCCGGTAACACTTCCAGCTCGACGGCTTCCGGAATCCGGACGAGAATCTCTTCCGTACCCGACATCTTATAGTTCGGTTTGACGATTCGTCCGTCGACTTCGACGTGTCCCGCTTTTAACCAGTCCTGGACTTGTGACCGGGACCAGTCTTGTTGTTCCGCTAACCATTTATCAATTCGACCGGTAGCACCATTGGCTTTAACAGCCCATTCATTTTGTTCATTCATTTAATCAATCGTTCCCTTCTTAGTCAAACGCTCTTCAAACATGACGCTGATCAGCATCAGAATAACCCCAAACGTCAAACTGACGTCTGCCACATTAAATATCGGGAAATTATACCCGAACGGATAAAAATGAAAAAAGTCGACGACTTCTCCACGTGCCATCCGGTCGATGAAATTCCCGACCGCTCCGCCCAGTAATAAGGCGACGCTCCAAGCAAATACTTTGTTTTTTGTGCCTTCTTTGTAAAGAAAATAAATCAGCCCAATGACGACGACCAGCGTGATGACGAAGAAAAATCCAAACTTCCCTTCAAGCATCCCCCAGGCAGCGCCACGATTCCGGTATGAATTTAAATAAAAGAAATTGGGAATGATCTCAATCGCTTGACCAATCGTCATCTGTTGGACGACGATCCATTTCGTCAATTGATCCACTCCGACGAGTACAGCAGCAATCGCTAAGTAAAGCCACATTCTTTTTTCCTCCACATCCAAAAATAATGAGGGACCGCTACGAAGTCGCCGTAGCTGCCCCTCCCTGATTCATTATAAAGAATTGACGACTTCAGTACAACGTGGGCAAAGTGTCGGATGAGCCGGATCTTGTCCAAGCTCCGTCGAATATGTCCAGCAGCGTTCACATTTTTCGCCGTCTGCTTTCAGAACAGTGATGCCTGTTGTCCCGTATGATTTCTCCGCCGAAGCGACGAACTCAATCTGTGAAACCTGCAACAACTGCTCAAGATGATCGATTGTCGCAAGCAACGCTTTCGTTTCGTCATTCGGTGCAAGCAGGAGTTTCGCTTCGAGCGTTTTCCCGACAAGTTTCTCGGCACGTGCTTCTTCGAGTGCTTTTAGGACATCATCGCGGAAGACGAGGAAACTGTTCCATTTCGCGATCAATGCAAGACCTTCTTCCGTCATTTCCGGTGCTTCCGGAAGATCCGTCAAGAAAATACTCGCCGTCTCGACGCCGGGAACGAATTCCCACGCTTCGTCGGCTGTATGCGGTAAGACCGGTGCCATCAGTTGTAACAATGTGACGACGGTATCATACATGACTGTTTGAACGGCACGACGCGCCGGTGCATCTTCTTTTTCGATGTACAAGATATCTTTCGTGTAATCGAGATAGAACGAAGACAAGTCCAGGACACAGAAGTTATGCAACAGTTGATAGACCGCCATGAAGTCGTACGCATCGTACGCTGCCTTTACTTTACCGACAAGTTGATCGAGTTTCGTCCGCATGAAGCGATCCGATTCCGGCAAGTCTTTAAATGCCACACGGTGCGTCGTGTGATCGAACTGGTCGAGGTTTCCGAGCAGGAAGCGAACCGTATTCCGGATTTTCCGGTAAGATTCCGATACTTGTTTGAAGTTGTCCATTGAAGCACGGACATCTGATTGATAATCGACGGAAGCCACCCAAAGACGAAGAATTTCCGCTCCGAACTGTTGCATGATTTGGATTGGTGCAATCGTGTTTCCGATTGATTTCGACATCTTCCGCCCTTGACCGTCAAGGACGAATCCGTGACTGACGACCGCTTTATAAGGTGCTTTCCCTGTCGTTGCGACGGATGTCGAAAGAGACGAGTTGAACCATCCGCGATATTGGTCAGACCCTTCCAGGTACAAGTCAGCCGGACGCTCGAGTTCCGGACGTGTCGCGAGGACACCGGCATGGGATGAGCCGGAATCGAACCAGACGTCCATGATATCCGTCTCTTTTTTGAAGATGCCGTTCGGGCTTGCCGGATGCGTAAAGCCTTCCGGTAACAGATCAACGGCTTCGCGCTCATACCAGACATTTGATCCGTGAACGGCAAACAGATTGGCGATGTGGTCGATTGTTTCCGGTGTGACGATTTCCGTACCGTCTTCAGCATAGAAGATCGGCAATGGGACACCCCACGCGCGTTGACGGGAAATGACCCAGTCTCCGCGGTCTTTGAACATGTTGTGAAGACGTGTTTCGCCCCACTCCGGTACCCACTGAACTTCTTTGATTTCATCGAGGATCTCCGCCCGGAAATCTTTGATCGAAGCAAACCACTGTGGTGTCGCCCGGAAGATAACCGGTTTTTTCGTCCGCCAGTCGTGCGGATACGAGTGTTTGATGAACGACAGTTTTAACAATGCACCGGCTTCTTCTAGTGCCACACCGATTTCTTTGTTGGCATCTTCATAGAATAATCCTTCAAAACCAGGTGCTTCTGCCGTCATGACCCCTTTGTCGTCGACCGGACAAAGGACATCAAGACCGTACGCTTGACCGATTCGGAAGTCATCTTCCCCGTGTCCAGGCGCAGTATGAACGACACCCGTCGCTTCTGCCGTGACATGATCGCCGAGCATGACAAGTGATTCGCGGTCATAGAGCGGATGTTTCGCTTTGATGTATTCAAAGTCGGCTCCGTCGAAGACACGACCAATCGTCGCACCTTCCCAGCCGAGGGCTTCGATGACTTCCGGTACGAGTGTTTCGGCGACGATATAGCCTTTTCCTTCGTGCTCAATCCGAGCATACGTCAACTCACCGCTGACAGAGATCCCGAGGTTCGCCGGAATCGTCCAAGGTGTTGTCGTCCAGATGACGAAATGATCCGTCGGCTCCAGGATGTTTTTTCCGTCCATGACTTGGAACGCCACATAGATTGCAGCCGAACGTTTATCCTGATATTCGATTTCTGCTTCTGCGAGAGCAGACTCCGAAGACGGCGACCAGTAGACCGGCTTTTTCCCTTTATAGATGTATCCTTTATTCGCCATATCGCCGAACAGACGGATTTGTGCCGCTTCGAATTCCGGTTGTAACGTGATGTATGGATTGTCGTAGTCACCGAGAACACCAAGACGCTTGAATTGTTCCCGTTGGTGATCGACTTGCTCTAATGCATATTTGGCACACAGCTCACGGAATTCTGCGACCGACATCGACTTCCGGTCGACACCCGCTTTTTGAAGCGCTGTTTCGATCGGAAGTCCGTGCGTATCCCAACCCGGTACATACGGAGAACGGAACCCGTTCATCGACTTGTAACGGACGACGATGTCTTTTAAGACTTTGTTTAATCCGTGTCCCATGTGGATGTCTCCGTTAGCGTAAGGAGGACCATCATGAAGAATGAATGTCGGCTTGCCGGCATTTTTCTCCTGGACGGCTTCATACAGATTCATCTCGTTCCAACGTGCCTGCATATCCGGCTCACGCTTCGGCAGGTTTCCCCGCATTAGAAATTCCGTTTTCATCATCAATAACGTATCTTTGTATTCCATCTGGCATTCCCTCACTTATCTGAATTTTGCGTACAAAAAAAGCCAAACACATCCCCTGATAGGGACGAGTTGGCTTGAACTCGCGGTACCACCCTACTAGCAACCGTGAAAAACGGATTACCACTTAAGAGCCTGATAACGGAGGCGAAACGGTGGAACTTACTGAACAGGTTCAGTTCCACACTCAAAGGGGATACCTTTTATCCTTGACTGATCGGGCTCACACCGGTCCCCGATTCGCTGACAGTATTTAGATAAAAGACGTGTCCTTCTCAATGATTTAACTTATACGACATCGTCGTCATTATACGCAACTGCCGGAATCTCGTCAAGCACACCCCGGGTCGAACTATCAAATGCATCCCAGTCGTGGCTCGTCAACAATTCCATCTGTGCGTCGATCAATACTTTGAATCGATTACGGTACAATTCGATTTTTTTACGCATCTGTTCGACTTCAAAATCAGTCCGCTGCGCTCGGCGCTGTGCCGCATCCTGCAGTTGTTCGGCTTCCCGTTCTGCTTGTTTGACGATAAGGCTGGCTTCTTTCGTCGCATTCGCTTTGACTTCTTCTGCCGCTTCTTGTGCCACGATGATGGATTTGTTTAGGGTTTCCTCCATCGAGCTGAAGTAATCGACACGAGACTGCATGTTTTGAATGACTTCTTGCTGTTGACGGTTTTCCCGGAGCAACAATTCAAAATCTTTGATGACTTGATCAAGAAATTCATTGACCTCATCTTCGTCATAGCCGCGAAACTTACGTGTAAATTCCTTATTGTGAATATCAAGTGGCGTCAATGGCATGATGAAATCCTCCCTCAGCTTGTTGGTTATCCTTTTAGCAGACCGTATTGCAGTTTGATCCGGTCCCGTTTCGTTGAACCGAGTACGGCAATTAACTTGACACGTCCCGTTCCGCGAAGTGACAGTAAATCGCCTTCCTCTAACAAAAAGCTCGGATCTTCAACGATTTTATAATTGACTTTACTTTCACCCTGCTTAATCAGGCTTTGCGCTTTTTGTCTTGAAAATCCAAGGATTTCACTGACGACCGTATCAAAACGGAGCGAACTGACAAATCCCAGTTCTTCCTGCCATTCTTGATCCTTGATTTTCAACTGTTCTTCTGAATCCACGAGTGACAACCGGATCTTGGTTTTCCCCGCACGATCGACGTTCGCTTCAATATAAGAAGCCACTTCTTTCGCGACGGCGAACTGGACGAGTTGATCTTGGATGACGACGTCACCGAATTTCCCTCGTTTTAATCCGACGTTTAGTAATGTCCCTGTCACCTGGCGATGCGAGAGCTCGACGAATTTTGTGGGATAATGGATACGATAAATGGCGATATCAAAATCGTTGGCATCAAGCTCGT
Organism: Exiguobacterium sp. s138; assembly: GCF_018618775.1. Taxonomy (NCBI): domain Bacteria; kingdom Bacillati; phylum Bacillota; class Bacilli; order Caryophanales; genus Exiguobacterium; species Exiguobacterium sp. s138. The sequence continues at coordinate 97,262 of NZ_JACSMW010000002.1, read as the reverse complement.
AATAATCAGGGGCAATGAGGGCACGCTGTCGTTCCGCACCTTCAAAACCGCCCTCAAAAAAGAGGGCACATTTTGTTCCGACAAGTTCTCGGGTAATCTGTTGTTCACGCGGATCCAGAAAGTCTGTCACTTTAAATGTGTAGGTCGCTTCGACATGGTCGATCCAGTTTAGGACAAGATCGACGAACTCCCGCTCATGTCCGCGATAATGATCATAAACGCTCATTAGAAGAAGATCGCTCGAATGCCTGCCTGTGCCAAATTAAGCACTAAAAAGGCAACGATAGGTGAAATGTCAAGCATACCTCCGATGGGCGGGATAATCCGTCGGAACGGTGCGAGGAAAGGTTCGACTAACATGGCCAGGACTTGACCGAATCGTGATTCACGTGCATTTGGGAACCACGATAATAAAATATAGGCAATCATGACGTAGCTGTAATATTGAAGTAACGTGCTGAGTGTACGACCGATTGCGTACATGACTTGCGAATCCATGCTTACCACCCCTTATGGTTGATATCATCTTCACCGAGCAGATTTGAGATACTTCCGGCCAGCTCGACGTTGTTCGGTACACAGAGGAGTGTATTTTGACTGATAGTCGTAATCGTTCCATCAAGAGCAAACACGACACCTGACAGGAAATTAATCATTTGGCGTGATTGATCTTTAGACATCCGTTGCATGTTCACGATGACAGCACGATTTTGACGAAGATGTTCGCCGATTTCCTGTGCTTCGTTAAACACACGCGGCTCACTGAGAATGACTTGTGATTTCGCCTTTTTTGTATGAATGGGTACGATGTTTGATTGTCTCACAGGGTCCTCCTTTTGAGTAACAGTAGGGGTAGAATCCTCATAATACTCGTCATATTCTTGCTGTGATGCACCTCTACCTTTATTTATTGTAGCATCATTTTCATATTCGAGTTCATCTAAATCGTCTGTATTACCGAGAAATAGATTTTGCATTTTTGTTTTGAATCCCATATCAATTCTCCTTTCGTATATCTAGGCAATTTATGACTGGACTAACGTCGTACCGATTCGGACATATGTCGCGCCTTCTTCAATGGCAATCTGATAGTCCGATGACATCCCCATCGACAATTCCATGCACGGTGCATGCGGGAGTTGACGGGTTGCCACTTCGTCTCGCAAGACACGAAGTGAACGAAAAACCGAACGGAGTACTTGTTCGTCTTCTGTCAACGGAGCCATCGTCATCAGTCCGATTACACGGACCATCGGATATTGTCCTACCTCATGCAAAAATGAGTGGACATCTTCCGGATCAATCCCCTGCTTGGATTCTTCACCAGAAACGTTGACTTGCACAAAACAATCGACTGGCTGCTTGGCACGTTTATTGATTTCTTCCGCAAGATGCAAGCGGTCCAAGGAATGTAACACGTCAATCCGATCAATGACTTGCCGGACTTTACGGGTCTGCAGTGTTCCGATAAAATGCCACTCACAGGCCTCACGTCCTAAGACCGTTTGTTTGTCGGTCAATCCTTCCGGACGATTCTCACCCAGTGCCGTTATACCTGCCGCCAGCAACTCCGCCGCCACTTCACTTGAAACTGATTTCGTCACGCCGATCAATTGTACCTGCTTTTTTTGATCGGTCTTTTCATACGCCTGTTTCATGTTTTGTCGGACTTGTTGTACATTTTCAGAAATTGACATCGAGAGACTCCTTTACAATCAAACTGGCAAACCGTCCACCATGATCCCCATGACGATAGGAGAAGTAGTCTTCCGCCTGGCAGTTCGTACAGATTCCTGTATCCAGCACATCACCGACACCACTGCGTTCGGCTAACATGGCATTGGTTTTTTGAAGTGATAACATAGCTTTTCCGTCTTCTTTTTTAGTATAAGGAGACTCTTCCAAGTTCAGTTGGTCAACCGCCTCAAGAACAGGACCATCGACTTCATAACAACATTCCCGGATCGAGGGTCCGATCACCATCTGAATCGAAGAACGTTCGGCACCGGCTTGTTCCATCTTTGTCAATGTGGCTTCGACGATGTTGGCAACCGTTCCGCGCCAGCCGGCGTGAACGTTTGCAATGATACCTGTCCGCGGATCACAGAAAAGGAGCGGCACACAGTCTGCAAACAGCATCATCAATAAGACGTTTGAATCCGTTGTCACCAGTCCATCTGTACCCTTGATTGCCGTTTCGTAATCTGAGGCTCCACGACCGGACTCGAGGGTCGTTACTTGCTCGACATGATTGCCGTGCACCTGTTCAGCCCATACTGAGTTTTCCAGGGCTAAATCCAGTTGCCGCACGATGACTTCACGATTTTTAATGACACCTTCCGGATCATCTTTTACATGCAGTCCTAAGTTGCCTTGACCGTGAGGTGCTGAAAACTTTGTCGTAAACGCTGCACGGACCGTTCCTGTCGGGGTATCCCATTTTATCCATTGACCAAACATCTCATCCCATCCTTTTTTAAAAAAAGAGGTGTCGCTTACGCGACACCTCTTGATCTAGCAGTCGTGTCTCGGGAATATCGAATTAACGATTATTCCGGCGAAGGAAAGAAGGAATATCCATCGTCTCTTCGACATCTGACCCTTTTGCTGATTCTTGGTTCGAGCTAATAGGTGTCTCTTCGACTTGCGGTTTAGGTTCTTCAGCTACTGGTGATGGTGTCGACGCCTGCTTTTTCTTGAGCAGGTTTTTCATCATTTCTTGTGCTGACGGGATTTCAAAATCGAGTGGCTCGTTTTCGAATTCCGTTGCGATGACCGTAACAATGATTTCGTCTTCCAAGTTGTCATTGATGACTGATCCGAAGATTAAGTTGACTTCTTCGTCCGCAGCGCTTTGAACGATTTGTGCAGCTTCCGTTACTTCGTAAAGGCTCAAGTTCGCACTACCGGTGATATTCATCAAGACGCCTTTTGCACCTTCGATCGATGTTTCAAGCAATGGACTCGAAATCGCTTTTTTCGCGGCTTCTGTCGCACGGTGTTCACCCGTTGCAACACCGACACCCATCAATGCTGAACCTTTTTCCGTCATGATCGTTTTAACATCCGCGAAGTCCAAGTTAATGAGACCCGGAACGGCGATTAAGTCCGTAATCCCTTGAACACCTTGACGAAGCACGTTATCGGCTTCTTTAAAGGCTTCAAGCATCGGCGTGTTACGATCGACGATTTCAAGCAATTTATCATTCGGAATGACGATGAGTGTATCGACTTTTTCTTTAAAGTTCTGCACGCCTGAAACAGCATGTTGCATCCGTTTGCGGCCTTCGAACATGAAAGGTTTTGTGACGACACCTACTGTCAACGCACCGATTTCTTTAGAAATTTCAGCGATGACCGGTGCTGCACCTGTTCCGGTACCGCCACCCATTCCTGCTGTTACGAAAACCATATCGGCACCAGATAGAATTTCTGTCAACTGTTCGCGGCTTTCTTCGGCAGCTTTCTTACCGATTTCCGGATTTGCTCCGGCACCAAGACCACGTGTCAGTTTTGCTCCCAGTTGAAGTTTTACATCCGCCTGTGACATGTTTAGAGCTTGTGCATCCGTATTGACAGCGATGAATTCTACGCCTTGGACACCATGTTCAATCATTCGGTTGACAGCGTTTGAACCACCGCCACCTACTCCGATGACTTTGATTTTAGCTACTTGGTCCATCATTTCATCAAAATGCAACATAAAAGGGGCCCCCTATTTTTTTACTGATAATTTTTTATTTAGCCGAAAAATTTCTCAAAGAAACTGCTGAATGACTTCCGCTCTTTTGGAGGCTGTTCCTTCTGTGGTCGCTCTTCGCGTACTGAAGGTTGGGAAGGGTGTGCAAGTAACTCTTCTTGCTCACGTCCTTGTGCGGCTATTCCCTTTTCGTCCGCCCGGTCAAACCCTGACTTCGAAACGGCACTGCGTGACAGCACGTAGCGTAACATTCCGGCAGCGACAGCATACTTCGGATGACGAATCCCTAAGCTGGCTGGTTGATACACGTTCACGCTTTGTTTAAAGATCCGCTTACCGAGTTGGTCAATTCCTGGTAAGGAAGAACTGCCGCCACAAAGAATGATGCCGCTGTTCATTTGTGCATATCCGGCTTGTGTCATTCGTTTCTGGATCATTTCAAAAATCTCTTCCAGACGGGCTTCCAGTACAAAACCGATCTCCGTCTGTGGTTCGAAACGGTGTTCTCCGTTAATCGTCACGTAGGAAACTTTCTCTTCCGGGTCTCCGAGTGCTTCCAGTGCGACACCATATTCTTCTTTGGCGAGTTTTGCATCTTGGTATTTACAATTCATTTTATACGTCAAATCGCGTGTCAGATGATCTCCGCCATACGAAAGTGTCGTTGAGTACACTAAATCATTTTTTTCGTAAATTGAAAGAGTGGTCGTTTCATGTCCGATATCAACGATTCCGACACCGAGTTCCAATTCATCAATCGAAGCTGCAATTCGTGAGACGGCCAAACTTTCCAGCACATACCCCGCAAGTTCCAACCCAGCTCGTTCGATGGAACGTTTGATGCTATGTAGAATCGTCTTCGCTCCGATAATCAGCTTCCCTGTCACTTCTAGACGATAACCGATCATGCCACGTGGATCTGTGATCTCCGTCTGCTGATCGACAGTAAACGTTTTAGGTAAAACATCGACAACGCTCAATTCGTTTGGAATCCGCATCACCATGGCAGAATGAAGGACATCCTTCACATCATCATCCGTGATTTCGTTATCTTCCCCTTTGATTGATGTCATCCCTTGGCAATCCTTGACTTGGATGTGCTCACCGGAAATTGCTACATATACTTCACCAATCGGTTCACCGAGTGTGCGCTCCACTTCTGCAACCGCTTGTTTAATGGCATTTACTGTTTGATCGATGTCGACGATGACACCTCGCTTGACGCCTGCAGATGGTGCAGACCCTTCCGCTAAGACATTCAGTGTTCCACCTAGAAGTTCACCGACGATGAGTTTCACTTCCGATGTCCCAATATCTAGTGCGGCAATCGTACCTTTCGTTTCCATGGGAGTGACACCTCCACTTTCATAATACTAATCCTGTCGTTCCTGTTTATATTTACAGGAATCGAGACAATCTTCTTCTCGTTTAAGTCTACACTATAAAAAACCTCACGAAAAGAAGTTATTGTCTAACTTACCCATCTAATAGATTACGATTTGATGACGATGTGTCCGCTTTACTACTAATGAAAACAAACGTTTGTCAAACCCGTCTAATACAGGGTGTTATTTACTATTTTTTACCTTTATATGGTTTGAAATAGATACCACCATCAATGGTAATCGTTCCTGTTTTACCTTTTGGCAATGCAGAAATCACTTTGACATATTCATTCAACGAGTTAGAAAAAGCCGATGTACTCAATAAGACGGTATTTCCGTCCGTCATGAATAACTTTAATCCGCCTTTGTCGGTCTGGTCATTGGCTACGATTTCCGAAATCCGGCTCCGGACTTTCGGCTCGATTTTAACGAGTTCCTTTGTCAGACGTTCCAAGGACTGATCCGTAAATCCGGTTAGAATCGGTGCATCAAACAATTCTTCCTTCGACTTTCCGGGAATAATCGTTCCGTCCGCTAAGACGATCCGGGCGCCCGGTTTGTCTTTGGCATACGCGATTTCTTTTTCTTCGACGACATCCACTTCATAATGGTGTAAAAACGTTTTTTTCATCGTCGCTTCGCGAATACCCGGAACATCTTCAATCCGTTCCAACACGGCTTCTTCCGACACATTGAAAGCATGTGTCTCCTTCACCTTAATACGTGATGCTTGAATGATGTCTTCCTTCTTGACGTTCACGGTGCCAGTGACATCAAATGTCGCGACACGCGAGAAACTCGATTGAAGATAGAAGACGACACCAATCAATAGACCGATCAGGATGAGGACATAGATTAAACGCCGGTTCGCCTTTTTCCGACGCTGCTCACGGACATATGGAATTTTATCTTCTAAGCTGCGGACAGTCGCATCCATCTTCGGCTGTCTGGCCGGTTGTTGTTCCTTCACGTAAGCCTCTCCCTCCATTATGTTTAATTTCAGTACCTTATCGGTCTATTCCTGCAATGCTTTAGTTTTTTCGCTGAATCAACCGTAATAATTCATCGACCAGATCACTTGCCGCATTTGGCATACCAAGCGCAAGTGACGCTTTTGACATGTCCGCTTGATCGGCAATTGCTTTCGTACAAGCGTCGAACAATCGGTCTCCCGTCAACTCGGATTCCCGAATCAACAGACTGGCTCCTGTCTCGACGAGTGACGAAGCATTCACTTCTTGATGATTTTCCGTCACGTACGGGCTTGGAATCAAGATACTCGGCAAACCGAGCGTCGTCAATTCAGCTAACGTACTTGCACCGGAACGCGAGATGACAAGTTGACTCGCTTTTAAAATTAACGGCAGATCATAAATGAACGGACGCAATTGAATCCGGTCGGGTAATATGCCGAGCTGAGCCTGAATGTCTTCGTGGTGCACCTGTCCCGTGACGAACAATAACGACCAGTCAGTTTCTGTCAGCTTGGGAATCATGTCGACGACTGCTTTATTGATGGCTGGTGCCCCCCGGCTGCCGCCGTAAACGACAATCAGAGGACGATCTTGTTCAAAACCGTATTTTTGTTTTTCTTCGACTGGATCAATCTGCAGCATCGCAACTTCCGAAGCACGGGGATTCCCGATTAAAATCGTCTTCCCTTCATTTTTGCCGAAATGATGACCAGATCCCTTAAAGGACAAGGCCACTCGGTCAACATAACGCGCCAGGAACTTATTCGTGATTCCCGGTAAACTGTTTTGTTCATGGACGAGTGTTTTATATCCCATCTTCGCTGCTGTGTATAAAACCGGACCGCAGACGAAACCACCCGTTCCGACCACGATATCCGGTTGGAAGTCGCGCAAAAGCTTCCGGACGCGGACAACACTTTTTAAAAAGCGGAAACCGGTCTTGACGTTTTCAAACGATAAGGAACGGCGGATCCCCGAAATTTCAATCGATTCGAAAGGAATACCCGCTCGACGGACGATATCTGCTTCGAGTCCATTCTCTGTTCCGATGTACAACACTTCGCATGGCGTCCGACGTTCAATTTCTCGAATCATCGCCAACGCCGGATAGATATGTCCACCGGTGCCTCCACCTGAAACTACGATTCTCATTTCATCATTCCTCCTACTTTTTGGACAGAACGGATGAAATGTTCGCCGCGTTCTTCGTACGTTTTGTATTGGTCCCAACTGGCCGATGCCGGAGACAGCAAAATAATATCCCCGGGTTTCGAGACATCAAATGCCGTGGCAACGGCTTCTTCCATCTCACGTGTCACCGTCGAAGCAATCTGTTGCTCGGTCGCTAAATCGGCGAAGCGTTGACCGGTCTCCCCGAGTCCGATGACATGTTTGACATGGGTCATCGCACTTTTCAACGGTGTTAAATCTGCACCGCGTTCGAGTCCGCCGCAAATCCAAATGATAGACGATTGAAAACCGGACAGTGCTGCTTCCGTCGCAACATTGTTCGTGGCTTTTGAATCATTGTAGACCTTTCGTCCGGCAAACTCACCGATGTATTCTGTCCGGTGTGCTACTCCGCCAAACGTCCGCAAGACGTCTTGAATCGCTGTCAGGGAAATCCCGAACGGTTCAATCAATGTCAAGGCAGCCAGAACGTTTTCGAGGTTATGACCACCGCCGAGCGACAGTTCACGAACCGGAAGAATTTCTGTCTGACCGACAAAAATCATATCGTTTTCGATGTGTGCATACGCATCTTGGCGACGTGAGAACGTCAACCGTTCGGCTGCTGCTGTTTCGCTTAGGCGCATGACTTCCTCGTCATCCGCATTGACGACCAGTCGTCCGGCTTCATCCATGTTTGAAAAGATTCGTGCTTTGGCTGCCGCATAAGATGTAACATCCCCATGGTAATCAAGATGAGCCGGCGACAGGTTCAGGAACGCCGCACTGACTGGACAGAAGGATTCGATGCCCATCAATTGAAAACTGGACAACTCAATGACGATGACGTCGCCTGCTTCTGCCTGCTGGGCAACCTCAACTGCCGGGAAACCGATATTCCCCGCCAGATGAACACGTTTTGATCCCCGTTTTAATAGTTCATGAACGAGCGTCGTCGTCGTTGTCTTGCCGTTTGATCCTGTAATCGCCACCCAGTCCGCTTTTGTTGAACGATAAGCCAATTCCACTTCCGTCCAAACCGGGATGCCAAGCTCCAGTGCTTTCTGTAACAATGGAATCTGATAAGGGATCCCCGGGTTTTTTACGATTAAGTCTGTTCCATCCAACAAGGATAACGGATGACTTCCGAAGAGGGTTTCGACCTTCAAGGATTCAAGCGTTTGGACGTCATTTTCCGAAGGCGTCCCACCATCGTTCACCGTCACGACAGCGCCTGCCTTCACAAGATAGGTCGCTGCCGCAATTCCGCTTTTCGCAGTCCCAAGGACCAATACTTTTTTCTTCTCCAGCTCAGAACTCTTCATCATTAAATCGCTCACTTTCTTGACCACGAATTTCAATTACACGAACAGATAGGCAATTAACGCCACGATTAAGCTAATCGAAGCAAATGTTCCGACGATACGCCACTCACTCCACCCGACCATTTCGAAATGGTGGTGAATCGGACTCATTTTAAAGATCCGTTTCCCTGTCGTCTTGAAGGAAATAACCTGCAGGATGACCGATAATGTCTCGACAACGAATACAATGCCGATCAGTACTAACAGTAATTCCAGTTTCAATAAGATCGATAAACCGGCAAGCGCCGCTCCTAAAGCCAGTGATCCCGTATCGCCCATGAAGATTTTAGCTGGATAGACATTAAACACAAGGAATCCGATCAACGCACCGACAGCTGAAAAGGCAAACAAGGCAACCCCCGGCTCATCCGCGATAAACCAACCGTAAAGACCAAAGAACAGGAATGTCGGAATCGCCGTAAAGGATACGAGTCCGTCCAGTCCGTCCGTCAGATTGACCGCATTCGAGAATCCGACGAGCCAGAATAACGCGACGAGCGGATACAGAATACCGAAGTCAATCGACCATGTCGTAAAAGGAATCGCCAGGTACGTAGCTTGACTCGAAAATCCGCCGCTCAACCAGACAAACAAAAGACCGACGACAATTTGTCCGATTAATTTTTGTTTTGAGTTTAAACCAAGATTACGTTTTTTAACGACTTTGATATAGTCATCGATAAAACCGATCGCTCCGTAAGCAAGCGTCAAGAACAATAACGACAGATGGCTCCGGTCCAGATCTCCCATCACTAAGAGCACAAGCAGGCTGCCGATCATCGCCAGCAATATGACGATTCCACCCATTGTCGGCGTCCCGGATTTCACTTGGTGCCAATCCGGACCTTCTTCGCGAATCTCTTGACCGAATTTAAGACTGTGTAAAAAAGGAATCGCTTTTGGCATCACGAGGACGACAACCAAAAACGCAATAATTAAACTGATGAATAATGTGATCATTGCAAACACCTACTTTTAAGGATTAAGTTTCATTTAGAAATGTAAAAATTTGTTCCAGTGCCAGTCCACGCGACGCTTTCAGCAAAATAACGGTTTGCTGGCCGAGCAAAGGTTGGAGCAGACGCGCTGCCTCTTCGACCGTGTCCGCAAATTGGACTTGGACGGTCGGATCTGCAATTCCATCCGCAATATAACGCCCTTTCCCCCCTACAAGGATAGCATGGGATACAGGAAGTGCAATCTTCTTCCCGACAGAGGCATGCAACAGACGTTCCTGTTGACCCAGTTCATACATATCCCCGAGGACAACGACCTTATTCGTAAATCCGTCGAGCGTTGCAATCGTTTCAATCGCCGCATTCATCGATGTCGGACTGGCATTATAGGCATCGTTGATGATTGCCGTTTGCCCGTACATTAAACGTTCCATCCGCATCGGTGTCAATTGTACGTCATTCAATCCTGCCTGGATGACGTCATCGGTAAGTCCCAGTGCTTTTGCTGTCGCAATCGCGTATGCTGCATTCCGGACTTGATGTTTACCGAGGACCGGTATGCTGAACGTCGTCCCGTCAAATTTAAACGTCGTTCCGATGAACGTCGCTTCCGCCTGTTCGATGACGTACGTATTGGTCGCATGATATCCGATCCGTTCAGCCGGCACTTCTCCTAACAACGGCTCGTCGCCATCTACGAAGAGATGACCGTTCGGTTTTAATCCTGAGCGAATCTCCAGTTTGGCCTGGGCGATTCCAGTTCGTCCGCCGACTTGCTCGGCATGGGACTCCCCAATGTTCGTCACGAGTGCAATATCCGGTTCGGCAAGATTCGATAACAGCTCGATATCTCCAAACCCGTTCATTCCCATTTCAAGAACAGCGACTTCCGTCTCGATCGGCATCATCAAAATCGTCAATGGCATTCCGATATCTGAATTGAAGTTCCCTGCCGTTTTATGTGTCCGGAACGACTGTTTCAAAACACTCTCAATCATATCTTTTGTTGAGGTCTTGCCGTTTGATCCTGTAATCGCGATAACTTTCGGGCCCACTTGTTGTAAGTACCGTTTGGCGATGATTTGTAACGCTTGTAACGGATCTTCGACTTCAAGCACCGTGATGTCCATCTCCGGAAGCGGAATACCTTTTTTCCACAACGTGGCGATGGCCCCTTGAGCAGCTGCTCCCTCGATGAACGTATGTCCGTCGACGCGTGCTCCCTGGATCGGGATATACAATCCTTCTGTCAGCATACTTCTTGAATCTGTCGCAAAATTTCTTAAAGCCCGTGTATCGGTTTCTTCTAGGCCCAGCCACTGGGCAATCTGTGCAATTGTCACCATCACTATTTCCTCCACTCGATTACAGAAAACGAGGACGAACAGAAGTCAACGAATGACTCCGGTCCGTCCTCGTTTCACTGCAGAAATCAGGAGACCGCTGTTTCTTACTCTTTTGGTTCAGCGAGTTCCACCGTCAGCTTTCCATTTTCTTTCACTAGTGTACCAGTTCGCGCCGATTGTTTGGTTACAAAACCTTTACCAATCACGTCTAACTTTAAATTATAGAGACTGACAAGCTTTTTGACATCCCGTTGTGACCACCCGGTGATATCAGGCATCTTAAACGTCCGTCCTGTTTTGAAGAGGACACGTTCCCCGCTGACGAATTCCTGTCCGCGGGTCGGAATTTGGGAGACGACTTCGACCCCGTCACCTAACACGACCGGTACGGCACCTTGCTCTTTCGCCATCTCTTCCGCCTGATTCATACTTTTCCCGATGTAGCTCGGAATGATTTTCGCTTTGACATCCACCGACTCTTTTTGAGTCGCCGGTTTAATGCTTCGATACTGTAATGCTGTATTCATAACACTTTTGAAGACAGGACTCATGATGCTTGGACCGGAAACCGACGATTCATTTTTCGACGGCCGATCGACCGCGATATACATGATCAATTCCGGATCATCCTTTGGCGCCATTCCGATAAAGGAGTGGATGAACTGCCCTTGGATGTATTTCCCGTTCTCGGAAATCTGGGCCGTCCCTGTTTTCCCGATGACACGGTAATCTTTCAGCTTGTACATCTGTCCGGTTCCGATTTTACTGTTGACGACACCGTCCAGTGCTTCCCGGGTCGCTTTTGCCGCTTCCGCGGAAATCGGTTTTCCGACTACTTCTGTCTTGGCTTTATACGGCGCTTTGTCCGTATGGTCCGCTTTTTGGATAATATGCGGTTTGACCATTTCACCGTCTCCGGCAATCGCTGTCGCCCCTTGGAGAATTTGCATCGGCGTTACCGCCGTCGATTGTCCCCACGATGTAATCAGCGTATTCAGCGGTTTTGACAGATCAGATTGACTGTTTACTTCACCCGAGATATCTATACCCGTTTTTTGATCGAAATGAAACTTCTTGAAATAGTCTTTATAGCGCTCGATTCCAAGCTTTTCAGCCGTCAGAATCGAGAACATGACATTTGAGGAGTGATAAACCCCTTCAATCATCGGAATCGTTCCCCAGCCGACATCATTGTAGTCTTTAATGACGGTCCCCTTGTAATTGTAACTTCCTGATTTATAAGGTTCGTTCGGACGGAAGACCCCTGCATCGATGGCAGCAGCCAACGTGAAAATCTTCATCGTCGATCCGGGTTCAAATCGAGACGAGACGGCAAAGTTCGTAAAATCCGTCATATCACGTAAATTCGGGTTAAATGACGGACGATCCGTCATTGCCAAAATTTCACCTGTTTTGGCGTCCATGACGATTCCGGTCGCATTTTTCGGTTTGTATTCGTTGTACATCTTCTGCATCTGCTTCTCAAGCGCCTGCTGAATCCGGTGATCAATCGTCAGATACAGATTGGATCCGTCTTTCGGCTCATTTGAGATTTTTGACGTACCTTGAACCAACTCTCCGCCACTGCGATCTTTTTCAAAGACACGGGAGCCAAACGATTCACGTAAGGCCTCATCGTATTGTTTTTCGATGCCCATCTGTCCTTTTAAGACAACCCGCCCGTTATCTTCTGTAATTTTTTGGACGAATCCTAGCGTATCCGACAGGAAAATCCCGTTCGGATAATAGCGTTTCGGTTCCTCGATTAATCGAATTCCGGGCAACTTCAACCGATCGATCTGTTCTTTCTGATCAACCGTCAAGTCATTCCCTTTTTTACCGAATTCGATTTGAGACCGATCTTTATTTTCAATCAGATACGTTTCCAGCTCTTTCACCGACATGCCTAAAATCGGCGCCAGTCCGGTCGCTGTTTTCTTGAAATCGACCACTGTCTCGTCCGGATCCTTCACTCCGCCCAACCGGTAGATTGCCACTAAGTGATAGGACGGGATGTTGATCGCAATCGGTGAACCGAGCCGGTCAAAGATTTCTCCACGTTCTGCCGATAATGTCGATTGCGACTCCCAACGTTTTTTTTCCGCGTAGACCAACATGTCTTCTCCGTGGAATTTTTTTGTCGTCGATAAGTATAAAAAGCGTGAAATGAACACCAAAAAGAGAGCAGCAAATATCAACATGACAAAGGCTACTCTCCGTCGGGATTTAGATAGTGGATTCATTTAGGAATCACCTTAATGTTCCCTTTTCGCATATCAAGACCTTGTTCTTTCGCAATCTTGTAAATGCGTTCTGGAGAGCTTAAGTTGGTCACTTCAAGTTGAAGACGTTCATTCTCTTTTTTCATCTCTTGCGTCACTTGGTTTTCTTTCGCGAGATCGCGACTGACATTGTAAGCTTCGTTATGAGCACCAATCGTCACACTGCCAAAGAGGACAATTCCGCCAATCATCGCACTGTACAAAAACTTTTCAAATGGATACAAACGATATTTTGGACGAACCGCAACACGACGTGCGATATCTTCCGTCTTACGTGGTTCTTGGATAGGTTGCTGCCGAACAGGTTCCATGGATTGCATCGGTTTACGAAGTGGTTCTGCCATTTGAATGCTCCTCTCAACTTTCCTTCATTTTTTCAACAATTCGTAACTTGGCGGAGCGTGACCGGCGATTGTCATCGAGTTCATCGTCCCCTGCTGTAATCGGTTTTCTTGTCACCAGACGCAGTTCTGGTTCAAATTCTTTTGGAATCATCGGCAATCCTTGCGGAAGCTCAGGTAAAGATGACTTTTCTTTGAATGCTTGCTTACACATCCGGTCTTCGAGCGAATGGAAGGTGATGACACATAAGCGCCCACCGACAGCGAGTAAGTCAATCGCCTGATACACGGCTCGGTCAAAAACATTCAGTTCGTCATTGACGGCAATCCGGATCGCTTGGAACGTCCGCTTGGCCGGATGCCCTCCTTTCCGGCGGGCTGGTGCCGGAATCGCATCTTTGATTAACTCGACCAGTTCAAATGTCGTTTCAATCGGTGCAATCTCACGTGCCTTCTCAATCTTGCGGGCAATCTGTTTGGAGAACTTTTCTTCCCCATATGTAAACAAAATCCGAACAAGATCGTTATACGGCCACTCGTTGACGACTTCATAAGCAGACAGCGGTGACGTTTGGTCCATTCGCATATCCAGTCGGGCGTCAAAGTTGTAGCTGAATCCACGTTCGCCTTCGTCTAATTGTGGAGAAGATACGCCGAGATCAAATAGAATCCCGTCCACTTTTGTTACGGATCGTGCTTCTAATTCCTCTTTTAAATGTACGAAATTACTTTTTATTAAAGTAAAGCGACCTTCATACGCCGCGAGACGTTCTGCTGCATGTGCCAGTGCGACATCGTCCTGATCAAACGCGTACAGATGTCCTGTCGTCAACTGCTTGACGATTTCTTCACTGTGTCCTGCTCCACCCAACGTACAATCGACATAAATCCCGTCAGGTTTGATATTCAGCCCTTTAATGGACTCCCATTTTAATACTGTTTCATGCTCAAACATGTGCTGCCTCACCTTTCACTGTCCAAACTGGACGTTACTCTTTTTCAATGTATCATATTCTTTCTTGAAAACGTTACGAAAATGAGACAGTTTCCTTGATTTTTTGAACTTTTGTGTATCTTTCGTTAAAAAAACAAAAAAACCTGCTTATTTCGCAGGTTTAGAGCATAATTTTCAATTGTTCCGCCTCGGTTTGTTCATAGTGCATCCGTAAGGTCTGAACTAAATTCAAACCGTATCGGTTCAGCCAAGGCAATATCGAATGAATCCGTTCCTGCGGTGCATGATCGGGTGCCAACTGATACTGCAGGGCGCGGTCCGAACGATTCGCCTGTTCATGGAGACGTCGCTTTTGATCGACGATCGTCTCTACGGCAAGTTGAAGCTGTTTGTTCAGTTTCGTTGCGACAGCCGTCGTACGCAACTCCTGTTGTTCGATCCGCGTGACTTCCTCGACCAGGACTGTTCCTAAGAGGGTTGCGTCATGCAAATGCCGTTTTATTGCCGCCGCGTCAAATGGTGTGAGCGGCACGCCTGTATGAAGCACCTGTTCGAGACTCAGACCATGACGCCGAAGTCCTTTCTCGTCCCGCGCCTGTAACATGACGGCTCCCATCCGTGGAATCAGCACCGGCATCGTCCAATCGAAGTGATGGAACAACGGCCGTAATCTTGTCCAGTATGCAATTTCTCCCGGTCCTCCGATGTAAGCAAGTGTCGGGAATAAGTAATCCTGCATCAACGGTCGTGTGACGACACTGTTTGAAAAACGTTCCGGACTCGCATACAGTAATGCCAACAGCTCAAGCTCCGTATAGGTCTTCCCTTGTTTCGTCACAAAATCTTGTCCCGGATACAATAAATCACGTCCGATATCCTCCACAAACAGATGGGCCGCTTCTTCGTTTAAAAAGGTATCCGGCAACTCGGTTGTTTCTTGGATGCCTTTCGATAACGCTTGCCGGATTTCAGCATTGTCCTGAATCAATCGTTCGAAGAACGGAATTTCAAGCTGGCGGACTGCTTCCGTATCTGCATCAAAGAAGATGATATCGTGATCGACAAGTTCTCCCATGAACGAAGCAAAAAACTCTCCGTATGTCGTACTCGATTCGATTAACCGGTCCGACAGTGCCAGTAACTCTTTTGTATACGGTGTTTCCCGTTCGGTACATAGTGCCTGACGAACGATATCCTTGACGGCCGTCTGGTCAAATGCCAGCCGACTGACAGAACGCGAAATCGAATCCGGTGCCTGGATTGCCAGTTTGCGTGTCCGGAAATCATGTGTCGGTACAATCAGATGATTGATTTCATCAAAATCATGGTCTTCGGTTGCGAGCCAAAAAATCGGGAGAACCGGACGATTCAGCAGTTCTTCCGTTTGGCGGGCAACCTTTAGACAGGTCAGCAATTTATAAACGGCATACATCGGCCCGCCGAAGATTCCCGTTTGCTGACCGGTGATCACGACTTGCGCCTCACCTGTCCGCAACAGTTCGAGGCGTTCCTTCAGGCTGTCGTTCAGCCGGGGGTTTTGCCGCATCAATTCATCGACAAGCGCATTCAGATGCGGATACTGCCTTTCTTGCAACAGGCCGCTTCTTGCCTGCATTCCTTCTGTTCCAATATGATCAACGTATTTCGAAAATTCTTGACGGGAAGCTTTCTGCATCAATGAATCTTCATCATACAAGGCGTCAAATGATTGTACCTTCAAACAAAATCCCTTCTTTCTGACAAAATCAATGAATGAACAGTTGTTGAATTCCGATTCCAAACAGCGTCAACTGAACCGGAAGAGCAATCAAGATCGTAATCCGCCAACTGTGTCGAATCATCTGTATATAATCCACATCCACCTTTTTGATCCGTTGCCATAAGGCATTGACTGCAAAAATCAAGAGGACGGCGATTAACAGCCACCCTAAATAATTTTGACCGGTCAGGGCAATCAAGGCGACGTGAATTCCATACAATACGATGAATGTACCTAAATCAAGCGCCAACCGGACTGCTTTTCCGTGTTGGCGAAAGACCATCAAAAAAATAAGGTATAAGCTAACTAAGCTGAAGATTGGAAAAATAATAAACCACGTCACATCGAATCCCCTCTTTTTTCCTGAGATTTAATCTGATTAAAATAAAAAGTCAGTAAGGGTGTCGGATTCACCGCGTGTTCCAGGACAAAACCGACAATCGGCTCAATTTCCGTTTGTCTTCCCTGCTCTATATCTTGAAGCATCGACGAACGATTCAGCGCGGTTCGTCTGATGACCTGTTCGATTTCTTCATAGCTGATCGGATGCTCCGGAAAGACGTTCCGCAACTCTTCAAAAATACCGTGTGCCTTTTCAGCGTAAGGTGCTTCCAGTAATTGACCGTTCGTAATCCGGTAATAGGCAGTTAATGGATTGATGACGGCGTTCATGAATAATTTCGTTAACATGACCTGCGCGATGTCCGGAACATACTCAAACTGCAACGGTGTCGCCTCGAGCATCGCGACGGGTACCCGCCCGTAGCGGATCCGTCCCATTCCGGTATGTCGGACCGCGTATTGTCCCGTTCTCATGGCACCATGCTCGACGATCCCGAACAACGCCTGCGGTACTTGCTCCGCTTCTTTCACATGCCCCATCCCGTTCTGTAAGAACATGACCGGCATCTTTCCGTTCGTCAGATAAGGCATCACACTTTTTATATCATACGACTTTGTCGTCACGAACACCAAGTCTTGTGACTCGAATTGTTCAAGCGGCCGCACCTCTACAGGTCGGCTGACTTGATTATCCCGGATAATCTTGATTTCATGCCCTGTCGTTTGTCTCGTATAGAGTGTCACACTGTGCTGTTCTGCAAGGTAGGATGCGATTAATAATCCAATCGATCCGGCACCGATGATTCCTACTTGACTCATCTGTCCACGCTCCTTCTTTCATCAAAAAAAGCGACCTGTCAAACCGATTGCTCGATTCTAGGGTCGCTTTTATACCGATCATTCAGCTTACTTGCTGACGATTTCTTTACCTTTGTACGAGCCACATGCTTTACAAACGCGGTGTGAAAGTTTCATTTCACCACAGTTTGGGCACTCGACCATACCTGGTACACGGAGTTTGAAATGAGTACGGCGAAGACGTTTGCGTGTTTTCGACGTTCTGCGGAATGGTACTGCCATCGTTGTCCACCTCCTTGAAAAAATACACTCGTCTTTTTATGAAAAGATTAGGAATCCTGATCTTTTTTAAAGAACTGAGCGAGACCCGCAAGTCGCGGATCAATTTTTGGTTCAGCTTCTTCTGGCGCTTCTTCAGAGAGAACCGTCCAGCCTTCCCCTTGAACCAACTGATTTTCTTCATCATCCCCATGCACTTGCACTGGCACATGAAGTAAAATCAATTCTTGCACGAGTGGTTGAAGATCAACCGTATTCCCGTTCGGTAAGTTGATGTCATCCGAATCACTCGGAACAGCATCAACCTCGAGCAGGAACGACTCGATGGATTCAATCTCGAACGGGTACGCGACGTCACTCAGCGTCCGGGCATCCGGAAGCGTCATTTCGCCTGTAATCCGGAGATTGAATATTAATTGATTCGATGTAAACGATGCATTTGCACGAACGTGCACAGGTTGCACCGCCCGGATATCCGGATGGAGGGCGATGAGCTCAGGAAGCTCAATCGTCTCGTTAACCTGAAGTTGACCCAGATTGCGCAATTTATTCAATTGCATCAGGGACCATTTCATCCGAATCACCTCAATTGCAACAATATGAATTATAGAGAGGACATCTTGTTTTGTCAATGTTTTTTCTTTACACTGAAATCGCTAGAGAACGAACACTTTTGGACGTCTTCATCCATATTACCGCACTTAATTCGGTTTGCAAAGGAGAAAGTTTCATGAGAATGACTGCAATTATTTCTGAGTACAATCCGTTTCACAACGGACACCTTTATCAAGCAAAAATCGCACGTCAAGAAACAGGCGCTGATTTGATTGTCGCCATCATGAGCGGAACGTTCACACAGCGCGGTGAACCGGCTTTTACAGACAAATGGACCCGGGCGCAGGCGGCAGTCGCGAGTGGCGAAATCGATCTCGTCCTCGAACTTCCGTTTTATTTCGCCGTCCAACGGGCCGACCGGTTCGCCCTCGGGGGAGTCACGATTGCCGAGACGATTGGTGCGGAAAGTTTATCGTTCGGGAGTGAATGCGGTCAATTGGAGCCGTTCATCGAGGCTGCTGCCGAAAACCAGGAAGCGACTCCGCGTTATCAAGAACTGATGCAGGAAGGGTTAGCCCGTGGATTATCGTCTGCAACAGCCGCCAGTCATGCATTCCGGGAGATGACGACGACACTGGACTTGACGACACCAAATAATACACTCGGATATTATTACGCCCGGGCTGCCTCGACGATCACCTTGCACACGACAAAACGCATTGGGAGCGGCTACCATGATCTTTCCACCGGTGACATCATGAGTGCCACGGCAATCCGTGCTTATCACGCAACGCATCACTCATTGATCGGTTTACCGGAACTGACCGCTGAGACGCTGCGGAATGCGGTCTTTGCTTCATTTGAGCCCTACTATCCTTTTATCCGCCACCGCCTTCTGACAACCCCTCTCGATGATTTAATGCAATTTAACGGGATCGATTCCTCTTTGGCCCCGCGCTTGATTGAAGGAGCACGTAAAAACGAGACGTTCGATAACTTCATGACGGCTGTTAAAACACGTCGTTACACCCGGACCAGCCTGCAGCGTGTCCTGATCTACCTGTTGACGTCATCTAAATCAAGCGAGTTCAAAAATATCGCATTCGACCGGATCGACTACGTCCGTCCATTGGCCTTCAATGACAAAGGACGTCTCGCCTTACGCGAAATCAAACAGCGTATTCCGGTCATTTCGACATTCGAGAAACATCCCTGGCTCATCAAAGAAAGCCAAGTCACAGCAGCATACGCTGTGCCCTTGGCTCGTTATGACAGGCTTGAAGAACATCGCCGCTTCGCTCATTTTGCCGGCAGTGTTTCCAAATAATCCAGTGCATCTTCCACTGTCTTGATCGGGACGAGTTTCATACTCGTCTCGATTTTTTGGATTGACGGTTTTGCTTCTTTGTAATTTTCACCCGCCGGGACAAACATGATTTCTGCATCGGCTTCGTCTGCCGCGACAACTTTTTGCCACGCTCCGCCGATCGGACCGACTTTTCCGCCCTCTTCAATCGTACCGGTTCCGGCAATTTTATATCCTTTGGCTAAATCGCCTTTCGTCAGTTGATCATAAATTTCGAGCGTGAACATCATTCCGGCCGATGGACCGCCGACATCCTTGACGTTAAAATCGACTTCCGGATCTGTCTTTACGGAAGATATCGGAAGCGGCTCATAAATTCCCAGTCCGACCCGCTCCGATCCCTTTGTCAGCTGACTGACGGTAATGCTCGTCTGTCGTTGTTTTTTGTTTCGTAGGTATGTCAGCTTTACTTTCGTTCCTGCTTTTTTGCTGCTGATCGTTTTCATGAAACTGCCCAACGAAGTAATCGCTTTATCGCCAACCGTCGTAATCTGATCCCCGGCTTTTAACTTCCCGTCTGCCGGACCATCCGGAATGATTCCCGAGACATAAATCCCCTTGAAATCGACCGTCGCTTTTTTCCCTGCAAGTTCATACCCTTCAATCGTAGCGTTATGTTGGGCTTCTTCCATGTAAAGCTTCTGACGTTTCTCATACTGCGCATCCGACTCGCCGTCATATAGATAGTCACTGACGCTCGAACGGTCCGCAAACGGCAGAAACAGGCTCTCTACGAGAAAATAGGGTGTCGCCCGCCGCTGGGCAATCGTCAGCATCATCAGGTCACCCGGTTCTTTTGTCGCCCCTTTGACGTCAATCAGCTGCTCTGTCGATGTCGCGTCCCCGGGATAGGAAATGAAATACGGAAGCGGAACAAAAAAAGCAATCATCGCTGCGAGAACAGCAGCCAGTGCCGGTTTCCAAGCCTTCATCTTAATTCTCCTTCGCTGTATTTATGACGTAATGCTTCTTCGACGGCAGGAGGCACGAGACCGGCAACCGATGCTCCGTATTTGGCTGCTTCCTTGACGATCGATGAACTTAAAAATGAATACTGGTTGTTCGTCATCATAAATAACGTCTCGATTTGATCATTCATTTTTTTATTGATGGACGCGACTTGCATCTCATACTCGAAATCCGACACGGCGCGCAAGCCACGGACGATGACATCCGCTCCGACCGTCGAAGCATAATCAACAAGTAGCCCGTTAAAAGCATCGACTTTGATATGGGGTAAATGTTCCGTCACTTCTGAAATCAGCTCCATCCGTTCCTGAACTGAAAACAACGGTTGCTTGGAGGAATTGTTTAATACGGCAACGATGATTTCGTCAAAAATCGGCGCTGCCCGTTCAATGATATCAAGATGCCCGTTCGTGATGGGATCAAAACTCCCGGGACAGATGGCGATTCGTTTCATGCTTGTTCCTCCAGTTCTGTAAATTCATACAATGTAATCGAGATGACCGTAGAATACTGCAGCCGTCTGATGACCTGCAAACGGCCGATGACATCGGGTAACTCCGTTTCTGATCCATGTTCACAAACAATAACGCCGTTGTCCGTCAGCATGTCATGTTGCTCTATGTAGGCCACTTGCTCGGCGAGTTGCTCCTTCGCATACGGGGGGTCGAGAAAAATCAATTTAAAGGGCGATTCGCCCGCCAGTTCCGCCAAGGCCACCGTCACGTCTTTTTTTAAGACACGGCTCCGCTCCGTCAAACGTGTTGTTTGTAAATTTTCTTTAATCGTTTGAACCGCTTTAAAATGTTGATCGACAAAAACAGCTTCATCGCATCCCCGGGATAAAGCTTCGATTCCGAGACCTCCGCTTCCTGCAAATAAATCAAGCGCCTTCCCTCCGTCAAAATACGGTCCGATGACATTGAATAAGGATTCCTTGACTTTATCTGTCGTCGGTCGTGTCTGAGCTCCCGGAACCGCTTTGATTCGTGTACCTTTTCGTTCTCCTGATATGACCCGCATGCCTTCTCATCCTTTCAAAAAAGAGCGACGAGGATGACCTCATCGCTCTACCTGTTAGACTTCTTCTTGTATCTTACCTTTTTTATTCGCATACGTTTCGCTGATGAACGGCCGTTCTGATCGAATGACGCTCTCGACAAACGGCAGTTCCGTAATCCGTTCAACTATCTGTTCATGCCGTTCCAAATCAACGTATAAGAAAACGTACCGTTCCCGTTTTGAAGTGAAATAGACATTTCCGAACCGACGCAATTGACGTGAGGCCTTCAACGCATTGACATAGACGATAAGTCCGATTCGATCCTTGATCACACACCGTTCCTCCCTTGTGTCGTTCTTAACCGCTACAGCTGCAGCTTCCGCCAGTCGAACACCCGCCTGCGCATCCCTGATCGAAAAATGGATTTCCGGTCGGTACTTTGATTTGAGGAGAGACTTGTCCGGCCAGGACGAGACTGACTTGCCCGAGGAGCGTTTCCAATTGCTTCTCCGCCTTCTTAAACTGTGCGACTTCTTCCTGTAAATCAAGCGCACGTTTAATTTCATGCACTTTTTTTGTGATGGTTTGATAGTCCGGATGATACCGGCCAAATCGTTGCACCAATTCGTATTCTTCCTTAATGCGGTTAAAATCACGAATGACGTCCTGTGCTTGTCTTGAGTTTGCACGTGCCTGTTTTGCTAATCTATATGCTTGACCTGTTTCGCTTTGCGAGAGAGAGTATGCAAGGTCTTCCGCTGCGTTGATGAGGTCGATTGTTTTATCTGAATAAATCACAACGAATCTCCTCCTTAACTTAACCATCATATCATAACATTTATCTCGCTCCTAGCACGCTGAATTGTGTATAATTTGTTCAGAAGGAAGGAATGAATTGTATGCAATTTTTATCATTTAACATGTTCCGGACGATTGGTATCAAAACCGAGCATGCGAAGTCGGATTATCATTTTGATTCATTAAATAAAATCGCCCAGGCAGATGTTATCTTGTTTCCGGAATATTGGCAGATCCATTCTATTATCTACGGAATGAAAAAACCGATTTTCCCGTCAGCGGCAACATTCCATTTAGGGCACGATAAAATCGAAATGACACGGATTTTCAAAACCGTTATTCCCGACAATATTCCCCGGACAGAAATTTACGGAAAAAACGAATTCACGATTTCCCGTGTGCTCGATCAGTTCAGTTTTCCGTTCGTCGCCAAGACCGTCCGCAGTTCCATGGGTCAAGGCGTCCATCTGATCAAAAATGACGCGGACTGGGATAAATACGTGGCGCAACATGATACGTTTTATGTACAGGAATATATTCCGAATGAAAAGGATTTACGTGTCGTCGTCGTCGGCGATCAGGTTCTCGCTGCTTATTGGCGGGTCGGCGGTACCGAGTTTTTGAATAACGTCGCTCAAGGGGGTGTCCTTGATTTCGAGAACATTCCACAGGAGGCACTTGATTTTGTGCTGACTCTCGCCAAGCAACTCGATATCGATCATGCCGGATTTGATCTCATTTTCCGAGACGGTCATATTTATGTGCTTGAATTTAACGTTTTCTTCGGCGGAGAAGGATTAAATCACCTCGGCATCCATGCACCGGATACGATTCTTGAATACGTTGAGCGAAAATACGGAAGTTCATGAATTCTTCAAATTGACTTCACAACTTTTTCTTTATCGGTAGTTTCATTATGGTATGATAGCTTGGAAAGACTAGTGTACACTAGCAAACTGGGGTATAGGGGGATTCACACATGAAGTTTGAACAGTTCGGAATCGAAAATAAGGAAATGAAGTTCGGGTTACTCGAAACGATTATGGCGCATCACCGTTTCGTCCGCGAAGGACAATGGGATTATGAGCGTGCCATGTATGACATGAAATACGAAAAACAATCGACGGGCGAGGTATTTTACCTCCGTATTCCGGTCTATGCCATCCAAGGTGAGATCGAAGACCGTCAAGCAGTCGTTCGGATGTTGACACCGTTACTCGGAAAACATTACTATCCGCACGGCGTCGAATACGATGAGGAGTTCCCTCCTGAGATCGTCAAAGACTGCGAGCGCCGCTTAACTGCATTGCTTGAAACACTCGAAAAATAAGCACTCAACGAATCAAAATTCACCTTTCGTGGATTTTGATTTTTTTATTGCGTAACAATTATCTAAAAAGGAGGCACCTCCTCACGAATCGAGAAAGTGCCTCCTTTACTTTTTACGGATATCCCACTGAAATCGAGGAGTCCCGGTTACTTGGCTACCAACTGAAGATAGTCCAACACATCTTCCCCTAATTGGATGTTTACTTGTTCACGCAAATAGTGATACAAGTCCGGAAGCCGTGTGGCGTCGACCTGGACTTTCAAGCTGAACGAAACCGAATCTCCGGATAACCGTTTGATCCGGGCTACCGTCGCACCGAAATCAAGGACTGTACAGAGTAAAAGTTCTTCAATCGCTTGAACCGAGACCGTTACTGCGCCCGTTACTTGATACTGCTGTTCCATCACGGAATTCACTCCTTCGCAAGTTGTTTGACCGATGTCATTACTTCCTCTAAGTCGACCGGTTCGTCTGTCGTTTTTGCCATTGAAGAGATTGCCCGGACTTTATTATCCCGGTCGAGTATGAACATCTGCGTACCGTGTGTGACTAAGCCGCTTTCTGCTTTTGAATAATAGAAATTCAATTGGCGTGTCAGACGATCAATGACGACATCATCTCCCGTCAACACTTTCCAGCCTTCTGCATTTGCTTCAAAGTTCGAAGCATACTTTTTCAATACTTTTTGTGTATCTACTTTCGGATCGACCGTGACCGCGACCAGTTCGACATCTGTTCCGTACAACTCTTCCGCACGTAACTGCTTTTCGAGTTTACGGTAATCGTTTAACGTCAACGGACAGATATCCGGACAGTTCGAGTAGAAAAACGTCAGTACTTTGACTTTTCCATCTTCCGAACTAAACTGTTTCCCATCGACTGCATTCGTCAATTCAAATGGTGTCGGCTCCGCGATGACGGGTAATTTTTCTTTCATGAAGAAGTAATAATACCCGCCTGCTGCAGCTACTAAAATCAACACGACTGCGGCGACAGTCAAATAACTGTTTTTCTTCAAATCAAGACCTCCTTAATGGTTCCAGACGGCCCGGAACACATTTGTTGTCTCTCCCGGCTCGTAGACCACGTATAACAGACAGTAGACGATCACACCTGTAATCGCCGTTAAAAACCAAATGACCGATGCTTTCGGACCGATTTTACGGTGTTTTGCAAAGTTTTTCTTATAGGCAAAGAACAGAGCCATCAGTCCAAGGACACCACCTGATGTCGCGAGCAAAATGTGGAAAATCAAAAATCCTGTGTAGTACGGTTTGACCGTATCCGGTCCTCCAAACGCCGTGTTACCGAGCAGAATCGTCCGTAACGCGTACATGATGAAGAATAGTAAGGCTAATGCAGCAGCAATCGTCATCACGAATTGGTGTGCTTTCATATTTCGGCGTGTCTGCGCAATCAAAAACCAACCGATTGCGACAAAAATCGCACTGATGACAATCAACGAGACACAAATCAACGGCAAATAACTCATGTTCCAACTTCCCCCAATTTAATCCGCTTTTGGCGAGAAGGACATACCTTCATCGACAGCAGTACTTTTAGAACGTCTGACCCAAGTAAAGAATGTCAGACCAAAGAACAGCCCATACACTAACTCTTGACCAAGTTTCATGAGAACCCCACCAAAACGCTGGTCTTCGAGCAAATCTTTTGTTGTTCCGAACAGCCGTTCCATGTTGAGTCCATTCAAATCATTATTCGGCATACAGTATGCTAATACTTTTGCGAATGTTGCCGGATCCTGATAGGCGTCGTACTGGAAACTTTGACTAAAGATCATGAACGCACACGCCGGCGTCAACAAAACACCATTGGCGACGATATAAACCATTTTCTTCAAATCCGACAAGCTGTCTTCTTCATTGACCGGTGCGATAATCGGATACCACATCGTCATACTGAGGAAAATCAATGTCCCGTGGAAAATCCGGTGCACCGTATAGTTCGTCAGGACGTAATCAAAGATGAAGGGCATGTGATAAAACGTAAACAGTGAATTAAACAAAATCAGTGCAATCAACGGCAAAATGAAAAATCGTAATGTCCGTCCAAGATACGGTACCTCAAACAACCGTTTGAACACCCACCCTGGAATCGCAATCATCAAGAGCGGCGGTGCCACCATGTACACGAAGACCATCTGCAACATATGAGCAGAGAACGTGATATGGGCCAAGACATCAAGCGGGCTGCCAAAACCGATGTAATAGACAAACAAAGCCGCAAGCATCGAAAACTTTTGTCCTAATGTCGTCTCCGCTTCATCAGGTCGACGGATTTTTTCCGTCAATACAGCGTATAAAACATATATACCAATTAAAAGTAATGCATAGTATGGACTCCATAAAACGGTCCAGTCGAATTGTGATAAGGATCCCCTTAAATTGCCTAACATGTTTTTCACCCCGTTCCTTTTTCCTACAGATTAAGATTACCGTTCCCCTATTTCATTGTAAAGGTTTCTCATAAAACGATTCCAAAATAAAAGACCATCCTGCTAAACGTTAGCAGAATGGTCACAATTGATTACCAGATCAAAAGACGGAGTGTCGCGACAATCGTCAAGGCGACGAAGACGCCGAGTGCCATCATGACTTTGATCCAAGTGTTGCCTTTATTGTTCATGTGCATGAACATATAAAGTTGCAAGTAAACTTGAACGATTGCCATGATGATTAAAAATCCACCAGCTGCCCAGTGTGGCATGAGTTCTGCCATGACCGCACCAAAAGCAATCAGTGTGAGAAAAATCATCAAAGCAAAACTTGTGAGTTGTAACTGCATCTCGCGGCTGCGATCTGCTTTCATCTCGAGTTCAACTTGATTACGTGTTAATTGCGGCTCGTGTTTTTCCATCTTATTTCACCATCCCCATGAGGTAGACGACTGAGAAGATAAAAACCCAGACGACGTCAATGAAGTGCCAGTAAAGACTTGAAACATAATATTTCGGTGCGTTGACAACCGTGATGCCGCGGTTCCAGTTCCGGATCAACAATGTCGAAATCCAGAGGAGACCGAACAAAACGTGTGCTCCGTGGAAACCAACGAGTGTGTAGAAGGCTGATCCAAAAGCACTTGAAGTAAACGTGTGACCAATGTGGTAATAATGATTGAACTCATAGATCTCACCGCTCAGGAACCCTAAACCGAGTGCTAGCGTGATGATCAACCACATTTTCATTTTCTTGACATCATTACGTTTCATCGCCATCATCGCAAGAACACTTGTCAGTGAGCTTGTGAGAAGGAGCATCGTCATGATGAAGACAAGACCCATTTCAAAAATATCGTAACTGCGTAATCCTTCTTTTGCACCAGAGTTGTGCAAACCGATGTACGTCCCGAAGAGAGA
The DNA here is from genome assembly GCF_018618775.1 of Exiguobacterium sp. s138. NCBI lineage: Bacteria > Bacillati > Bacillota > Bacilli > Caryophanales > Exiguobacterium > Exiguobacterium sp. s138. The sequence continues at coordinate 70,217 of NZ_JACSMW010000002.1, read as the reverse complement.
AGCGAACAATGTCGTCTCTCCTCCAAGGAAGAACCAGAAGGCTACATATTTATTCTTACCCTCAAGTGTTGCTTTTTCAACATGATCCGGAATACCCGTGATCGGGTTGTTTGGTACTGAATGATGTCCCATCTTACTTCGCCTCCTTTTCAGCTTCAAGGCGTAGATCTTTTTCGATTTCCGCTTTCGGGATGTAGTATCCTTCATCGTCAATCCAAGAACGGAGGAACATTGCGAAGAGTGTCATCGCAAGACCGATCAAGGCGATGATCAGACCTACTGTACCGTAGTCAAGGCGAAGAATGAATCCGAGACCGGCAAGGAATAAACCGACTGACATGACGAATGGCAGGATCGAGTTGTTAGGCATGTGGATATCGCCGACTTCTTCCGAAACCGAAACCGTTTTGTTTCCAGCCATTTTTTCGAGCCAGTATGTGTCAAGACCTTTAACAAGTGGAATCTGTGCAAAGTTGTACTCTGGAGTTGGAACAGGAAGCGTCCACTCGAGGGTACGACCGTCGCCCCAGACGTCACGTTTAACGTATTCTTTTGACATCAATGCTGCAACGATGGATACGACAAGAACGATTGTCGAGACACCCATGAAGGCTGCTCCGATTGATGACAGTAAGTTCATTGTTTCCCAGCCTTGGTTTGGCAAGTACGTGAAGACACGACGTGGCATACCAGTCAGACCGAGAATGTGTTGCGGGAAGAACGTCAAGTGGAAGCCGATGAAGAACAACCAGAATTGAATTTTACCCCAGAACTCGTTGAGCTGTTTCCCGAACATGAGTGGGAACCAGTAGTACAGACCTGCGAAGAGGCCGAAGACAACCCCACCAACGATAACGTAGTGGAAGTGGGCAACTACGAAGTAGCTGTCATGATACTGATAATCGGCAGGAGCAACAGAAAGCATAACCCCTGTCATACCACCAACAAGGAATGATGGGATGAAGGCAACCGAATAGAGCATCGCAACTGGGAACGTCAATTTACCGCCCCATAGCGTAAAGAGCCAGTTGAAGATTTTGACCCCGGTCGGAACGGCGATCGCCATTGTCGCAACCGCGAAGATTGCGTTCGCAACTGGACCAAGTCCGACTGTGAACATGTGGTGAACCCAAACCATGAATCCTAAGAAACCGATTAACATTGTCGCAAAGACCATCGTCGTGTAACCGAAGAGACGTTTACGGGCAAATGTAGGAATGATTTCAGAGAAGATACCGAAGGCCGGTAAGATCAAGATGTATACTTCCGGGTGACCGAAAATCCAGAAAAGGTGTTCCCAGATGACGATGTTACCACCGGCTGCCGGATCGAAGAAATGTGCCCCGAACAGACGCTCAAACGTCAAGAGGAACAATCCGACCGTAAGTGGCGGGAATGCGAAAACGATCAATGCTGATGCAACGAATGCTGTCCATGTGAACAATGGCATCCGCATCAGTTTCATACCTGGTGCACGCATGTTCAAAATCGTAACGAGGAAGTTAATCCCCCCCATGAGTGTACCGAAACCAGAAATCTGTAATCCGAGTGAGTAGAAATCAACACCGAGAGATTCCGGAACAGTTGAAAGCGGAGCATATGCTGTCCACCCTGCGTTCGGAGCTGCGCCGAAGAACCATGACAGGTTCAACAAAACTCCCCCGAAGAAGAACAACCAAAAACCAAGTGCGTTTAAAAACGGAAACGCAACGTCACGTGCTCCGATTTGAAGCGGAACAGCAGCGTTCATATAGCCGATCAACATCGGCATGGCTGCCAGGAAGATCATGGTCGTACCGTGCATCGTGATCAACTGGTTAAATAATTCACCGCTGACGAAATCGTTCATCGGTTTAATCAATTGAAAACGAATCATTAAGGCTTCTACGCCACCAACCAGAAGGAAAAACAATCCAGAGATGATATAGAGAACCCCGATTTTTTTATGGTCGACTGTCGTTAGCCAGTCCATGATGCCGGTTTTTTTCTTCGGCATACCCATAGTATGTGTCCCCACTATGATTCCCCCTTAAATATTATTGGAGCTTTTTGTCCAATAGGTAGTCTGCAAGTTCGCTTAACTCTTCATCGCTAATCTTATCTTCAGAGAAACCAGGCATTTTTGTTCCTTGTTTTTCTTTTTGCGGATTGCGAATCCATTTTTCGAGATTTTCTTTGTCATGGTCGAGGTATCCAGCGATACGCTGACGATCACCAAAGTTTGTTAAGCTTGGCGCGACTTTCCCGCCACCGTGACAGCTGAGGCAGTTTTGTGCGTAAACTTGCTCGCCAGTCGTCCAGTTCTTTTTGTTTTTTGCATCCAATTGTTTTGTTTCTGCTTCTTTAGCTGATTTCATGTCTTTAAGCCATGCATCGTAATCATCTTGCTCAAGCGCGATGACCTTGAAGTCCATCAATGCATGTGAAGGTCCACATAACTCGGCACATTTACCGTAGTATGTTCCGGCTTCTTGTGCTTGTAACCACATCTCGTTATCGAGACCCGGGTTTGTATCTGTCTTACCAGAAAGAGCCGGTACCCAGAATGAGTGGATGACGTCTTTTGAAGTTAAGTTGACAGCGACACGTTTTCCGACTGGAATAACGAGTTCTTGTCCTGTTGAAACACCTTTGTCTGGATATTCGAACTCCCACCAGTACAAGTTGGCTGTAACGTTGATGACTTCATTTTTCTTCGCTTCTTTCGCATCTGCTAATTCAACCGTCGTTTTGATGGTTGGTACGGCAAGAACGACTAACAAGAGAATCGGAATGACTGTCCAAATGATTTCAAGTGTATGATTTCCTTCCACTTGTTTCGGAACAGTGTTGTCTCCAGCTTTACGACGGAATTTCATAAGTACGTAAATATAGATGACTGCTACAATCGCAAGGACAAACAACATGACCCATAAGCTGAGCTTAATGATTTCAAGTTGCATTTGTGCGCCTTCCCCGCGAGGCTGTAGTGCGGACAATTCCGGGATTCCACAACCTGATAACAATAATGCCATCAAACCGATCGGAAGAAGCCGGAAGAGCATTTTTCCTGATTTTTTCACAACCATCCCCACTTTCTTTTCCCCAATTTTTTTCTTTCTTCAATGGTGTCCGTGAAGTATGTCAAATCGTTTTAGAGAGAAACGAGTACGACCGTCACGATCCAAGCCGTGAAATAAAAGAGCGAGAAGAAAAACATCTTCGAAGCCCACTTAATCTCAGCTTGTTCTTCCTTGATTTTGAGACCTTTCAGTCCCATGTAGAGCCAGTATCCGCCGAGCACAGCCATGACCAGCATATAAATGATGCCGTAGTGCGCAAGGAGAAGTGATGATGGGAGTAAAACTGCAATCCACCATACAATTTGTCGTTTCGTGATCGCAAAACCATTGACGACAGGTAACATTGGAATACCGGCAGCGCGGTACTCTTCCGTCCGTCTCATGGCGAGCGCAAGGAAGTGAGGCGGTTGCCATACGAACATGATGAGAAACAAAATCCATGCATCGATATGAAGTGTCGGAGTGACTGCCGCAAATCCAATGATCGGTGGCACTGCTCCTGAAATACCACCTACGACTGTATTGATCGTATGTGTCCGCTTCAACCACATCGTATAGATGACGACGTAGACAAACGAACCGATCAATCCGAAAACTGCCGCGACATGGTTAACGATCAGCAACAGGACGGTACCGGTAGCCAGTATGCCAAGTCCTAATGCCAATATCCGTTGCCCGTCCATCTTACCGGTTACACTCGGTCTCCCCATCGTCCGCTCCATCTTATAATCGATGTCACGGTCGATGTAGTTATTGAGATAACAACTACCGGCAATGACCAGACCACTTCCGAGAAGCGTCCACAATAATGTCAACTTCGTCTGCCACAAGTAGAGTAGAACATCATCCGTTAAGTATGATGCTGCCACGACATAACCTGCGAAGACAGTGATGAGATTCGCACGAACGATTCCCATCTTTGCTAGGGAGACATAGTCCTTGAACGTCGGCTGATCCGACTGCTCGATCATGATGTCCAGGGTCTCCCCGTTTACTTTCGCCATGTTGTTTCCTCCTTCTAACCGCCTGTGCTCTTTCTGTACGTAGGATACACGTATTTTCTTCACAGAAATAACACAGACACGCCACGAAACGTCCTTTTCTCTATAAAAGATACCACATATTCAAGGTCATGACGTATGAAAATACTTTCGACATAATGAACAAAATGTGAAATGTATGTGATTTACCTCACAGTTCACCATATTTACCTAATATTAGAATAGCGTTCTTCTAAAAGATTGCAAGCGTTTCGATATTTTTTATGCGATACTATTGCTAGGTATTTCAAGTATCATGTATTTTTCCTAGAAAGGTGGTGGCTGCGTTTGAATCGAAAACTTTCGATTTTTTCAGCATTTGTCACATTCACAATGATGATTGTTCTTCTCATGGGAGGAACTGTCACGAAAACGGATTCCGGAAACGGATGCGGAACCGATTGGCCGCTTTGTCACGGTGAACTGATTCCGACTAACCCTAGTGTCGAAACGATGATTGAGTATAGTCACCGCGCTGTGACGGGAGTCGTTGGTTTATTGATCATTGCCTTATGCCTGTGGACACTCGTCGCTTTCAAAGATCGTCTCGATATAAAGATTTTTGCTTTCCTTGCCTTTATCTTTATGTTGATTCAATCAATCGTTGGTGCGGGCGCTGTCGTCTGGCAACAGTCCGATCTCGTCATGGCCTTACATTTCGGTATTTCCTTGATTTCTTTTGCTTCCTTACTCATCTTGACGATTTTAATCATGGAACGACCCGGTCAAGAATTCAGGGAATCGGTCCCAGCGTTCTTGCGTAAACTGCTGTACGGCTTGTTGGTTTATACATTAGTCGTCGTCTATACCGGCGCTTTTGTCCGCCACGTCGGCGCGACGTATGCTTGTGTCGGTTGGCCGGTCTGTTCGCAACCGACGATGACGTTTGAAGCCTGGGTTCAGATGATTCACCGGATTCTGGCCGGACTGCTGTTCTTCTATACGTTGTTTGTTCACTATACGGCGATTCGCCTCAAACACCGGACATCACGGACAGGTATGCTGTTCGCAACTTTCTTCATCTCGTGTCAGGTCGCAACCGGTGCCTGGATCGTGCTCGGCGGACATGCGACGTATGTGCCTTTATTACATGCGTTCCTGATCACCTGCTACTTCGGAGTCATTTCGTATCTCGCTTACCATGCGTTCCGGACCCGGAAAAAGGATTCTAGACTGCGCTGATTAAACCTTCAACTAAAAAGGGAAGCGGATTTTTCAACTATCCGCCTCCCTTTTTTTATACGCTTTATTTAAAACGGGCAATCGCTCGTTTCCGGGCCATATCGTGCTCGACAATCGGCATCGGATAATCGTAGTCTTTTCGTTGTTGTTCCGTCGGTTCATGAATCGATGTTTTCGGCAAATCCTTCAGTTCCGGCAAATAGGTACGGATGAACGTTCCATCCTTATCGAATTTCTTCGACTGGGTCGTCGGATTGAAGACACGGAAATACGGCACAGCGTCCGTACCGACGGATGCCGCCCACTGCCACCCGCCGATATTCGACGCTGCTTCATAGTCCACCAGTTTCTGTTGGAAGTAGCGTTCTCCTTTTTGCCAGTCGACTAATAAATCCTTCGTCAAAAAAGATGCGACAATCATTCGCAGGCGGTTATGCATCCATCCAGTCGTATTGAGCTGACGCATCGCTGCATCGACGATCGGGTACCCGGTTTTCCCTTCTGCCCAGGCTTTGAATCCCTTCTCATCCGTTTCCCACTCAATCTTCGTATACTGTTCATTAACCGGCAGTCGTTTGGATTCCGGATAATGCATGAGAATCGTGTAGTAAAATTCCCGCCAGATCAATTCCGTCAGATAGGTCTGTTTTCCTTTTGAATCCTGTTCCTGCTGGACCGCATCAAAAATCGTCCGAATTCCGATTTCACCAGTCCGCAGATATCGGGACATCAGGCTTGTTCCGTCGACGGCCGGCAGATCCCGTTGCTCCTCATAAGCAGATAAATTATTTTTAAGGAATGATCGTAAACGTTTTCGAGCCGTTTCTTCCCCGACCGCGAAGTCGGTATCTGATGCCGCCCGCTTAAAATAATCCAGCATAAAGGCATTGTTCTGCCGCCGTTTGTGATAACGTTCCTTTAAAAGATTCAGCTTGACCGGATACGGTTTATCGACATCTTTCTTCAAAAAAGCATTTTTATACGGTGTAAATACCTTGTAATAGGATCCGTCATTTTTTTTGACGGCATGCGGATGAAGCAGATGGCGGTCAAGCAACCGTTCCGTTTTTTTATCGCCCCGTTTTTTCATGATGCCGTCGTCACGGCTCTTGAACGGTTCGACGTACTCGGCGTTAAACAACAGAACATCAGCGATTTCCGTTGCTTCGAGAAAATCCTTTTCCTGTCCTTCAATGAAACGGATCGGCATATCATGGGTCTTGCAGTTTTTTGCGAAATGTTCGAGTGCCTGAAAAAAATACTGTTGCCTCGCATCATACTCTCCGATGTAGTCCGGGTTCACCCAGAAAACGAACTCGACATTTGCCTGTTCGTCCTTTTCAAGATAGTCGACCGCTCGTGCCAGCATATGATTGTCCTCGAGCCGAAAATCACTTCGAATCCAACAGATGATATTCATATTCATTCCTCCATCAACTGACGATGAACGAAAAACAGGCAATCCGCCATGCGTTTTGCCTGTTTTCGTCACCCTGTATTTATCCTGCGTTACATATTATGCATTACACGAATTCAATCAATAAATCTTGGTTCGCGATAGCTTCGCCTTCTTTGACATGAACCGATTTAACCTCACCGTCTTCTGGTGCTTGAATCGTCGTCTCCATTTTCATTGCTTCCGTCACAAGCAGCTGCTCTCCCTTACGAATCCGGGTACCGGGTTCGACCAGGACCTTCAAGACGCTACCGGGCATCGAAGCACCGATCTGTTTCGGGTTCGAACGATCGGCCTTCGGACGGCTCGACGAACTTTCTTTGATGCTGATATCTTTTACTTCGACTTCACGCGGGACGCCGTTCATCTCATAGTAGATGACACGGACACCGTGATCGTCCGGTTGACCGATTTGAATCAACTTCAGGTACAGTGTTTTTCCACGCTCGATTTCGACTTCGATTGTTTCCCCGAGACGCATGCCGTGGAAGAACGTACTCGTATCGAGAACGGAGATATCCCCGTAACGTGTGACATACGAACTGTAATCAAGGAATACCTTCGGATACAAGGCATATGCCAGAGCATCGAATTCCGTTACCGGACGTTCCAGTTTCTCGAACAACTCATGTTTGATGGCATCAAAATTGAGTGGCTCCATCATTTTCCCTGGACGTTCCGTCAACGGCTCAACGCCTTTAAGGATTGCCGCTTGGACTTGTTTCGGGAAACCGTCCGGTGGCGTACCCAGCTCGCCTTTCATCAATTCGACGACAGAATCCGGGAAGTCAAGATTGCTGGCACGTTCCAGAACATCTTCTTCCGTCAGATGGTGTTGGACCATGAACAAGGCCATATCACCGACGACTTTCGAAGATGGTGTCACTTTGACGATGTCGCCGAACAACATGTTGACGCGGGCATACATCGTTTTGACTTCCGACCAGCGATCCGCGAGTCCAACGGCTTTCGCTTGTTGTTGAAGATTCGAATACTGACCGCCCGGCATTTCATGATCATAGACCGTCGGGTTCGGTGCTAACATATCAAGTTCAAATGCTTGATAGAGGTGGCGCACATCCTGCCAGTAATCCGACACTTCCTCAAATTTTTGTGCCGAAACGAGCGGTTGACGCTTGTGACCACTGAGGGCATGAATCAGACTTCCTCCGGCAGGCTGACTTGTCAGTCCCGCCATACTTGAAGCGGCGACGTCAACGATATCGACACCGGCATCAACAGCTCGGGCATACGTGTAAATACCGTTCCCGCTTGCATCATGCGTATGCAGATGAATCGGCAAATCAACAGCATCTTTTAACGCCGAGACTAATGCGTAGGCAGCTTCCGGTTTCAGCAGACCTGCCATATCTTTGATGGCAATGATATGGGCACCGCTCGCTTCGAGTTGTTTCGCCAGTTTAACGTAATACGGAAGATGATATTTCGGACGGTTCGCATCAAACAAGTCGCCTGTATAACAAACTGCTGCTTCTGCGATTTTACCCGTCGGCAAGACGGCATCGATGGCCAGCTGAATGGATTCAGGATTGTTTAAGCTGTCGAAAATCCGGAACACATCAACACCCGCTTGCGCGGCTTCCTTGACGAATGCATGAATGACATTGTCCGGATAGTTTTTATAGCCGACTGCATTGGCTCCGCGTAACAACATCTGAATCAACACATTCGGCATCTTTTCACGCAACTGCATCAAACGAACCCACGGATCTTCTGACAGGAAACGGTATGCCACGTCAAACGTTGCACCGCCCCAGGCCTCTACTGAGAACAGTTCCGGCAACAGTTTGGCTTCCGCCTCGGCAATTGCCACTAAATCTTTTGTCCGCATCCGTGTCGCAAGCAACGACTGATGCGCATCACGGAAAGTCGTATCTGTCAATTGAACCCGTTCTTGTGCTTTCAGCCAGTTGATGACACCAAGCGGGCCTTCCGTATCAAGAATCGCTTTCGCACCTGCTTGATAGTCAGCCGGAAGATCTTTCGGAATCCGGACGTCGCGGGCAAGCGGTTTTTCAATCTTGCCGATTCCCGGGAAACCGTTGACGGATACTTCTCCGATATATGTCAGCAACTTCGTACCACGGTCTTGTCGTTTCGGGAAGATGAACAATTCTTTTGTGTCGTCGATAAACGATGTATTGTAATCTCCGCTGATGAACGCGTGGTGCTTCAGAACATTACTTAAGAATGGGATGTTGGTTTTAATTCCCCGGATCCGGAACTCGCTTAAGTTTCGGCTCATTTTAGCAACGGCTTGATCGTATGTTAAGCCGTGTGTCGAAATCTTAACGAGCAAGGAATCGTAATAAGGCGAGATTTCAGCACCGACATAGGCATTTCCGCCGTCAAGACGAACGCCAAAACCGCCTGGTGAACGGTATGCTTTGATTTTTCCCGTATCCGGCAGGAAGCCGTTCTCCGGGTCTTCGGACGTAATCCGGCTCTGAATGGCGAAACCTAACATTTGAATATTTTCTTGCGCAGGAATACCCACCAGGTCACTATGTAGTGATTCCCCTTCCGCGACTCGAATTTGTGTCTGGACGATATCAATGCCCGTAATCATTTCCGTAATCGTATGTTCGACTTGAACACGCGGATTGACTTCGATGAAATAGAAGGACTCGTCTTGTGTCACTAAAAATTCAACCGTACCGGCATTCTCATAGCCGACATGCTTCATCAACGTTACCGCTGCTTCACAGATCTTTTGGCGTCCTTCGTCCGATAACGTGACACACGGCGCGACTTCGACGACTTTTTGGTGACGGCGTTGCACGGAACAATCGCGTTCAAACAAATGAACGATATTGCCGTGGGCATCCCCGATGATTTGAACTTCGATATGTTTCGGACGTTCAATCAATTTTTCAACGTAAATTTCATCTGAACCAAATGCTTTTAAAGCTTCCGATTTTGCCCGCTCAATCATTTCCGGCAACTCTTCTTCTGTCCGGACGACACGCATCCCGCGTCCGCCGCCGCCTAGAGAAGCTTTGACCATTAATGGATAACCGGCTTTTTCAGCGAAAGCATACGCTTCATCAATCGATGTGATCGGACCGTCCGTTCCCGGAATAACGGGTAAACCGGCTTCGATGGCTGTCGTCCGCGCACGGACTTTATCACCGAAGCTGTAGAGATGTTCTTCTCGGGGACCGATAAAGATAATCCCCTCTTCCCGACAGCGAGTAGCGAGTTCAATATTTTCTGACAAAAATCCGTAACCTGGATGGATTGCATCACATTGTGCCTTCTTGGCAGTCTCGATGATTCCTTCGATATCAAGGTATGCTTCGATCGGTTTTTTTCCCTCACCGATTCGGTACGCTTCATCGGCTTTGTACCGGTGAAGCGACCCCATATCTTCTCGTGAATAAATAGCGACTGTCCGAATCCCGAGTTCGGTTGCCGCACGGAATACGCGAATCGCGATTTCTCCGCGGTTGGCGACAAGAATCTTTTTGATTTTAGTCAACTGATGCTCCCCCTTTAGGTAATGAACTCGTAGCACTCATCTTTCGTGCTTCCTGTACTTCTTTATGATACGCTATCCGGTGCTTGTTTTGCATCGAAATATTTGCCACGACCCCAAGCATCGTACTCATGACAAGCAGTGAAGACCCGCCGTAACTGATAAACGGTAACGTCACACCCGTCCCCGGAAACAGACCGGACATCGCCCCGATATTGATACCGGTTTGGATAAAGATGATCGACGAAATGCCGAACGCCACCATACTCGAATAAATCGAAGCAGATTGCCGGGCAATCAGCGCCCCTTGCCACATTAAAAAGAACAACAGTCCGAGAACAACGAGAACCCCGACGAATCCGAGTTCTTCCGAGATGATTGACATGATGTAATCGGTCTCCGGCTCCGGCAGATAACCGTACTTTTGAAAGCTGTTCCCCAAACCGACTCCGAAGAATCCTCCATGAGCGATCGAGATGACCGAATTAATCAGTTGATACCCTTTTCCTTCGGCATCTAAAAATGGATTGAAGATGGCTTGAATCCGTTCCATCTGATTGGCGGAAAAATTGTTCCAGGCATACAGACCGACTCCTGATGCAAATACGATGGCAACAGCGATATACCCGCGCGGCAAGCCGACTGCAAAAAGAATCATGGCCGAAATCAAAAGAAGGATAAACAATCCTCCGTCATCCGGCTGCATGCGGATAATAATGGCGTAAGGAGCCAACAACACGGTCATCGGAATCAAGATCCAGTCCGTAAAACTAAGCAAAATCCGTTTGCCGGATGAATCGGGTGCGATTTGCCGATGAATGAAATGATGGACAATCCCAATCACACCGTTCATCTGTCCTTTATGTTTTTGATCAAAGTAGTTGGCGAGACCGATGACAAGTACAAATTTACACAGCTCAATCGGCTGAATCAAAAAAATCCCAAAATTTAACCAGGCACGTGCTCCGTTCAACGGGGCAGCAAACAGAGTTGCCGTCAACATCCCGAATGTAATGAGATATAAACCCAACCGAGCGAGCGGTCCTCGGAACGTCTCATGATTTAAATGAGCGACAAACAAAAAGACAACAATCGCCATCACGTCAAACATCAATTGTTTTTCAAAAAATGAGGTATTCGCGTAATCGCCGCCGTTCCAGACACTGGCACTGTAGACCATCACCGTACTGATGGCCATCAGGATCAGCATCGTGAAGAAGAGGCGATAATCAAAAAACGCACGTTTTTCCTTAAACTTCGATTGCATTATGTACACGTCCTTTTTCTAATTCCTAGTTCTAAAAAAAAATACCCAAACGCCGCATTTCACGTTTGAGTAGAAAATCAGCACGTCTCCGCATCATGTAAATCAGATAATTGCTGTTCTAATGAGTCGAGTAATTGTTTCCCTTCACTCGCATCAATCAGTTCGAGACGAACGGCAAAATCAATTTGGCGTGACAATCCGAACATTTGTGTATCCAATACTTCCTCATAAAGAGGACATTGTGGCATCGTTAAATTCGCAAGCTGGACCTCGATCAACCGGCGGATTTTATGGGCATCCGCTTCTAGTAGCTCAAGAGCGCGCTGGCGATGAACTGTCCCGATTTCAGTTGACAATCCAATCCCTCCTCATCAAATGACGCGTTCCTGTTATAGCTAAACTTTACCTTACTTTCGCCAACAATTCAACGTTTCGGTATAATGGATTTGCACGACTCATACATTTAGGGGGAATAATGATGATTTTTCCGATTACAGGTAACGTCCGCTATCCACTCACAATCGACCCGACGGTTTGGATCTTCGATGAACGGAAGATTGAAGTCGACCATATTGGAAAAGAAGTCGGGGATAACGCACAAGAAGCCTATTATGCCAAGATGGGGGCTGCTTGGGATAAAGGGATCACAGAGGGCAGTCGAACGGACCACAACAAACCGATGACGCGCGAAGAAAAAGATGCTGCCTTACGGGGAACGTTTGCCATGCCGCTTGCACCGTTCATTCAAAATGCCGAGACACTTGAAGGTGCCTCCGCGCTACGCTTTGAAGGAACAGAAACAGTCGAGCTCAATCTCAGTACGTTACCGGAACTGTACTTACAGTTTTCAAAAGACGGAAAAGTTTTAAGCGACGGTCCTGTCCATCTGCTTTATCGTGATCAAATCGTCCGCTCCGTTACTCGCATCACTGTCGTGTAATCCGGAAACGACAAAAAGCCGTTCTGTTTCTTCTGACTTGAAGGAAACAGAACGGCTTTTTTTGTAGTTGAGCTTACAGCAAGTCGGCTGCCAAACGAGCCAGACTTGACCGCTCGCCTTTCACCAGTTTGACATGTCCTGTCATCTTTTCACCTTTCAACCGCTCGACTGCATAAGACAATCCGTTTGAATATTCATCCAGGTACGGATGATCAATTTGCTGCGGGTCACCGACCAATACAATTTTCGAGTTTTCACCGACACGGGTCAAAATCGTCTTCACTTCGTGTTTCGTCAGGTTTTGCGCTTCATCGATAATGATGAATTGTCCTGGCATGCTCCGACCTCTGATGTAAGTCAGGGCTTCCAGTTGAATCGATTTCATTCCTGCCAAAATGTTTCCCAGCTCATCACCGGAACTCGTATTGAACAGATGTTCCAAGTTATCATAAATCGGTTGCATCCAGGGCCGGAGCTTTTCTTCCATTTCTCCCGGCAAATATCCGATATCATTCCCCATCGGTACGACCGGACGTGCAACAACTAATTTTTTATACCGGTGTTCATCTTCCACCTGTAACAGCCCTGCTGCGAGTGCAAGTAATGTTTTTCCGGTTCCCGCTTTCCCGACAAGTGTGACAAGCGGCACATCATCCCGAAGCAACAGTTCAAATGCCATCCGCTGTTGAACGTTCCGCGGAACGACACCCCAGACTTGATCGATATCGAGTGATAAAGCCCGGATGATCGGCAATTCCTGATCGACGACGGCAATTGCCGATGCTTTTGACATATTACTTTTTAAAATGACGAATTGATTCGGATGTACTTTTTCCGGAAGAACATCGACCGATAATCGTTTATCCTGATAAAACGCATCGATGTATTCTTGGTCGACGGTCAATTCCACAAAACCCGTATATAGTCCGGTCAGATCAGCGATGTGATCGGTCAAATAGTCTTCTGCGACTAATCCGTAAGCATCCGCTTTAACCCGGACGAGGATATCTTTTGAAACAAGGATGACATCCCGTCCGCTTTGCTGTTCTTTTTGTTCCCGGTGAATCGACCAGGCGAGTTCCAGAATCTTATTGTCGTTGGACTCATGCGTAAACGGTGACACTTCACTGATGGAATCTCCAATATCGACCCGAAGAATTCCGCCGTTCCCGAGTGGAACACCGGCATGGAGGTGTCCCGTTTCCCGCAATTGATCCAAAATCCGTGCCGTTTCCCGGGCATTTCGACCGACTTCATCCATATTTCGTTTTTTTCCGTCCAATTCTTCTAAGACTATGGCCGGAATCACGACATCGTGCTCTTGAAATTGAAACAGAGACAATGGATCATGTAGCATGACATTGGTATCGAGCACATATATTTTTTTCATTCCATCGTTCGCTCCTTTAGAGTCGAGTTTTGATGAATGTTATCCTTTTAAAATGTCTTGAATTTGTTGATCAAGTTGCATCGCGGCTGCTTCATCGTACGTTTTATGCACACGCGGCCGGTCCGACACAGCGGCTCCGTAGAATAAGATATCGCGGACCTCTTTTATCTGTCCTTCATAGAGCGCTACCTTTAACGGTAAGCGTGCTGTCGTTTCCCAGGCTGCGACATCCGTACATGTTAAACTGTACGTCGACTGATCAGCAAAGAAAATAAGTGTAAAAACAGGATGGTCAGCTAACGTTTTGACAAGTAATGAATCTGCTTCAATCGCAAAGCGAATCGTTGTTTCGTCTTTTGCATACACCCAACTGATGGCATGTGTAATCGGCCAGCTTTTGCTCTGATCATGTGTGATTAAAAACACAAGCGGTAAATCTGTTAATGCCTTCATCTGCTGTTCACTCAGACGATGTTCCACTTTATTTGCCATGGTACCACCCCCTCTGTTCCTTATTTTATTACTATTCGATACTATATATTCGCATCCCTTTTTCAAGTTGAACAATTCTTAAATATGATATACTAAGAAAAAAAGGGGGACCTCCCATGCGTGTCAAATGCACCATCTGCGATAAACGAGAAACCATCGATGACTGGTCCTTTACAGCAAAAAGACTGCGAAATAAACCGGTACGCGTCTACATATGCGATGAATGTCATGAACGTGTCACTGAGCGGACCATCGCGCGCCAAGAAACCGGACATTTTAACCTTTATCCGACATGGGCGACAACTAAAAAAAGATGGTAAACTACTTTGAATGATCAAAGTAGTTTTTTTATGGCTTAAGACGAACCAGCACATCGTCTTCATCCGACGGATTTCCTCGTCCATCTGTATTGTTCGTCACATAATAAAGTTCCTTCTCGTCCGTCATCACGTCCCGAATGCGCCCGCGATCCGTCACGATTTGTTCCACTTTCGACGACTCCGTCTCAATCGACCGGAGACTTTGACCGACTAGCGTCCCGAAATACAGTTTCCCGTTTTGTTCCGCTACTCCGCTCGGCGCAACTGATTTTTCGCCCACTTCATACCAAGGTGTGACGAGCCCTTGTTGCTTTTCCGTTCCTTCAATCAACGGCCACCCGTAATTTTTTTGTTCGATCCGGTTAATTTCATCGTGTCCGTTCTGTCCGTGTTCCGTTGCATACAGGGTTTGGTCGACAAACACCAAACCTTGTGGATTCCGGTGACCGTAACTGTAGATGTACTCTTTTACATTCCCGTCCGCCGGTTTTCCATCGAGTTTCATCCGGAGAATTTTTCCGGATAACGAAGAGAGTTTTTGAGCGTTTTCAGGGACTGCCGCGTCTCCGGCCGTGACATACAACAATCCGTCCGGTCCTATTTCGATGCGGCCACCGTTATGAATCGTGGCACCGGGGATCTTATCGAGCAGTACCCGTTGTTCTTTCCAGGATTCCTTTTCTTCCTTAATCGCTATGATGCGGTTCCAGAGCGCGCCATCCTTCTCATACGTATGATAGACATATGCTGTTCGATTCTTTGAGAAGTCCGGATCAAGCGCCATCCCAAGCAGTCCGCCTTCCCCTTGCGCAACAACCGGTTCGGTCAGTTCGAGATCCGTCCGGCTGTAGTTTCCTTCAGTGCCTTTGACAATTGTCCCTTCCCGTTCGGTAATATAAAACACTTCTTGGTTTTTCTCAATATTCCATGGTGTCCTTAAATTTTTAAAAATGATATCACTTTTGACCGTTTCCGATGTTTTGGGAACTGTTTTTGATGAATCTTTAGTAGTCGTTTCCGAACATCCGGCTAATACAATCACAAGACCACACGAAATGCCTAAGCTTCGGTTTATCATCTCGATCACCTCTTGCTGTTTTTTTCCCGAACCTGCCGCAAACTATTCCTGCAATCGAACACGGATTACGTTTCCCTTCATTTCACACAAAAAAGTCCCGCTTCCAAAAGGAAACGGGACTTTTTTATTGATTTATGATCAAGAAGCAGTTCGTTCTCGCTCACGTTTGACCATCCACATCCGGAATCGGTAAATTCCGAGAATGACGACCATCGCAAGTAAGACTTCAGGAATCGGCCATGTCCAAAAGACGAGTGTTAAAGCAGCAGAAAATACCGCGAGTAACAAATAGACAATCAGTGATTTCCACCAGGCTAACTCTTTCGCAAAACCTAATTTAAAAACGATTAACGTCAAGATGACGACCGTAATCATCAGTGCATTAAATCCGGCACTCAAGTTGTTCGGGTCACTTCCCACACCAAGCAATTTCGCAACGGCAGGAATATCAAATTTCGAGAAATCAGAAGCAACGGCAGGTTGTGCAGTCATTGCCAGTCCCCCTTACGTGTTAAGAGCTCAGTCTTTACCAAGACGACGGCGCTTGTCTTGTTTTTCACGTTCGTTTTTGTTTAATACTTGTTTACGAAGACGAACTGATTGCGGTGTGATTTCACAGTACTCATCTTCATTCAGGAATGTTAATGATTCTTCAAGTGAGAAGACACGTGGACGTTTAAGAACGTTTGTTGTATCTTTCGCAGATGCACGCATGTTCGTCAATTGTTTCGCTTTAACAACGTTAACAGCGAGGTCGACGTCACGGTTACATTCACCGATGATCATTCCTTCGTAAACTTCAAGACCTGGCTCGATGAAGATTGTTCCGCGGTCTTCGAGTGCAGAGATTGCATAAGCAGTCGCTTTACCCGTCTCGATTGAGACCATAACTCCACTGCGGCGTCCACCGATGTCTGCATTGATGAACGGACGGTATTCTTCGAACGTGTGGTTCATGATTCCGTATCCACGTGTTGCAGATAAGAATTCATTCCGGTATCCGATCAATCCACGTGAAGGAACGATGAATTCCATTTTTGTTTGTCCGTTATCCATTGTCTGCATGTTCGTCAGTTCACCTTTACGGAGACCGATCGATTCCATGACACCACCTGTGTACTCTTCAGGTGTATCAATGACAACGCGCTCAAACGGCTCAACTTTAACGCCGTCTTCAACTTTGATGATTACCTGCGGTTTAGATACTTGAATTTCGTATCCTTCACGACGCATGTTTTCAATCAAAATCCCGAGGTGAAGCTCACCACGGCCAGATACGATCCAGCGGTCCGGCGAATCTGTGTTTTCGATACGGAGCGAAACGTCTGTTTCAAGTTCTTTTTCAAGACGCTCTTCGATTTTACGCGAAGTGACGAGGTCACCTTCACGACCAGCGAATGGCGAGTTGTTAACGATGAACGTCATTTGAAGAGTCGGCTCATCAATACGAAGTAATGGGAGTGGATCGACGTGTGAAGTCGGGCAAACCGTTTCACCGACGTTGATATCTTCCATACCTGCGATTGCAATCAAATCTCCAGCTTTTGCAGCTTCAATTTCAACACGTTTCAGACCAAAGTATCCGAATAATTTTGTAACACGGAAGTTTTTGATTGATCCATCAAGTTTAGAAAGCGAAACGCTGTCTCCAACTTTGATTTCTCCACGGAAAACGCGTCCTACTCCGATACGACCAAGATAGTTATCGTAGTCGAGCATTGTAACTTGGAATTGTAACGGGTCCATGCTGTTGTCAACAGGAGCCGGTGTGTGTTCAAGAATCAAATCAAGAACGTTTGTAATTGTATCTTCTTGATTTTCAAGTTCAGGGTCAAATGAACTTGAGCCGTTGACTGCCGATGCATAAACGACTGGGAATTCGAGTTGATCTTCATCTGCTCCAAGATCGATCAAGAGGTCGACGACTTCGTCAACAACTTCGAGTGGACGGACCATCGGTTTGTCAATTTTATTGACGACGACGATTGGTTGAAGACCTTGTTCAAGTGCTTTTTTCAATACGAAACGTGTTTGTGGCATACAGCCTTCACGTGCATCGACAACGAGGATAACGCCGTCAACCATACGCATGATACGTTCTACTTCACCACCGAAATCGGCGTGACCTGGTGTATCAACGATGTTGATACGTGTATTTTTGTAATCAATTGCCGTATTTTTAGCAAGGATCGTGATTCCGCGCTCACGCTCGATATCATTTGAGTCCATTGCGCGTTCTTCGACTAGTTCATTCGCACGGAATGTTCCAGATTGTTTTAAAAGCTCATCGACGAGTGTCGTTTTACCATGGTCAACGTGGGCGATGATCGCGACGTTGCGTAAATCGTTTCTTACTAATGTTGTCATAGGTGTGTACCTCTTTCTGTTCATTTAAATAATCCATTAATACTTTCGGTCAACTTTAAGAGTATAGCACAGGTTGACTGGTAGTTGGCAATCACTTCGATTGAAGATGACAGCGAAAGCCTTTTCATTGTCCCTGATTCACGCTAAACTAAAGACGAGTTTATGTATCGTGAGGGGGAAATGACAAATGCGGATTCTTTTTTTATTGTTAGCCATTATCGCAGTCGGTTCAATGGCTGCCATCGGTATTTTTATCGCGGAGCAAAACGTTCTTATGATTGTCGTCTCACTTCTTTTAACTATCGGAACAATGGGAGTAGGCTTCGTCTTGAAAGCTCGTTTACGTAAACAAGCTTAAACGCCCTCTAGGGGCGTTTTATTTTTGCACGTACGTTAAGACATCCTCAACGAATTGCCGGCTTCCTGCCAATACACTCGTTTGTTCAAGATACGTCATGTCCGCTCCCTCGATTGTCCCGACACGTCCGCCGAGTTCTTCAATCAAGACTTGTCCCCCTGTATAATCCCACGGCATGTTCCGCATCGTAATATATCCGTCGACCCGACCTGCCGCAACCCAGGCGAGTTCGAGTGAAGCCGCACCGACTGCCCGAACACCGACCGCATCACGGACAAGAGGCGCGAGCAGGTTGGAATCGATTCGCCGGTTTGCCGTCACCCATGTCGCATTCATGCAGATAATCGCTTCATTGACCGGTCTTTCCTTGATTGGTGCAAGCCGGATTCCGTTTTCGTAAGCCCCCTGCCCTTTAATGGCATGAAACAGTTCATCTGCCATCACGTCATAGACGAATCCGTAACGTAATTCTCCTTCTACCATAATGGCAATCGAGATGGCGAATAACCGTTTTTGACGAATGAAGTTCATCGTCCCGTCAATCGGATCCACGAACCAGACCGTGCCTTCTAACGTATCCGGACGAACGATTCGTCCTTCTTCTCCGTACACATGGTGATCCGGATACCGATCCAAAATTCCTCGAATCAGTAAATCCTCCACATGCTGATCAATTTCCGTGACAAGATCACTTTTATTTGTTTTTTCTTCTATATGATACGCTTGATCCATCTTTTGACGAATATACTTTCCCGCCCGCTTGATTAGATCGATCGCATGTAACTCAATCCCTTGCATCCGACTCACCCTTTCCGTCTCCTTTAGACCGTCCTACCTTTTCATGATAACAAAAAAAATCAACCAACAAAAATTTCGCTGGTTGATTTTGGGATTATTTTATTATCGTTTATTCTATTTTAAGAAGATCATCTTGATTACGCTTCAAGACGGACCATCTCTTGGCGGTATTTTTCAAGACGTTCCTTACTGGCACCCATCGCTTCCGTATCACTTGCTACAATTGCATCATGTAAAGTCGCAAGTTCATAATCGATTTCAAGGCGCAATACAGGAATGCGTTTTTCTGCATCTTTTCTTTTGTATGCTTCAATCACTTGTTTCACAGTAACCACACTCCTTCGCGGGATAAAAAACTTAGTTATCAGACAATTGCGACTAATTAGTGGATTGAATCCATAATAGTACGATTTAACTTAGATGTAAAGTATCTATTTTTAAATTTTACAGTTGTACGATATCGTCTTGTATGTAGTATATAACCAGTTTTTGTTTTTTCTAAACAAACAACCTCTCTTCTGTACAGTCAGAAAAGAGGTTGTTTGACGATACGGATTTCGTTACTTTTTCAAACGCAACAAAGCATCGGTTTGTTTTCTTGCCTGCTGAACTGCACGGTAGCTCGAACATCCAGTCTCTTCAAAATAAAACTGATCGAGCTGTTTTTCTTCCGACTTTGAATTGACGATGGTTTTAAAAGCCTGGTAGGCATTTAAAAAGACCGTTCGATCGATTCCTTTTTCGTAAGCCTCTTCGACCAGATTAAAAAATTGAATGACTGTTACGATTTCGTCCGTCGACCAGTCCGGATTAATGGGATAATTGACCGCCATTGTGACACTTCCTTTCTTAACGCTTCCTATTTTACAACGAAATCGAACATAAAACAGTTGCAACCTTATGAAAACTTGTTATAGTTAGCTTGTTTGATTGTTTTTTTATTCGGTTTTAAGGGGGGAAATCTGGTGCAAACAAAAAGCTTAACACAGCTCGATACACCTTTATTCGATGCGCTGCTTGCGCATGCGAAACGTCAACCAATTCAATTTCATATTCCCGGTCATAAAAATGGCCAAGGGATGGATCCTGCTTTTCGATCATTCATCGGTCAAAACGCGCTTGATATCGATTTAATCAATATCGCGCCACTCGATGATTTACATCATCCGAAAGGAATCATCAAGGATGCTCATCAACTAGCAGCCCAAGCCTTTCATGCAGACGAAACATTTTTCTCCGTTCAAGGAACCTCGACCGCCATCATGGCCATGATCATGAGTGTCGTCGGTCCGGATGATAAAATTCTAGTTCCTCGGAACGTTCATAAATCGGTCATGTCGGCTATCGTTCTTTCTGGAGCGCACCCGATTTTCATTCACCCGGAGTTTGACGAAATGTTCGGTATTGCTCACGGTATCACACCAAGCGCCGTCGAGCGTGCCCTCAGTCTTCACCCGGATACTAAAGCGGTCCTCGTCATCAATCCGACGTACTTCGGTGTTGCAGGTGACTTAGAAAGCATCGTCACCCTTGCTCATAGCAAAGGCATCCCCGTCCTCGTCGACGAAGCACACGGCGTTCACATCGCATTCCACGATGATATGCCGCTTTCTGCGATGCAGGCTGGTGCAGATCTTGCTGCGACAAGTGTTCATAAATTAGGAGGATCACTTACCGGCAGTTCCGTCTTGAATGTCCGCCGCGGTCTCGTCTCGCCGGATAAAGTACAAGCTGTCCTGTCGATGTTGACGACGACTTCTACGTCGTATCTTTTACTGGCATCACTCGACTGCGCCCGCCGGCATCTCGCGATCAACGGAGAAGCGATGAACCGTCGCGCGCTCGAACTGGCGACACGGATGCGGATGGGACTGGCAAAACTTCCTTATCTCGCAGTATTTGGTGAATCGGACCTTCATTCCAGTGCGACATTTGCCTTTGATCCGACAAAAGTTCTGATTTCCGTCAAAGGACTCGGCATCTCCGGTCATCTTGTCGAAGAATTTTTACGGGACGAACATCGCATCGAAGTGGAACTGTCCGACTTAAACAACATCTTGCTGATCATCACTTCCGGTGATTCGGAAGAGACGATTGATGCCTTGCTTGCAGGAATGGCTGATCTCGTAGAGCGTCATCGGGATACAGGGGCTAAAACATCTTCTCACTCGATCGTCTTACCCGACATTCCGGCACTCGCTCTCAGTCCGCGTGATGCTTTTTATGAAGAAACGGAAACCATTCCACTTGCAGACGCTGTCGGCCGGATTTCGGCAGAGTTCATGATGGTCTATCCACCCGGCATTCCGATTTTCATTCCGGGTGAAATGATTACGACAGACAATTTAGCGTACATCAAAGAAAATATCGAAGCCGGTCTTCCTGTCCAAGGACTCGAAGATCATACACTTGAGACCATTAAAGTCATTCAACAATCGAATGCAATTCGTTAAGTTTCGTTCATAATAAGCGGCTGACCCTAAAAGTCAGCTTCTCCAATAGATAAAGGGGGCAGATTCCGAATCTGCCCCCTTGTCTCGTTTAAACAGGAATTATTCTTTTAGAAGTCAACCTCGTTTAATCTGCCTGCTCATAACTCGGTACATCCGGCAACAGCGTCGCTAAAAATTCTCCGACCGCCTCGGCATCCACCGGTTCGATCCCGAGCAGACGCGTCATGGCATCCGCCTCGAGAACATCTGTATGATCGAGTAAAGCGGCCCGGCCGCTCGTGAGACTGACAACTAACACCTTCCCGAAAAACTGTTTGGTAAAGACGACACCAAAATCGTACCGCGCTTGTTCCGTTGTCATCCCGATAAACCTGACTTTATCCGTTTCTGAGACATGATACAGTTCTTCAAGTGGCGACAGTTGAGATTCCATCTTGTCTCACCCTTTCTTTTTTTATCCTTTTCCTGTTTTAAAGACAGATTAAACGACACAAAAAAACCTTAAGCGGTCGGCTCCCCGCTTAAGGTTTTTTGGCTTATTTCATGATGTGGATTGGGCTACCGATTGCAACTTCAGCAGTTTCCATTGCGATTTCACCGAGTGAAGGGTGCGCGTGGATTGTGAGTGCGATGTCTTCAGCTGTCATACCAGACTCGATTGCGAGTCCCATCTCTGCGATCATGTCAGATGCGCCTGTACCGGCGATTTGAGCACCAATCAAGAGACCGTCTGCTTTACGTGTGATCATTTTCAAGAAGCCGTCTGGCTCGTTGAGTGCAAGAGCACGTCCGTTTGCAGCGTAAGGGAATTTAGACGCAACATAGTCGAGTCCTTCTTCTTTTGCTTGTGCTTCCGTATAACCGACTGTTGCGAGTTCTGGGTCTGTGAAGACAACCGCAGGAATCGCACTGTAGTCGAGGTATGCCGGATGTCCAGCAGCTGCTTCAGCAGCAATTTTTGCTTCGAATGAAGCTTTGTGTGCAAGTGGCGGTCCAGGAACGATGTCCCCGATAGCGTAGATGTTTTCGTTCGACGTACGGCACTGATCGTCGATTTCGACGAGTCCACGTTCGCTGACTTTAACTTCTGCCATTTCAAGACCGAGATCAGATGTGTTCGGGCGACGACCGACTGTGACGAGGACGTAGTCCGCTTCGACAGTTTGTGTTTCACCTTTGACTTCAAACGTAACTTTCACGCCTTCTTCTGTCTCTTCGACACTTTGTGCAAGTGCTTCGTTGTGAATCGTGATGTTTCCTTTTTGTTTAAGCTTTTTCTTAACGACTTGCGTCATTGCAGGCTCGAATCCAGAAAGGATATCTTTTGTACCTTCTAAGATGACAACTTCAGTGTCAAAGTTAGCATACGCTGTTCCGAGTTCCATTCCGATGTACCCGCCGCCGATGACGATGAGTTTTTTCGGAAGTTCAGGAAGGTTCAAAGCGCCTGTTGAAGAAAGGACACGTTTTGACCATTTGAAAGCTGGAAGTTCGATTGGAGTCGAACCTGTTGCGATGATACATTTTTTGAATTTGTAAGGTGTAGAAGAATCTTCATTGATGATACGAACTGTATCTTCAGATTGGAAGTAAGCTTCCCCAACGACTGTTTCAACGTTGTTACCTTTAAGAAGGCCACCGACACCACCAGTCAATTTGTTGACGACTGATTGTTTCCAAGATTGAACTTTTGAGAAGTCGACAGCGACGTTCTCAGATGTGATTCCCATTGAATCTGAACCTTTTGCATGTTGGAAGTTGTGTCCAGCTGTGATCAAAGCTTTTGACGGGATACATCCGACGTTCAAACAAACACCACCGACGTTTTCACGTTCGACGATTGTTACTTTAAGTCCGAGTTGCGCACCGCGGATTGCAGCGACATAACCACCAGGGCCAGCCCCGATTACGAGTAAATCTGTTTCTTGTGCGAATTCACCTACTACCATTGCTTATCCCTCCATAATGAGAAGTTGTGGGTCGTTTAACAGACGTTTAACCAAGTTAAGCGCGTTTTGTGCTGTAGCACCATCGATGAGACGGTGGTCGAAGCTGAATGACAAAGCAAGTACTGGTGCTGCAACGATTTCACCGTTTTTGACGACCGCTTTTTCAGCGATACGGCCAATACCGAGGATTGCAACTTCTGGGTGGTTGATGACAGGTGTGAACCATTGTCCGCCAGCAGAACCGATGTTTGTGATTGTGATCGATCCGCCTTTCATTTCGTCCCCAGAAAGTTTACCGTCACGTGCTTTACCAGCAAGGTCGTTAATGTTATCTGCTAATCCGAAGATTGATTTACGGTCTGCATCTTTGACGACAGGAACAACAAGACCGTTGTCTGTGTCTGCTGCGATACCGATGTTGAAGTAGTTTTTGTAAACAACTTCTTCGTTCACATCGTCGATTGACGCGTTGATTGCAGGGTATTTTTTAGCTGCAGCAGTCAATGCTTTTACAACGAATGGAAGATACGTCAATTTCGTACCTTGTGCTGCCGCAACTTCTTTGAAGTTTTTACGGAGTGCAACAAGATTCGTAACATCGACTTCGTCCATCAATGTAACGTGTGGGGCTGTATGTTTCGAGTTGACCATTGCTTTCGAAATCGCTTTACGGATTCCTTTGATCTTCTCGCGTGTTTCGAGCTCAGGTTGAGCTGCAACATACGGTTTCACTTCAGATTTAGATGCTGAAGCTTGTGCTGCCGGTGCTTTTTCTTCTGCTGCTGGTGCAGTTGAAGATTGTCCACCGTTTGCAAATGCATCGATGTCTTCTTTGACAACGCGACCGTTGTCACCAGAACCTTGAACTTCACGGATGTCGACGCCTTTTTCGCGTGCATATTTACGCACTGAAGGCATTGCGATAACGCGTTCTGATTTATGGATTTGAACTTCATTTGGCTTGTCTTCGACTTTTTTATCTGTGTCTTGGACATCTTTTGCGTTGTCTGCTGCTTTAGGTTGTTCCGGTGCTTCTTCTTCAGAAGGAGCTGAACCTTCGCCTTCCACATCAAACGTGATCAATACGTCACCAACGACGGCTACGATGCCTTCGTCGACTTTTACTTCTTTGACTGTGCCATCAACTGGTGACGGGATTTCAACGACTGCTTTATCGTTTTGTACTTCAAGAAGAATGTCATCTTCTTTTACTGTGTCGCCTGCTTTAACGAACCACTTTACGATTTCACCTTCGTGAATACCCTCACCGATATCCGGTAATTTGAATTCAAATAAACCCATTTGAATTAGCCTCCTTTTATTTCACTCTTCTGGTCGATTGTTATCTTTAAAACGGAAGCAAGGAGAGAATTGCCTCTCTCCTTTTTTCCGGTTCACTCTTAGAAGTTGTAAACAGTTTTTACTTTTTCGACGATATCTTTGTGGTCCGGAAGCCATGAATCTTCACCTTGTGCGAACGGGAAGATTGTGTCAGGTGCCGTAACACGAAGGATCGGTGCTTCGAGGTCAAGAATTGCGCGCTCTTGAATTTCAGTTGCGACCATTGCAGCCACACCTGCTTGTTTTTGAGCTTCTTGAACAACGACAACACGGTTCGTTTTCTTGACTGACTCAACGATTGTATCGATGTCAATCGGGCTGATTGTCATCAAATCGATAATTTCAACGCTGATGTTTTCTTTTTCAAGCTCTTCAGCAGCTTTGAGTGACGCGTGAACCATTGCACCGTACGTTACGATTGTCACGTCAGTACCTTCACGTTTGATGTCTGCTTTTCCAAGTTCGATCGTGTAGTCGCCCTCTGGCACTTCACCGCGGAATGAACGGTACAGTTTCATGTGCTCGAGGAAAACGACTGGGTCGTTATCGCGGATTGATGCGATCAAAAGACCTTTTGCATCATACGGAGTTGAAGGGATGACGACTTTAAGTCCTGGTGACTGAGCCATTAATCCTTCCAAGTTATCTGCATGAAGCTCAGGTGTTTTAACACCGCCACCGAATGGTGAACGGATTGTAACAGGTGCACTGTACGTGCCGCCTGAACGGTAACGTAAACGTGCGAGTTGTGCCGCTACAGAATCAAATACTTCGAAAACAAAACCGAAGAATTGGATTTCCATGATTGGACGGAAACCAGTTAAGCTGAATCCGACTGCAAGGCCACCAATACCAGACTCGGCAAGTGGTGTATCGAAGACACGGTCTTCGCCTAATTCATCTTGAAGACCTTCTGTCGCACGGAATACCCCACCGTTCTTACCGACGTCTTCACCGAACAAGAGAACTTGCTCGTCGCGTTTCATCTCGACGCGCATTGCGTCAGTGATCGCTTGGATCATCGTCATTTGTGCCATGGGTTATTTCGACTCCTTTGCTGTATACTCATCAAGCTGCTCTTGCAGGTTTTGTGGTAACTTTTCAGCCATCACGTTGATGAAGTCTGTTACTTTTTGTTTTGGTTCTTTATCTGCTTGAGCGAGTGCTTCTTTTACATCCGCTTTCGCTTGTTCAATGACTTCGTTCTCTTTGTCTTCGTTCCAAAGACCTTTTGTTTCCATGAACGCACGGAAACGAACGAGTGGATCTTGTGCTTGGTACTCATCATCCATATCTTTTGTACGGTAACGTGTTGGATCATCTCCAGCGAGCGTATGCGGTCCGTAACGGTATGTGAGCGTTTCGATCAATGTCGGAACACCGTTCAGTGCTTCAACACGAGCTTGTTTTGTTGCTGCGTAGACGGCAAGAACGTCCATTCCGTCAACTTGGATTCCGTTGATTCCGGCTGCAACAGCTTTTTGAGCGATTGTTTTCGCCATCGATTGTTTTTCAACCGGTGTAGAAATCGCAAAACGGTTGTTTTGGACAACGAAGATCGCAGGTGCTTTGAATGCTCCGGCAAAGTTCATACCTTCGTAGAAGTCACCTTGTGACGATCCGCCATCACCTGTGTACGTGATTGCGACTTGTTCTTTTCCACTTTTCTTAAGGCCGAGTGCCACACCGGCAGCTTGCACGATTTGTGCACCGATGATGATTTGCGGCATTAAGACGTTAACACCCTCAGGAATCTTACCGCCTGTGATGTGTCCGCGTGAGAACAAGAATGCTTTGTAAAGCGGGAAACCATGGAAAACCATTTGCGGGATATCACGGTATCCTGGAAGAATCCAGTCATCTTTATCTAAAGCAAATTGTGAACCGATCATTGACGCTTCTTGTCCAGCGACTGGCGCGTAGAAACCAAGACGTCCTTGACGGTTGAGTGAGATTGCACGTTGGTCCCAGATACGTGTGTAAACGAGACGACGCATTAATTCCGTAAGTTCTTCATCTGAGAGGTCCGGCATAGCGTCTTTGTTGACGACTTCACCTTTCTCATCCAGAATGCGGAATGTTTCAAAGTTTTCTTCCACGTTTTTAAACATGTTTAAGTTCATCTTTTCACCTCATCCTTTCACTGTGTTCAGCGAAATATTCCTCTTACTGACTTGCTACATACCAATAGTGTTCAAAAAATGAAGTCCCGTATGACCTTTTCTTGAACATATATCTGTGTACCTATCCAGTTGAGTAAACTGTATTAACATGAAGAGACACGCAAGCATGTCTTGTTCATTACGTTACAAGTATAAAACTGTAACACCTATAAAATCAAAGGAAATGTTTTATTTTTTTTAGCGGATGTTCTTGTGAATGACATCACATATGAAGAACGCCTTTACTTCTGTACTATTCATCAATTCACAACTGTGTTAGTTATTAATATTCCTCCTTTGATATGCTATAATTTTTTTAGATGAAAGGGGTGCTGTTCATGATTACCATGAATGAGATCGTTCGGGAAGATGTCCCTTCGCTTCACGAACGTTCTGTCGACGTTACCTTCCCTCTCAGTGAGGAAGATAAGGAAACGATGCGTCTGATGATGGAATATCTCGCCAACAGTCAAGACGATGAATTAGCCGAAAAATATGATTTACGTAGCGGGATTGGACTGGCGGCTCCACAAATCGGAGTCAATAAACGAATGTTTGCCATTCGTCTGCAAGACGGGGACGACATTCTCGAGTTCGGGATTTATAATCCTAAAATCGTCAGTCATTCCGTTGAACAAACGTATCTTGCCGGCGGAGAAGGTTGTTTGTCCGTTGACCGGGAAGTCGAAGGTCATGTGCCGCGCTATATGCGTATTACCCTGTCTGGCATCGATCATAACGGAAATCCTGTAAAATTAAGATTAAAAGGATTAAAGGCCGTCGTTTGCCAACATGAATATGATCATTTGGATGGGATCATGTTTTACGATCGAATCGATCCGAAAGAACCCTTCAAGGAGTATGGTTCGTCTCTCTAAAATAAGAATGAAGTAACAAAAAAGACATTTCCAGAATAAGGAAATGTCTTTTTTGTTTATACTTCCATGATGATCGGCATGATCATTGGATGACGTTGTGTTTTTTCAGTCAGGTACGGTGTCAATGTATCGTTGATGACTTGCTTGATATCCGTCCATTTTGTGTTTCGGTTCGCTAAAGATTGCTCAAGCGAACGCTTCAACAGACGTTCCGCATCCTTGATCAGGTTACCGGATTCACGCATGTACACGAATCCGCGCGAAATGATGTCCGGTCCTGAAACAAGACGATTCGTTTTAGAATCAAGTGTGACGACGACGACGACCAGTCCTTCTTCTGAAAGAATCCGTCTGTCACGCAGGACGATATTACCAATATCTCCAATTCCTTTTCCATCTACATAGACGGCATTCGCTTGGATTTTACCCGTAATGGCGGCTGCATTGGCATCGAGTGCCAGAACTTCACCGTTGTCCATGACGAAACAGTTTTCTTCCGGCACACCGGCATCCATCGCAAGTGACATGTGTTTTTTCAACATGCGGTACTCTCCGTGGATTGGCATGAAGTATTTAGGTTGCAAGAGACGGAGCATCAACAACTGTTCCTGTTGGCTGCCGTGACCTGATGTATGAATGTCATTCAATTTACCGTACATGACATCTGCACCGGCTTTATACAATTGGTTAATCGTTTTCCCGACGGAAACAACGTTTCCTGGAATCGGAGAAGACGAGAAGATGACCAAATCATCCGGAATGATGGAAATCTGACGGTGTGTTCCGTTGGCGATCCGGCTAAGGGCTGCCATCGGCTCCCCTTGCGAACCTGTACAAAGAATCGTCAGTTCATTTGACTTGTACCGTTTCATCTCGTTCGGTTCAATGATTGTGCCCTTTGGTGCTTTGATGAAATCAAGCTCCTGACCAATCATCATGACTTTATCCATGCTCCGACCGAAGACGACGATTTTGCGTCCGGCTTCGACTGATGCATTGACGACTTGTTGCAAGCGATAGATGTTCGATGCAAAAGTCGCGAAGATGATCCGCCCCTCTGCTTTACGGAAGATGTTTGAAATCGTATCTCCGACGACACGTTCACTCATCGTAAAGCCTTCAATCTCGGCATTCGTCGAGTCAGACAATAGACAGAGAACACCTTCCTTGCCGAGTTCCGCCATTTTTGTTAAATCAGCCGGTTCTCCGACGGGTGTAAAATCGAACTTAAAGTCGCCGGTATGGACGATGTTACCTTGTGGTGTCTTGACGACAACTCCGAACGAGTTTGGAATCGAGTGAGTCGTCCGGAAAAATGAAATACTCGTCTTCCGGAATTTGATGATTGAATCTTCATCAATTTCATGCAACTCGGCCGTCCGCAATAAACCGTGTTCTTCGAGTTTTACTTTAATGAGACCAAGTGCAATCTTTCCGGCATAAATCGGTAAGTTGACTTGTTTGAGTAAAAACGGCAATCCCCCGATGTGGTCTTCGTGACCGTGAGTGATGAAGACACCTTTTACCTTGTCCTTGTTTTTGATCAAGTATGTGTAATCTGGAATGACATAGTCGATTCCAAGCAGTTCATCTTCAGGGAACATGACACCGGCATCGATGACGATAATCTCATCCTGAAATTGAACGACGTATGTGTTCTTCCCGATCTCTCCTAAGCCGCCGAGTGCGAAAACGGCTGCTTGATGGTTTTTAACGAACTTCATGCGAACGTTTCAACCTTATAGTCTGGGCTTAGTTTTTCATATTCAAGGAATTCGCCGCTTAACTCACGGATGAATTCGACGTTAATTTCTTTGATGAGGTGGTCAATCGCTGTTCGCACTTCACGAATGTTCTCTCCCTCAACATACATCACTTCTGTCCGTTCCCGTACCGGGGCTTCTGAACGAAGCGGTTGATAAAATACTTTAAAAATCATGTTTAGCAACTCCTTATCAGTCCATTGTTTTTTGTCCTTAGATTAGTATACACGATATCCTACTATTTTTTCATCCTATTCCTAATCCAAGGTCGGCGTAAACGTTAACGCTGTGCTATAATTCCACATGTATCCGGCTGAACAGTCAATTAAAAAGAGAAGGTGAAACCATGGCAAATCAGAAAGTCGTCTTTTTCGATATCGATGGAACCTTACTTCACGATGGTCATTTTGTTCCCGAGTCGACCAAACAGGCAATTAAACAATTACAAGCAAATGGTGTCTATGTAGCTATCGCAACCGGACGCGGTCCGGCGATGTTATCCGGTGTCCGCGAATTACTCAATATCGATACGATCATTGGGTACAATGGTCAAATCGTCGTGCATCAGAACGAGGTCATTTACAGACGTCCGCAACCGATTGCAAATCTTAAGCATTTGACAGAGCGGGCCCATAAAAATGGTCATACGCTTGTTTATCTAGGTGAAACACAGGGGTTTTCAACGAAACCGTCGGATCAGTTAGTCCAAGAGTCACTTGGCGAACTGGATATTCCTTTACCGGCTTTTAATGACCAGGCGTTTACGACACATGATGTCTTCCAGACGCTTGTCTATTGTACTGCTGAAGAAGAAGCCGAGTACACTCAGAACTATCAGGCCTTCGACTTCATCCGCTGGCATCCGAACGCAATGGACGTCATTAATGTCGGTTCATCCAAAGCGGACGGCATCAAACAATTTCTGAAGCTGACCAATATCCGGCGCGAAGATACGTTTGCTTTCGGAGATGCGTTAAATGATTTAGAAATGTTGCGTTATGTCGGAACCGGCATCGCGATGGGCAATGGTCTTGCAGAAACAAAAGCAGCCGCCGATTTCGTCACTAAACATATTCTCGAAGACGGCATCGAACACGGTCTCAAGGAATTTCAACTCATTTAACTACTCAAAAGGCCGAGGAATCATTCCTCAGCCTTTTTTGATATTAATTTTTCACTTTATGAATGGCGCGCTCCAAGCGGTCCAAGTCATCGTTTTCTCCAATGACGACGAGGTAATCCCCTTTTTCAATCAATTCATCCGCTTGTAAGGAAATCATGACGTTCTCGCCCCGCTTGATGGCAACAACGTTCGCACCGTACTTGCTTCGTAAATCCAGATCAATCAAAGTCTGGTTCGCCATCCGGTCACTGACTTTGATTTCGACAATCGAGAACTCTTGTGATAAATCGAGATAATCTAAAATATTCGAACTCATCAATCCGTTGGCAATCCGGACCCCCATGTCCCGCTCGGGGTGGACGATGAAGTCCGCACCAATTTTACGCAACACTTTTTCATGGTAATCATTCGTCGCCTTGACCGTAATCGACTGGACACCCAGTTCTTTTAAAATTAAAGTCGTCAAAATCGATGCTTGGATGTTTTCCCCGATCGCAACGATGACATGATCAAAATTACGGATTCCGAGACTCTTTAGAACGTTCTCATCCGTCGTATCTGCAATGACGGAATGCGTCGCAATCCCCATATATTCATTCACACGTTCTTCATCCGAATCAATCGCCAAAACATCATATCCGTTTTTCGACAACTCTCGAACAATCGATCCCCCGAAACGCCCTAAACCGATTACCGCAAACTCTCCATTCATGTTCAACTCTCCTTCACATTTCTGCTTCAGTAGTAGTGTACCCGATTCACTTCTAAATTACTATGAACGCTTTTACAATACAGTTTTCGGTTCTCCCCACCTTAAAACGACCGACAAATCTAATCAAAAAAAGGGGTCGACTCCAAAAGAAATCATTTGATCTTTCACGCCATTTCCTGTAGGAGTCTCGTAAGTACGTGAGTTCTACATTAAACGAGAAAAGAGCGGCAGAATTGAATCTGCCGCCCTTTTCTTTGGAGAAACCGACTTTTGAGTCAGCCTCGAACTGATTACGTGATAGACGTTCTACTTATTTTGCTTTTTTCCCGCTGACATAATCGTTGTCAAACAGGAACAACCGTAAAATCAAATACAGTGCAGGGATCAATAACATCAGTCCGAAGATGAAGACGACGACAAGTGCCGTAGCCATCGTTTCGTTAACGACCGCTTTATTGATATCGATGTACGGATAAAGAATGTACGGAAGGTGTGTGTATCCGTATCCGAACCAGGCAACACCGTATTGCGCCATCACGGCGATGAAAGCAATCCCGTAGTTTTTCTTCAAGTAAACAAGTGTGACAGCAACGCAGAAGAATAGGAAACTTGCTGCGAACCACCACCAGTTGCCGTTTAAAATATTTTCATAATGCCACGCTGCCTGATTCTTCAGTCCGAAGAAGACTAATGCACAGACAACAATTGTCGGAATACTCCAGAACAATGCCCATTTCCGAATCAATGGTGTTGCATTCTCATCCTTTGCTTTATCCGCATAGAACAACAGGAACATCGCGCTGATATAAAGAACCGATACGATGGCAAGCGCAACGACCGTCCAAGAATAAAAGTTCGTGAACAGCTTCGTCCCAAGGAATTCGACTGTCTCATTTGTTTTCCGGATAAAACCGCCCTGACTGATTGTCAGTGTCGTCGACATCGCTGCCGGAATCAGCAATCCTGTCGCACCGTATAAGAACGTATAGAACATGCTGTCGTTCGAACCATAGTTGGCAAATGCGTAAAAGCTACCGCGAATTGCAATCAATACCAACACGATCGAAGCCGGAACAAGTAAAGCTGTTCCGTAATAATATGCCGTATCCGGAAAGAATCCGACAAGTCCGACGAAGAAGAAGACGAAGAAGACGTTCGTCACTTCCCAGACCGGAGAAAGATAACGGAGAATCAAACGGTTCGTCAGATGATCCCGTTTCGTATATTTTGAATAAAACGCGTAAAAACCGGCACCGAAGTCAATTGAGGCAACGATGAGATATCCATAAAGGAACGTCCAAAGTACGGTTATTCCAAGTGTTTGAATGTCCAACTCGTTCCCTCCTTATTTGTTGTCGTCCGCAAACATCGCTTCACCACGTGTGTGATGATCGTCCGCGAGTTCTTTGCCGACTGGATTATTTTTAAACATCCGGAGCAAGACGACTGTACAAATCGTTCCGAGCAACAGATAAAGTAAACTGAATAAAATCAACATCGGTCCGACAGCCGTCGAAGTCGTCGCTGCATCAGCCGTTCTCATAATACCATAGAGCGTCCAAGGCTGACGTCCGATTTCCGCATACATCCATCCTGCTTCGATCGAGACGATGGCAAGCGGTCCACCGATGAAAATACCGCGCAGTAACCATTTGTTGTACGGGTTCAACTTTTTGAGTCGGAATGCCAAGATGAACAAGGCTGAGATGGCAGCCAGGTACATGCCAATCGATACCATGATATCGAAGAAATAGTGGACAAACAGAGGTGCCTGATCTTCTTTGGCGAATTCATTCAAACCGATGACCTCTGTATCCGGTGCTCCCCCTGCGAGAATGGATAAAGCATACGGAATCTTGACAGCACCTTTAATTTCATAGCTGCCGTCCGCCTGTTCATCCAAAATACCACCGAAAATCAATTCGGCTTCGTTTGTCGTTTCAAAATGCCATTCTGCCGCTGCGAGTTTTTCAGGTTGGTATTTCGCCAGGTATTTCCCGGAGAAATCACCGACCAATGCTGTCGAGAAGGCAAAGATTAAGCCGGCCATGACGGTTAAGCGAAGTGCTTTTTTGTGATAAGCCGTTTCTGCCGCCGACAAAGTTTTCTTGCGCAACAGATGAAACGCTGCGATTGCTGCCAAGATGAAGGCAACCGTCAAGTAAGCGGATACGATGACGTGCGTTGCTTTCGTTGGTGTCGCCGTGTTGAACATCGCTTTCAACGGTTCGATTTGCGTCAACGTTCCGTTAACGATTTTGAATCCTTCCGGCGAGTTCATGAATGAGTTGACCGTCGTGATGAAGAAAGCAGATAATGTCGCCCCGATGACGACGGGAATCCCGATTAACCAGTGTAACCATGGATTTTTAAACCGGTCCCATGTGTAGAGATAAATACCGAGGAAAATCGCTTCAAAGAAGAAGGCGAAAGTTTCCATGAACAACGGTAAGGCAATCGTTTGACCGGCTACTTGCATCAAGGAAGGCCATAAGAGCGACAATTGTAGACCAATCGCTGTTCCTGTTACGACACCTACCGCTACAGTTACGATATAACCGCGCGTCCAGCGACGTGCCAAAAGAATATAGTCTGAATCTTTTCGTTTAATACCGATGTACTCAGCTGCGAGTACCATCAATGGAACCCCTACCCCAATCGTCGCAAAGATGATGTGGAATGCTAATGTGAGCCCTGTCAATAATCGACTGAGCATGACTGGATCATTGAACATGTGTATAGCCCCCTCTTTCTAGACGTACTTCTATATATTGTTTATATCCGTATCATAGAGAACATAATCATTTGTGTCTGTTTTAAATGTTTGATGTAACAAATTGTTCACATATACTCGTGATTTATTTCACAAAACGTTCGAAAACTGTTCTCTTCTATAAAATGAAAGCCCTTTATCCATTTTTTCATGAATAAAGGGCCGATTGTCACGTCTTTTATTTAGACGTATTCGCGGAAATAATGATCCAGTAAATTGATGACGAAGGGGATGGCTTCTTCGTCCGGATTCAAGGTCGGTTGATGTAATCCGGATGTTGCATTATTCACCCCGAGCCAAAACATCATGCCGGGAATTTCTTTTAACATGAAACCAAAATCTTCTCCCGTCATGGCAGCATCACACTCAATGTAATTCGCATTCATTTTGACGAAGGATGAGAATTTATCAACGACGCGTTGATCGTTGACGACTTCATAATACCGATTTCCGAACTGCAGATCGATTTTGACGCCGAATGAAGCTTCGATGCCGCGGATGATATCCCGGACACGTTGCTCTAACTTTTCCATATCTGTTCCGTTAAGCGCCCGCATCGTTCCGTCGAGTAACGCCCGACCGGCAATGACATTCTCCCGAATTCCTGCATCTACTTTCCCGATCGTGATGACACTGCAGTTCATTGGATTGATCGAGCGGCTGACAATCGTCTGCAGCTGCATGATTAACGCTGCCTGCGCAACGACTGTATCAATCGTCAAATGGGGGAACGCAGCATGACCGCTCTGTCCATAAATCGTGATATGAACTTCCCGTGCACTCGCAAACAAGACACCCGGACGGCTGGCAATCGTTCCGACCGGATACTCCGGTGCGACATGCAGACCATACATCTCACTCGGACGATATTTTTCAAACAGCGGACTTTTAATCATCGGTTCTGCCCCACCCGGACCTTCTTCAGCTGGTTGGAACAGGAAAACGACATCATCCATGACCGGCAGTTCAACGATTCGGCGTAACAGACCGAGGGCAATTGATGCATGCACATCATGGCCGCAGGCGTGCATGAACCCCGGATGCTCGGAACAAAATGGCAGTCCCGTTGCTTCTTCAATCGGTAATCCGTCGATATCCGCCCGGTATCCAATCGTCCGATTTCCGGTTAATCCTTTCACACGGACAAATACTCCTGTTTCGAATGTATCGTAACTGACCCGATCTTCCGGGTATGATCGGATTTGATCAAGGATAAATGCTTGCGTTTTAAACTCCTTAAAACCAGGTTCCGGTATTTTATGAAGTTCTCGGCGCATTTCAATTGCGTATTCCATCTGACTGACTTCCTCCTTCTTCTTTGACAATGTCCCAAAACGCTTGGACTTGTTTTAATTCAAGCATCGACTCCGTTGATAGAATCCACGTGTCCCGCTTTAAAATTTTACCGGATGACGTTTTGAGCGGAATCTGCATCACTTCACTCGCTTCATGGATCGTCGATTCCGGCAAGATGGCAAAACCAATCCCGTGAAGTGCCATCTGTTTACACGTTTCAATCTGGTCGACGACGAGCGTCCGGGCCGG
Source organism: Exiguobacterium sp. s138 (assembly GCF_018618775.1). Lineage (NCBI taxonomy): Bacteria > Bacillati > Bacillota > Bacilli > Caryophanales > Exiguobacterium > Exiguobacterium sp. s138. The sequence goes on along the minus strand of NZ_JACSMW010000002.1, from coordinate 34,269 downwards.
CGGACTCGAAAAACGATCCTGCCACCATTCTAAAATTTCCTGATAATAGGTCGAATCGCTCTTGAACTGGATAAAAGGACGTTCTGTCTTGCGCAACTGTTCCAACGACGTCAGTTCACTGTCGACTAAATACAGCGGATCGGAAAACAGCCGTTCCTTCACGCCTTTCCAATCGGGATTTCCGCGGATGATGCCGATGTGAAAATGTTCTTCCAGCATATGACGCATCATTTCACTTGACCACCCTGTGACCAATTGGACACGGACATGCGGATACCGTTCGACAAATCGTTTCAGAACACGGGGAAGCCAGTATTGTCCCATAATGGACGCGACTGCAATCCGAAGTGTCCCGTAAACGGCTCCCTCTTCTGCCGTCAATTCACTTTTAAGCTCCAGTTCTTTCCGGTTCATCTCCTTGGCGAGACCGATGACTTTTTCGCCTTGCGGAGTAATACTCAGCCCACGGGATGAACGAATGAACAGCTTGGTTGCCCAGCGCCGCTCGATTGCGACCAAACGTTGGCTGAGGGCAGGCTGCGATACAAAAAGACGTTCGGCTGCCCGTCTCATGTTCAATTCTTCTGACAACGTAATCAACATTTCCATTTCCGACACTTGCAATGTATGATTCGACTCCTCATGATATAAGATGGCATTAGTTTAACACGTTAGAGAGGAAGGTACATATGTCACGGTATCATTTTATGTTGATCGTCTCAACGGTCGCTACTTTAGGCAGTCTGTATTTCAGTGAGGTCCGGGGATTCATTCCTTGTCCATTATGTTGGTGGCAACGTCTGTTCATGTATACGACCGCCATCTATCTGCTCGTATCCTTGTTCCGCAATCGCCCGGTCGACGGATTTTTCCTTCGCTTGTATACATTACTCGGGTTCGCAGTCGCGGCCTACCACGTCGTACTCGAACGATTACCGGATGGCGAAGCGCTCTGTACAAATGGTTGTCTCATCAAATGGGTCAATTATTTTGGCTTCCTGACGATTCCGATGATGAGTTTGATTGCATTTACGCTTTTGGTCATCCTCGCCTTTTATCCAAATAAAAAAAACGCTCAATGAGCGTTTTTTTTATTTCCAAGTCGCTGCCACGTTCAACGCGCTCGAGAAGGATAATTCCGATAACTGCCCTTCTCCTTCACACCAATCCCCGACAAACGCCATCGTCTCCTTTGGTCCGTCCTGCATAAAATTAGGTAATCCGCTTTGGCCCATTTTCCATTTGATTTCTTGAACGATTGCCCGTTTCATTGTCCGCTCGACGACGAGACGTTCCTGCCATGTCGGATAATGTTGATCAAGGAGCCGGTGAATGTGTTGGACCTTTTCCGCCAGATAATCCGGATTTCCGACTTCTGGGTGGGCAAGATAAGCAACAACCTGTAAGACTTGACCATCTTTCGGCGCGATACTCGGATCGTAATGGGATAGATCCGTTACGAACAGTTGATGTGTACGGTCGTACACATATGAAAACGGTGTTTTGAGGTATGGACTGATCCCGACATCATATACGAGAACTTCCACCGGTTCGTACTGCGCAAATGGTTCGATGAAGGATTGAACGGATGCCGGCAATGCCAGTTTCCGCATATCCCGGGGAGGAAGCGCCAGGACAACCCGGTTCACAATCCATTCGGTCTTTTTCCGGTCACGTAACTGATATCCTTGTTCATATTCTTCAATCGCCGTGATTTTAGTTTTCCGATGGATGGTTCCGCCTTGTTCTTGGATGACCCGTTCCAGTTCATCAATTAAAACTTGCCATCCTCCGGCGATATAGGAGACCGGCTTTCGTGTCCGAAAGAGTTTGCGGTAATAGTCAAAATAGACGACTGACGGAATGTTTTCCGGTTCGGTCGTAAAAAAATTGCTGGAGGCCAGATCAAGCATCAGACGGGACACATCTTCCTCCGTTTTTTCCCGTATCAACCATTGACCAATTGACAACTCCGGCTCCCCTTTTTCAAGCCGGAGAACGGTTTTCACGACTTCCCATGTGAAACGAAGTTTATCCGTTCCGCCTATCACTTCTGTTTTTAAGAGACCGATTGCATTGGCGGGAGCAGCCGTTAAATGACCGGAAAATTCATATTTTGCTTTTGCCGAAGAAAAGTCCAGCCAGGTAATCTCTAATTTCAGATTTTTTATGATCGTCTTTAAGACGGACTGATCACGCCCGTATATCGCATGCGCCCCGTAATTGAATGTATAGCCTTTAATGCGTTGTGAGGTCGCTCTGCCGCCTAACATCGCGGCATCATAAAGTTGTACCTGTTTCCCTTGTTTCGCAAGCAAGGCAGCAACGGATAACCCTGCCAGTCCACCACCGACGACTGCTATCGATTCCATTCTGTTCCCTCCAGTCAGGCTCTCTTACTCAATGGTTTGTTTTAACTCTTTTCCCGCTTTTTAGACGAAAAAAACGACAGCACTTTCAGCTGTCGTCTGCAGGTCATTCCTTATTTCCACCACGTATCCAGGGGTGAAACCGGCATATGGTGTTTATGGCCAACCCGTTTATACTGAGCTTCGAGTTTAGCCTGACTTTCAGCGGAGATGGTTTTCCCCTCCAAGTAGTCATCGATTTCATTGTACGTCATGCCGAGTGCTTGTTCATCCGGCAACCCCGGCTGGTTATCTTCTAAATCTGCTGTCGGTACCTTTTCAATCAGTCCTTCAGGTGCCTGTAATTGACGTAACAGTTGTTTTCCCTGTCGCTTGTTCAAACCGGCCAATGGCGTCAAATCACAAGCACCGTCTCCGTGTTTCGTATAAAACCCGGTCACGAATTCAGCTGCATGATCGGTTCCGACGACGAGACAGCCGTAATGGGCCGCTATATCATACTGTACTTTCATCCGTTCCCGCGCTTTTGTATTTCCTTTACTAAAATCAGACAAGACGTCTCCTGTCGCTTGTTCAAAAGAAGCCATGGAAGCAGCGACGGCCGGCTTGATGTCCACGCGTAACGCATGATCCGGACGGATGAAGGACAGGGCAAGCTGGGCATCCGACTCGTCTTGTTGTTGACCATACGGTAATCGTACAGCGTAGAATTGATAATCGCGATTCGTCTCACTGCGTAACTCCTCAACCGCGATTTGACAAAGACGACCGGCTAACGAAGAATCTTGTCCTCCCGAGATTCCAAGAACAAGTCCTTTTGCTCCTGTATGCACAAGATACTCTTTTAAGAATTGAACGCGTTGCTTAATCTCTTCTTCAGCGTCAATGACTGGTTTGACTCCCGTCACTTGAATGATTTCCTGTTGCATGAAACCGTCACACTCCTTCATTTTTCATCATGTCTTCCTTAGTTCAAAAGCTCACTTTCCGCTTTCGTGATGGACGTCGATTGATCCTTCACTTGTCGGATGGTCATCGCTTCGATCCGGGTCGGATGACTGGAAGGCGGAAGCTCGACTTTTACTTCGTACCGTTTAGTCTCCAGTCCTTTAAACCGTTCTTGTTCGATGGCTTGGGTAAATACCTGCTCTTGCGAAAAAGTATACAGTACTTTTTGATCCGCATCCTTGATTTTCAATTCAAACCGTTGGGATGTCGGGAATGTCAGAGTCAATGCTTGCTCATTCGGATTCTTTAATTCCACGACAGCCAAAACCGTATTGGATTCGAGCAGTTTGCCGGACACCTTGATTTCAATCGGTTGTACCGCATCGTCTTGTGTCGCTGGCTTTTCCTGTTCCTGCTGGTTACACCCGGCTAAAATCAACGTCAGGACACATACACACGATATCCGTATAATCCATTTCAAAACAACGCCCCCTCTCTTCTCACTTAACAATTTTAGCACAAAAAAGAGGCAGGATAAGGTTCGCCCTCATCCTGCCTCTTCAATTCATAAATTAAGCAACCGGAATCGTTGCTGTCATTTTTGATGGAGAAAATAATTGTTCGATCCCCGTCACAAACAATTCATCGCAAATGGCGTCCGTTGCCGTTGCAGGTGCCACAAGTGTAATCGTCCGGCTGTCCACTGTCTCAATCGTCACGAACACTCCTGAAGCTGTGCGTTCTTTGTACCCTACCGCTAAGTCTGTTTCAGCAAAAAGTATCATATCCCCGAATCTCCTTTGTTATGTCAGATGTCAGTCAAACCAAAATAGCCGTTTGAATTCGAATCAGTTATTGTGATTTCACTTTATCAAAACAGAAAAAACACCGGAAAATTCTCGTTCGACATTTCGTGTCAAAACTTTATTCCAAAAAATACAACCATTTTTTGGAACATCGAGATAGTTGCTGTATACATCTTTAAAATGGCGTTTTATCAACACATTTCAATTCCATTTCAAAACCATTACAAAATAATATTCATTTTTTCCCATTTCCCTTAGTTAGAAGGGAAAATATACCTAGACATCTCACTTGTTATTTTGTCGAATGGTTCTTCGCACACCGTTTATTTGAAGTTCTTATGAACTTTCACCTGACATTCGATTCATTTGTTGCCAAACCGTACCTAGTGCTTCTTCCCCACTTTCAATCCGGGCCAGTGCGAGTTCCGCCTGAAGCGCGACTTCATATTCCTTATCTTGTACGGCTTCTTTTAGGCGTGGAATCGATTGTTCCGTTCCGACATCAAATAAAAAGCGTGCCGCACGCCAACGTACCAGTTTATTTTTATCCGTCAAGGCTTCCATCATCATTACTTCTGCCTCCGGCAAGGCCCAGTCAGAAATCGTATCTCCCGCAGTTCGTCGGACACTGCTTGAAGGATCATGCAAGGCATTCGTAATATAGTCCAATAGTTCCAATCGATTTTCTTCAAACATGCCAAGTTTGACTACGGCTTGTCTTCTGATCTGCATCTTTTCATCCTGAAGCAGCTTCGCATAGGCCGGAATCCAGTCCAGTTCGATTGGCAGTTCGTCAAGCGCTGCAAAACGCTGTTTCCAATCGGACGAAGTTAACGCTTGTCCGTCAAATGTCACTTCTTCTCCAGAAGCGATGGTTTTTAAACGGTCTATCCGCTCTGATGGATACGCGACTTCAATTTCTTGGGCCACTTCCTCCAAACTTTCATCCAAATCACCGTAACGCGGTGCTTGCTCAACCCACCGGCGGTCACTGATGACATTTTTGACATAAGGCTGAACGAATAGTGCGGCTTCCCGGAACCGGTCGGGTAATCCGTGACGTTTTTCTTCTAATCCTTTGACTCCTTTTAGCTGCATCGGTACGCCTAAAATAAATTGGATAAACAGATGAACAGGCTCAAATGCCTCATCCGTTTCATGTCTTTCAACATCACTGAGTATTTCACCAAACGACCGACGAATCTCGATGACTAACGTCCGCCAATCATATTTCGGAAACCGTTCGACAGCTAAAAAATCACTGACTTGATATACTGATTTAATGCCTGGAATCTCTAGTAATTTTGCGACGTGGTCCGGTGCACCGAATGCATGTTCAAATGTTTGTCCCTTCTCCGAAAACGTTTCATCGACGATGACCTTCATATTGTTCGGACTTGGTGTTGGTTCAATTGCTATAATCTTCATCTTAATCCCTCCCCCTTTTATCATTCAGAAATTCGTTTCAAAATGCAACGCATACGCTTTTGTTTTCAGATCCTATCAAAAAGAAGCAAGAAAGCGCCCACCACGCGGTGAACGCTTATCGGCAAGACTGCGTTTACGCATGTTCTTCCGAGAAAACTTCTTCTAGAATCTCACAAAATGCATCCGGTGTCTCGAGCATACCCATGTGGCTGCTGTCCGTCGATCGCTTGATGACCCGCTCGTTTTGAGGTGCAAACGCACTGTCTTCTGAAATCAACGGATCCTTCTCACCATGTATAATCACTCCCGGAACGCTTGTCCGGCTTAAGACTGGTGTCAAATCTCTTCGATCACGCATCGCCGTCAACGCCCGAATGGCTCCTTCGACCGTCATCATGTAGCCGATTTCCTTTGCTTCTGAGACGATCATCGCATCTGTTCCTTCTGCAAACAACCCGGGCACTAATCCGTCAACGAATTCCCGCACGCCGATTTCCTGAACCCGGCTGATATTTTGATTTCTTTTTTGTTTAGCGTCGTCTGTATCTGCTTTAGCGGTCGAATAGACAAGTCCAAATCCGCTGATTTTTTCCGAATAGGTTTCGACAATCGATGAGACGATGTAACCCCCGAATGAATGACCGATCAAAATGGGCCGTTCGATACCTCTTCGTTCAAGATCCTTCATTACCCATGCAGCAAATCCTTCAATTGTATCAGGACCGACCGATTGTCCCTCATGACCGGGTAAAGCAAGTACGAGTACATCAAATGACAAACGCAGTCTCGCTTCAACCCGACTAAAATAATCTGTTCCTCCGGCAAAACCATGTAATAAAACAAGTGGTTGTTTTGACATTCAACTAGTCATCCTTTCCATTCCGATGCAAGCATTCGGTATATCGTTAAATCCATGAATCGTCCATGACTGTAAGCATAGTCTTCAAGTAATCCTTCTGCCTGAAAACCGAGTTTTTGAACCAAGGCATTGGAGGCAATGTTTTCAGGTGCAACCAAAGCACTGATCCGGTGCAAAGCAAAATCTTCAAATCCGTGTGTCAGGACCGCTCGTGCTGCTTCCGAAGCCACACCCTGTTGCCAATAGTCCTGGCTGACTTCAAATCCGATTTCCGCCCGGTGATACTGGGTCAACCAATTATGAAATCCAATTGTTCCAATCAATTGATTCGTTTGTTGATCGGCAATCGCCCACCGGATCGCTTTTCCTTGAGTAAACTGTTCTTTAAAATAACTGATGACATTTTTGGCTTCATACACCGTGACCAGCGGATCAGAGCCGTAATAATACATGACCTCGTCATCCGACAGAATCTTGAATAAATCCCGTGCATCTTTGTTTTCCAACTCTCTCAGGATGAACCGTTCTGTTTTTAGTTCCGGGAATGGTTTTCTCAACCCCCACATACCCAATCACCTCTTTTCTATATTATGCCCGTTTTCAGAAGGAAATACCCTTTTCGCTGCTGAGAAGTTTTGCTACTATTGAACTTATTCACGTTCTGATATGAAAGGAAGTCGCTTTTCAATGTCCAATTCCCTGCTTTATTTGTATGAAGATGCCGAAAATAACCGTTTGACGATGTCCGGTGTCACTTTTGCAGACTTTATCATGTCGATTAGCTCTAAAAGTGCTCTGCTCGTTTCCGGAGCTGCTTTTAAAACCGTCAAACACTCTTCCCGGACCGCCTTTCATTATGTCGAGGCCCATGAAGTGGAGCAATTCGTTCAATCGAGCGATGTCGAACGTTTTCCTCTGAATGCCGTCGATATCCGTTCCTCCCATTCGCTGGATGTCCTGACCGATGTCGAAATCGCAGAGCTTTTATTTTTAATGCATATGAAACGCGGCATGCCGAGTCCTTTCATGACATCCGTCGACAACGAATGGGCTTATTTCAGTGAGCATGACGGCACACAAGCTACCGTCTATTTAAATGACTGGTCAAGTGTTGAACAGGTCCTGTCAACGTTGTTGCAACAAAAAATTCGCCGGGAACTCCGTGTTCCGGCCGCCTCACCGCTTACAGCTGAAATCATCATTAATCTCCGTCAGCTACTGCAGGAAGGAATCTTAATTGATTTTGCGCATACACGGCAATCCATGTTCACACGTCAGACGACTATTCCGATTTATATCGCCGGCCGATACGAAGACATGCATGTCCTGAAAGAAGACCTGGAAACAAAAAAAGAATCCATCGTCTTGCGCGGTGAGTTGATCCATCGCAAAAAAAGCTGGAGTTTGGAGTTACAATGATCCCAAGCCTGTTTATCACTTGATAACAGGATAGTTTTTTCATATTTTTCAAACCGCTATTTTTGCTCGTTTTTTGCCTAATCCTCTATATGACAATACCGTTACTAATTTGTTGGAATTTTCACATAAATTAAGACTGGCATCTGTTGCAGACTTCGTTATAATGAGATTAACCTTTTGGAAGTTAGAAGTTGGAATTGATTTTCTGATGATTTAATTTAAGTCTGTATCAACCGAAGGAGGAATTTAGCATGGATCAGTTAAAAGTGAACGGTATCGGTTCATTCACCAAGTTTGCAACGAATGGAAACATCCTGAAATTGAAGGATGCGACAACAGGCGAACTGAAAGTATCGTTGAATGAAGCGAGCTCAATGACTATCTCACCTATTGATGAAGAAACAGGATTATTCATTATCCGTGGTCAGCAACAAGAACCGCTCGTGGAACTGACCCTCCCTCGTCAATCGTGCGAAGTCGTTCACGCTTGGCTCCTCCATAAATTAAGACGACAAAAAAAGAGTCGCTTCATGGCGTCTAGCTAAAACCATTTACTCCTTTATTTCATTATCACTGCAAGATGTTGCTCACGCCACGGTTAGAGATGTTCTAACCGTGGCGTGTTTTTTGTTGAATGTCAGCTACTTTCCATCAGTTCATCGATTAGACACGATTCCTTTGATTCTATTCCTGAAAAACGGATTGGTTAGTGATGCCGCTTTCATCGCATGGTATGATTAAAAAAATGAAATTCTACTGGAGGCGTCGCTTTAATGGATAAGATTGCTTGGATTACCGATAGTATGGCTTTTTTCCCACCCGGGGAAGCTGAAAAACTCGGAGTCCATGTCGTACCAACAGTCATCATCATCAACGGGGAATCGTATCGGGAATATACTGACCTGTCGATCGAACAACTGGATCAAAAAATGCGCGAAAGCTCTTCTGTCATCCCGACGACTTCACAGCCTTCGTTTGGTGAGTTAGTTGAACTTTACGAACGTTTACAGGCAGAAGGTTATGATTATGCGTATGCTGTTCACATCACAAGCGGATTGAGCGGTACTTATGCCAGCTCTGTCGCTGCTGCAGATGCTGTCGGCTTTAAATTATATGCCATCGACTCCTATACCGGTGCTGCCAACCAACAAAATATGTTACGTCTTTCGATGGAAATGGCGCAAGCCGGAAAACAGCCGGAAGAAGTCATGCAGGTCTTGGAACAGTTCAAACACCATTCTCATTTTTATCTGATTATCGGCAATATGGAGACGATGCGTCGAAGTGGACGTGTGTCGAGCAGTCAGTTTTTGCTGGCCAACATGCTGAACATTAAACCGATCGTGAAGTTCGACGAGGTCGGGAAACTCGTTCCGTTTAAGAAAGTACGTTCCATCAAAAAAGCATTTCAGGAAATGTCATCCGAGATTGCTGTTAAAATCGAACAGTTCGGATTATACAATCAAACCCTCTACATCGGTCATACACTGGCGCGGTCTTCCGCCGAACAATTACGTGATCTGTTGCAGACGAAACTCCCGCAGATCTCGATCGAGATTACACAATTCGGTCCATCCATCCTGACACATGCCGGGTCGGAAACAGTCGGTGTGTACTGGTTCGATGATTTGACGGTCACTCGATGATTGACGACATCTTCCATTGAAGACCTTATCATTAAAATAGTTCCGCTGCTCAGGCGGTTTTGGGATGATTCCGATACCATATCGGAATCATCTTTTTTATAATTCACATAACAAAACCGGACAAAAAAAACCGAATGAGACCTTTTATCAAGTGTCCTCATTCGGTAAATGTTATTTAGAATTAGAATTTCATCTGCTTAAAGACATCATCCAGCATTTTTGCTTCGTCCTCTTCCCGCGGAATCGTCTGATGCGGACGATGGATCCGTTCCGTCCACGCTTCCGACGGATATACCGTCCAACTCAACTGCTCCACTTCCTCCAGGTAACGGAGTATCGTTTCAAGCGAAGCCTCTTCGTTGTGTTGACGCAACCAGTTTTCATAACGTTTATCCGGTTTGCCGTCTTTCAGTAAAATCCTCCCGCTTTCGAGAATCGCCCATTTCGGCTTTGCATCGATTTGAAACAACTCCAACTGACGGAATGCCTCAAACGTACGACTCGTAAATGGAATCAAGCCGTTTTTTTCGACCAGACGCTTTAATCGTAAATGCGTCCGCATCGTCATAAACCGTTTTTCTTCTCCCACTCGTTCTACCAATAAAGTAGGAACGGCAATCTTTTTCATCGCGGCTTCATCAAAAAGCAGACTGTGATCGATATCAAGTAGTAACATGATGCGTCTCCTTTTGTTTCCGTCGCGGTGAAATGAAGGCATAGGACAGACAAAGGATGAAGGAAGCAAAACAAAAACCACCGACTACATCCGAGAAGTAATGAACGTTTAAGATAATACGGGACGATCCCATGGCCAAGATCAACAGACTAAGAAAGATACCTAAGATCACTTTCCCGGACCGGTTTAAAAATCGCCAACTCAGAATCAAAAAACCACCGTACACCGCGAAAGCCATTGAAGAATGACCGCTTGGAAAACTGTAGCCGACTCCGCCGACCAACTCATTGAGTGACGGACGGTCCCGGACAAAAATTACTTTAGCGACCTGATTGAGAACAGCCACTGCCAAAAAGTTCGACAGATACCAAATACTCCCTACACGATCACGCCACAGGTAATAACTGATGGCGGTCAACAGGACGGTCATCGTCACAGCCCCTACTCCCGAGCCTAATTGCGTGAACCAACTGACATAGTCAGCCGGTACTTGTTTCGACATACGGTTCGACAGTTGCGCGTCAAACAAAAAATATCCCGTCAATCGGATCGAGATGGCAATCCCTATGAAAATGATGAACGCAATGCCTGAAACGACTAATGCTTTTCGGTTTAATTTCATCAATACGTCCCTTTCCGTTGTTCGAGTTCTTCTGCCGAATAGTCTTCTTTATCACGCAATCGGTGCGCGAGACGACCGGACGCATTGGCAGCGATCGCGGCAACGATGTCATCCATGAACGTATTGACCCGTCCGTCATTGACCTTCGTATCGAGTTCTTTAATAATTCCGACCTTCGCCTTATCCAAATAACCAAATGTTGTGACGGCAATCGATCCGTACGTATTGACGGCTCCGATCGCAATCGTCTCATCCACGCCAAACAAACCTTCATCACTGCGAATGATGGATAAAAGCGGTTCAGACAACAGTCCTTTTTCGGCTAAAATATCGAGTTCTGCCCCAACAAGAATTGCATGTTGCAATTCCCGCTTTTCGAGAACACGCTCTACAGAGCTGAGACATGTTTCAAGCGTCAGTTCAATCGTGTATGGTGCTTGCATTTGATACACGATTTCAGCAATCGCGTGAATCGTGACGCCCCGCTCATGCAGCTTATCGATTGCTGCTTGTTTTACTTCTTTAGAATGTGCTTTTTCTTTCATGACAAAATCCACCTCTCTGACAAAGTTCTTCACAAGTATACACGGATTGCTCCTCTCTCCTCAAACTTCTTTGACATCACGCGGATAATCCGTCATGATTATCCTGTAAAGCGTTATCATTTCAGGGGAAAGTAGGGGATTTTCGATGAACATCGGGGTAGTTTTGTTTCCATCGAAACGAATTCAGGACTTTGCGAATTCATACCGCAAACGGTACGATTCCAAGTATGCGTTGATTACACCACACATTACGATGCGGGAGCGGATCAATATCGATGATACTGAACTTGATTCCATCGTAACAGCTCTCAACAAAGTAGCGGAGCAAACGAAACCAGTTTCACTTCACATTCAAGGAGCTCGTTCTTTCCACCCGACGAATAATGTCTTATTTTTAAAAGTCATGCCGACGGATGAATTGGAACAATTACATCAGGCTTTGCACACGGGTGATTTGAGTCACACACCCAAGTATGATTTCTTACCTCACATCACAATCGGTCAGGATTTATCCGATGTCGAATTATTCGACGTTCTCGAACGATTGAAGATGGAGGATATCCGCTTCCAAGAAGATGTCACTAAGATGGCTCTGCTGTATGAGCTCGAAAACGGTTCTTGGAGTGTGTACGAAACGTTCCGATTTACAGGTCAATAACATCAAACTTCCCGGTCGAACTTGCGACCGGGAAGTTTTAGTTCTGGCAAAACCCCATAAGCATTAGCTTGTTCTTCTAATTCGGCATGATACGGCTCGACACGTTTAATCGGATTGATACGGGCGACCGGTTCTGTCTTTCGTTCCAAGTCGACCCTTACTTGCCGGTTCACATACTGGACCACCGTAAAATCTACCTGGTACATATGATGTCCTCCCTCTACTTCAGCTGGTTATTCTGTTATTCCCAAAATCGCTTTAAGAAAAACAAAAAACCAGAGTTTCCCCTGGTTTCAGCTGTACCGTATCGTTCAGAATGTACCCGAAATCTTATTATAAGATATGGAAACCGCTGTCGACGTGCAGAATCTCACCTGTGACACCACTCGACATTTGGGACAAGAGGAACAATCCGCTTTGACCGATTTGTTCTGTCGTGACGTTACGGTGAAGCGGAGCCCGCTCTTCGATACTTTCAAGAATTGAATTGAAATCGCCGACACCTTTTGCAGAAACCGTCCGGACCGGACCGGCTGAAATCGCATTGACGCGAACGCCCTGCTTTCCGTATTCTGCTGCTAAGTAACGGACACTTGCATCGAGTGCCGCTTTTGCGACGCCCATCACGTTATAGTTCGGAACCATTTTTTCGCCACCGAGATACGTCAATGTAATGACAGAAGCATCTTCCGTGAAGAAGTCTTTTGCCGCTTTCACGACAGCTGTCAGGCTGTATGCCGAGATATCAAGTGCTTGCGCAAACTGTTCACGTGTCACACCCGAGAATTCACCGCGCAAGGCTTCTTTATCGGCAAAAGCAATCGAGTGGGCAAGTCCTGAAATCTTCCCGTGATCAGCATGAATCGTTTCAAATACCTGTTCGATTTCAGCATCGCTCGTCACATCACATGTGTAGTAAGTAGCCGGTCGTGAAAGTTCTTGACCTAACTTTTCGAGTGGTGCCTTAAAACGTTCTCCGACATACGTAAAGGCAAGACTTGCCCCTGCTGCATCAAGAGCACGTGCGATTCCCCATGCGATTGACCGTTGATTGATGACACCCATTACAACATACGTCTTTCCCTCAAGCGAAGGATAAATATTCATTATGAGTTCCCCCTTAAATTAGTACCTGGTAATAACACCTATATCTAGGTTACAAAAACGTAACGCTTCTGTCAACCATCGCTCTTGATATTGCGATTTTGATAAATTACGGTAATATAGAAAGAGACAGAAAGTAGGGATGGAATGAACCGTTTTAAATCATTTACACAACGTTATGATAACACGTTGCTTTTTTTGCTCGGTTGTTTGATGGTCGTCAGTGTCATCGCAATCTATACCGCGCAACCTTTTTTACAAGGGGCAATCAGTGAAATCAATTTCATGGCTAAGCAGATTCAGTGGTATATCATCGGATTTATCGCACTGTCTGTCGTCATTCTCATCGATTATGAGCAACTGAAACGTTTCCATTGGTACTTATACGGGGCAGGAATTGTCTCCCTGATTGGTCTTGTCGTCTTACGAGGGACACCGTTGGTCGCAAATATTAAAGGAGCCTACGGTTGGTATCAGTTCCCGGTCATCGGAACCGTTCAGCCGGCTGAGTTCATGAAGTTTTTCTTGATTGTCTCACTCGCTGCCGTCATCTCGGAACACAACGCCCGGTACGTCCAGCATGAGCGGGACTTCCTGCTCTTAGTCAAGATGGTCGCTCTCACATTGCTTCCACTCGCTTTGATTATCATTCAACCCGACTTAGGAATCGGCTTGATCCTCTGTGTCATTTTGGCTTGTGCCATGTTACTGTCCGGCTTGAACTGGAAATGGTTACTTACGATGTTCGGCTTGTTGGCTGTCGCAATCGTCGGATTCTTTTATCTGTTTTATTTCCAAAATGATTTACTTGCCACCTTCTTCCCGGGGCATGCGATGAACCGGATCATGGCTTGGTTACAACCGTTTGAATATGCGGATGACCTTTCCTATCAGTTGGTCCAGTCGATTAACGCTATCGGTTCAGGACAGATGTTTGGTGTCGGGTACGGAAAACTTCAAGTATCGGTTCCCGAACTGCACACCGATTTTATCTTCACTGCGATTTCAGCTCACTACGGCTTTATCGGTGCGGCTGTCGTTCTAATTATCCTGTTCCTATTCATCTACCGGTTGATTCAAATCGCGCTGGAAACAGCAGATCCGTTTGGAACGTATATCGTGACAGGATACGTCGCGATGTTCACATTCCAGATCTTCCAAAACATCGGGATGACGATGGGGGTCTTACCGATCACCGGTCTCCCGCTTCCCTTCATTAGTTACGGAGGGTCGACGATGATCGTTAACCTGGTTGGACTCGGCTTAATTATGGCCATCGCTTCACAGTCCCGCATCTCCATGTTTGATGAAGATTAACGTCAAAAAAGAGTGGCATCCAGTCGGGTGCCACTCTTTTTGTATTCACGAAAGACATAAGTCGTCCGGCAACGGTGCGACGAACGTCATCACCTCACCTGTCCCCGGATGCGGAAACGTCGCAGACGCACTGTGTAATGCTTGTCTCGCAATCAATGGTGTCCCTTTATACATCGTATCTCCGACTAACGGATGACCAAGTGCTGCGAGATGGACCCGGATTTGATGCGTCCTGCCCGTCTCCAATTTAATCGTTAATCGGGACAATTCACGCGAAAACGCCGTGATCGGCTCACTCGTTAAGATATGTGTGATCGCCTGCTGACCGTCTTCCCGTACCATTCTTTCCATGAAGGAATGATCGGTTTGACCGATCGGAAGGTCAATCGTTTGAGCCGGAATGGTCCCTTCGATCAATGCGACGTACCGGCGATCAAGCAAGCCGTTCTGTTGCATCTTACTCAACTGATGATGCGCAAGGGAATGTTTCGCAAAAACGACCAGTCCACTTGTATCCCGGTCCAACCGATTGACGATATGAATCGCATACGGGATCTGATGTTGCCGATAATAACCGAGAACAAAATTCGATAAAGACCGCTCCGGATGAAGTCGAGACGGAATCGAGGCCATTCCCGGCGGTTTATTGACAATCAGCAACCAGTCATCTTCAAAAAGAATATCGAGTTCTCCGCTCGTCGCATGCATATCCTGTGCAGGCTGTTCTTCCGGAAACCGGACATGAATCCGGTCTCCTGCATGAACAGGTTCGTTTACGTTGACATGTTGTTCATTCCGCAAAATATCTCCGTGGTGTTTAATCGACACTAACATTTTTCGGGAAATATGAAGACGTGTCGTACAAAAATGACCGACACTCCATCCGTCTTCAATGGAAGTTACTTGTTGTTCAATTTGAAATGCCATCACGTTACCTCTTTTAATTAACTTCTTTCTTCTGCTAAAAACGACTCCCGGACCCTTTGCCAAAACGGGAAAGAACGGAATCGAGCGAATTTGACCTTTTTATCCGATACACGACAACGAATCGATTTAACGTTTTGATGCACAATCGAAGCATAATGATCGTACGTCAATTGAAAATCAATCGGATTGACCGGCCGAATCTCGACATCATGGTGCTTCGGCAATAACATCGGGGAACCAATCGTCCGGTACACGCGATTATTGATCGATGCCATTTCTGTAATCTGAATCGCTTCGAGTGCCGGATGCACGATTGCCCCGCCAAGCGCTTTATTATAAGCTGTTGAGCCGGACGGCGTGGAAATGCATAGACCGTCTCCCCGAAACGTTTCAAAATAATCGCCACGAATCGACAGATCGCAGACGAGTGTTTGATTAAAGCTTTTAATCGTACATTCATTTAATGCCAACAGTTTATTCGTCGATCCATCAGCATAATCAATCGATAATTCAAGCAGCGGATATTCAACGGTCGCTATATTGTCGTCTGCGATATGTTGAATCAATTCATCCATCTCTTCCGGTCGCCAGTCGGCATAAAACCCGAGGTGTCCGGTATGAATTCCGACCAGTGTGATTTCCTCGACCTGGTCCAAATAAGAGTGGAAAGCTTGCAGCATCGTACCATCCCCGCCGATTGAAATCACGATTTCAGGAGTAACGACGTCTCGATGACTTCCTCGTTCGATCAACGCCTGTTCTAATTGTTCCTTCAGCATATGGGAACGTTCATCGCCCCGCGCCGTAACCGCAAAACGCATCGTCATCCTCCTACTCTTTTGCTCGATTCTTTGCTTCGGTCGCCTCTCGTTCATGTAAAACGACTTGAGCATCTTGTATCTCTACTTTCAGCTGACTCATCTCCGCATCGAGCAGAAACGCCGCTTCAGCCGCACGTCGCAAGCGTTCCCGTGTCTCTTCCGGAATATTTCCCTGGTATTTATAATTCAAGGAATGTTCAATCGTTGCCCAAAAGTTCATTGCGAGTGTCCGGATCTGAATCTCGACGAGTGTCGGGATTTCCCCTTCAATCGTTTGGACCGGATAAGCAATGATGATGTGGTACGAACGATAGCCGCTTTCCTTCTTTTGTGTAATATAGTTTCGTTCTTCAACAATCTTAAAGTCTCCCCGGGAACGCAACAATTCTAAGACATGGATGATGTCATCCACGAATTGGCACATGATCCGGAGACCTGCTATGTCCTGCATGTCCTGTTCCAGCAACTCGATATCAATCGATTTTCGTTCAGCCTTCTGTAAGATACTCTTTACAGGTTTGACACGTCCTGTGACAAATTCAATCGGTGAATGTTCCCCACGTTGTTGAAATTGTTTTCGAATGGCTTTTAATTTTACTTTTAATTCATCCACTGCGATTTGATACGGTGCGAGAAATAAGTCCCAATTTTCTTTTGTCATCGTTATTGTCACCACTTTTAGTCTAAATTGTTAGTTCAATTCGTTCCACTACACCATTCATGGTATCATATTTTCAAGCATTCAACTAGAAAGGTGTGGTCGGAAATGAGACAAGAAATGGAAATTGAATTTAAAAACCTGTTAAACGAATCTGAATACAAAAAATTAATGGAACGGTACAATACATCCGGGTCTTCTGTGTGGCAAGCAAATGACTATTTCGATACCCCGGCGTTCGAACTTCGCAATCATGGTGCCGCTCTGCGTATCCGTGAAAAGAAAACCGGATTGGTGTTGACGTTAAAAGAACCGCAAGACCATGGATTACTGGAAACACATGTGACATTGTCCGAACAAGAGGCTGAAGATTTATTCCAGTATGGTCTGATTCACTCTGCTGAGATGAATCAACAATTGGAAAAGTTTGAATTAACGACTTCGCTTGAACATTTGGGCCGTCTTGAAACCGAACGTTTTGAAAAACAATTGCCGAGTGGGTTGTTGGTGTTGGATCAAAGTACGTATTTAGGCACGACGGATTATGAGCTTGAATTCGAAGTGACGGACTACGTAGCCGGCAAACTTGCGTTCGAAGAACTGTTGCAAACAAACGAAATTCCAGTCCGTGAAACGAAAAATAAAATCGTCCGTTTCATGGATCGTAAAGCGCTTACACGTTAATCGTGTAGAAATGTACAAGCAAAACCTTTGCTCTTTCTTTTTTTTCGTTGCTAAAATAGGGTAACGATATTAAAAGAAAAGGGGTGAACGGATGGAACACGAACAATGCAACGGATCATATTGTTCATTGGACGAACCATCAATTCAACAACCGACGAAACCACTAGAAATTTATCATTTTCTAGACGTCACACAAACGGATGGTTTACGGTTGATTCCCGTTCTCAAGAAATTAGAATTAGAATACGGTCATTTATTCCGTCTCCGGACGATTGCAACCATTCCTTGCGCACCTTCACGATCAGCGTGTGATATGTCACCACTGCTGATTCTAAAGGCGATCGAATTGCAGGGAAAAACATTTGGTATGCGGTTCATGCGTCGTTTACGCATGTTGCATAACGTCGAAGGAAAAAGCGCTTATTCGCGTTCTTCCTTGATGCGGTTAGCAGAAGCATTGACGGAATTTGGTCTGGATTTAGCGGAATTCCATCGTGATATCGAATCAGATACCATTCAATTAATGCTCGAAAAAGAGACTGAACTGGTGACAGACTGGGACGTACGTATTCTCCCAACGCTTGCTTTCGTCGGGGATGAGGAAGCCATCAAAGCAGAAGGCCATTACGAATACTTGGTTTATGTATCGATTCTGAACGAATTATTAGATCAACCGTTTGAGAAGCAGGCAAAACCTCCTCTCGAACAATTCTTGAGACGGTATGACACAGCAACCACTTCTGAAATCGCATTTATTTATGATGCAACAGAAGCACAGGTTGAACACGAATTGAAAAAGTTATTGCTTCAACAAAAATGTGTTTCACTGACGTATTGTGACGGTAAAGTGTGGCGTCACTTAAAAGATTCTGCCCATGCTTAACACAAAGAAGCTGCTTCCACGTTAATCGTAGAAGCAGCTTCTTTGTCGTTTTTTGAATCTGGATGGGGGAAAAGAGAATCATCAGGGGGAATGTGATTCGCTTCACATGATTAGTATAACCGAATCTCAACCTTCCCGACACTCTTTTGTTCACTAATTCACAAAATTGTCATTCTCCGAGTAATGCTTCAAATTCATCGAGTACCCGTTCGAATTGACGAAGAGCAGCTTCAACCGGTGCTTTCGTCGTCATATCAACGCCGGCCGCTTTCAGAACTTCAATCGGATAATCACTTGATCCTGCTTTGAGGAAGTTATTGATATACCGCTCGACCGCCGGCTCCCCTTCTTCTAGGATTTGTGAAGTCAGCGCTGCGGCAGCAGAAATGCCTGTCGCATACTGATAGACATAGTAATTGTAATAGAAATGCGGGATACGTGCCCACTCCAAACCGATTTCTTCATCTAATACAATACCATCACCGAAATACGTTTTATTTAGTGCATAATACGTCTTCGTTAAGAATTCAGGTGTCAGTGCTTGTCCAAGTCGAGCTGCCTCATGAATTTGATGTTCAAACTCGGCAAACATCGTCTGACGGAATAATGTTCCGCGGAATGTTTCCAATTGATTGTTGAGGAGATACAATTTCTCATTTTTATCTGTCACACGTTTTAACAGGTAATCATTTAAAAGTGCTTCGTTTGTCGTCGACGCAACCTCTGCTACAAAAATTGAATAATCTCCGTAGGCATAAGGTTGATTCTGACGTGTATAGTAGCTGTGAACCGAGTGTCCGAACTCGTGTGCTAACGTAAACAAGTTGTTGACGTTATCCTGCCAGTTCATCAAGATGAACGGTTGCGTATCGTACGCGCCTGAAGAATAGGCACCACTCCGTTTCCCCCGTGTTTCACGGACATCGACCCAGCGTTCTGCAAGACCTTCTTCAAGAATATGTTTGTATTCAGGTCCTAGTGGCGCTAATCCGTCCACCATCAACTGTTTTGCTTCTTCGTACGAGATCTTCATTTCCACTTCACTGACCAGTGGTGTGTACATATCATACATATGCAGTTCATCGACACCTAAAATCCGTTTACGTAAAGCAACATACCGGTGTAACAACGGAAGGTGTTCATGAACCGCTTCGATCAATCCGTCATATACCTGTTCCGGAATCGTGTTTCCATGTAACGCTGATTCGCGTGCTGTTTTAAATTTCCGGACCTCAGCATAGAAGTTATCTTTTTTGACGGAACCGGCTAACGTAGACGCCAATGTATTTGTATACTGGCTATACGTTCCATACATGGCTTTAAACGCCGCCTCACGGACGGAACGATCTTTTGACTCCATGAACGTGATGAACCGCCCGTGTGTCAATTCCGCCTCTTCCCCGTCCTCGCCTTTGATTTTCGGGAATTTCATATCCGCATTATTCAGCATGCCAAACGTCGTTCCCGACTGTCCAAGGACTTCGCCTGCTTTTGCAAGAATCGCCTCTTCCGCTTCCGATAAGACGTGTTCCCGCTCACGGTTCAACTCATCGAACGCATGACGGTAAAGGGCGAGATCCGGATTCTGATCCAAGTACGAGGCAATTGTTTCTTCCGGAACTTCCAACAGCTCGGGTGTCATGAAAGCGAGCGTCGCTCCAATTTGCGAAGCGAGCGTCCGGGCACGGTCATTCATCGCCTGATAAAAGCTGTCGGCCGTGTTCTCATCGTAACGCATATGTGCATATGTATAGAGCTTATGCAGCCGTCTTGAGATTTCGTCCCGAAGTTGAAGTCCTTCAAATAAAGTGGCATCCGACTGTGCAAGACGTCCCTTATACTCGACGAGTAGCGGAAGCATCGCTTTCACTGACTCAAACTCTTCTTCCCATTTCTCATTCGTTTCGTAAATGGATTCTAAATTCCACGTCTCTTCCTGCTTGACGTCTTTTCGTGTTAATACTTCTGCCATTTAAATCACTCCTTTACTTCATTTATACCTGTTTCCCTTTCGACAAACAAACGAAGCGCACCTGCTAACTTTTGATCTTCTTCCAAACGGGTCGACAAATCAACAGTATTGGTTTGAAAAAGTTCAGGCAGATGATTTTGGAGAAAGTCGATCATAGCCATCCATTCGTCAATCAGAAGGTGAAGATTGGATAACTCATATGAAACCTTGGACCGCGTCAAACATTCGGTGAGGAAGGCAAGCAGTTGCTCTGCGAGGTAAGTTCCTTGTAAGCGTAGATAAACAGCTACTTGAATCTCAAAAGGATGGACAGATAAACACAGCAACGGGGATAAGGGCAGAAAACACCAGGACGGGAGTGTAGAAACCTGGAGGTTGGAGGAATAAAGAGGAGATTGCACGTATCGGGAAGGGAGCGAAGAAAAAAATGGACGAAGCCGATATTTTTTTATCAGTGTCGTCCATGGCCGTTCGAAGAATTGCCGGGGAACCGGACTCGGAAAGAGAAATTGTTTCGCTGATAAAGACACACGTTGGCAGAATACCAAACGTTGCGCAAACGGAAGCGGATGTACATAACGAACGATTCGTCCCCGCTCGATTAAATCGATGTAACCATTTTTCATGAATGCCGCCTTCATCCAGCCATCAAGTTTAAGAAGCTGTCCGCCCGACTCATGAAAACCAATCCAGCGGACTTCGTATCCCGCTTGTTGATCAATTAACGATCTCCGTCGCCATTCTCCAGCGCTCATTTTCGAACGCTGAATCTCGATCCCGATTTCTCTGGGCCCAACTAAAAGATCAAACCGTCTTCGTCCCCGGACTGCTTCTATCTCGACCTTGAATCGCAACGTTTCAAAATAGGCAGCAAGCCGCATTTTCCAAAATTGATGTTCGGACGATTCACCGGTACATGCTGTCACATGAACAAAATGAAGACGTCTCTTCCCTTGACGGACTCGAAGCTGCGTTTGGCAATAGGGACAGTACAGTAGTTTGTCCGTTAACGATTGGAAGGTCTCCAGTTGGCTGTTGATTCGATTTCCCTGTTCATCCATCGCCTCAAACATCTTACTCCTCCTTAGAGCAGCGGTGAGAATAACCGCGAAATGGACTCGATCAAACGTTGACTGAAACTCCTTTGAATAAAGACTTGACGCTCAACCTGTGAAGAATTGGCAAAGTCTTCATAAAAATCACGTGTTAATTCATGGACGGAATTTGTCCCGTATAAAAAGGCATTTACTTCAAAGTTCAAGTGAAAACTTCTTAAATCCATATTCGCCGTGCCAATCGTCGCAATCGCATCATCGACCACGATAACTTTTGAGTGCATGAATCCCTTGTTGTATTCGTAAATCTTCACACCTGCTAATAACAAGTCATCAAAATAAGAACGGCTGGCATAAAAAACGACTTTGTGATCCGGAAAACTCGGCAGGAGGATTCGGACATCGATCCCCGACATCGCTGCCGTCTTTAAGGCAGTCATCAGATCCTCGTCCGGAATCAAATAAGGAGAAGCAATGTAGACAGAACTCCGGGCTTCCGTAATTAAACCGAAGTAAAGGGACTTCATCGTTTCGTGGGGTTCATCCGGTCCGCTCGCAATAATTTGAACGCCTCCTATCGACTCCTCCATGACCTCGAGCGGTTTCATATAATACGGTGTAAACAACCGTTCCCCCGTCATATAGTACCAATCCTGAAGAAAAATCAATTGAAGCTCCGAGACGGCCTCTCCCCTGACGAGCAAATGCGTGTCCCGCCAAAATCCAAACATCTTATCTTTTCCCATGTACTCGTCCCCAACGTTAATTCCACCCGTGAAAGCCACAGTACCGTCAATAACAACGATTTTCCGGTGATTCCGATAATTGGATTTACTCGAGATGAAAGGCAGAACGACCGGGAAAAATGGACGGACTTCGATTCCCGCCAGCTCCATCTTTTTAAAGTAAGACTTATCCGTCGAGAAACAACCGACAGCATCATACAAAAAACGGATCTCCACTCCGGCTTTCGCCCGTTCAATTAATGCTTCCTGCAACTCTAGCGCCAGTTCGTCATCGCGGACGATATAGTATTCCAAATGGATGTGGTGTTCCGCTTGACGAATCTCGGCTAATAATAGCGGAAATTTTTCTTGTCCATTCGTTAATACTTTCGTATGACTATTATACGAAATCGGCAGGCGACTGATGGAGTCGATAAGTTTAACAACTTTCGTATAATGTCCATGTCGGAACACTTGATTGTGTATTCCATGATCAAACTGGGTACGATATTTAATGTAAGACTCTTCATCGAGCATCGCTTTCAGACGAAACATTTTTTTTCGTCTATAATTTTGACCAAAGGTGAAATATACGAAAACACCGACAACCGGAAGCGCCATCATGACAAGCGCCCAGACAAGCGTTCGTTCCGGGTTCCGATTCTCAAGCAGAATGATGACAAAAACACTCAGTACGACAAGAATGATGACGATTGAGAGCCAGCCTACCATGTACACACTCCAGTAATAGGAAAGAAAGCCAATCAGACTAATCGTCAACAGTAGCGTCATAAGTAATTGGACACGCCTTAACATGGTATCCCCTCCTTTGATTAGTTATGGATGACACACTTTTATGTAGAAGGGACGATTCAATATGAAAACGTATTTAGTGACTGGTGCAACAAGCGGAATTGGTGAAGCGACCGCCTTACAATTGGCTCAAGAAGGACATACCGTCCTTGCACTTGGACGAGACGAGGAACGCGGGAACAGCTTGGAAAGTCGTGGTGAAGGACGTATCCGCTTCTTTGCAGTCGATTTATCCGTCCCGTCAGATATCAATCAATTTTTTGAAGACACAAAAGAACAATTCCCGACACTCGATGGTATTTTCAATAATGCCGGAACTTTCGGAAAACCGGTCGCACCAGAACGTGTGACTGAACAGCAAGCCGAAGTCTTCCAAGTCAATTATCATGCACCGGAGCAAATCATTCAACAGGCTGTCAAACGGCTGAGTCGCGGTGCCTCCATCGTCAACAACAGCGCGATTGTCGGACATGTTAAATTCCCTGCCATGCTCTTACCGTATGCTTCTTCCAAAAGTGCTCTTCTTACGCTTACGAAAACATATGCCGCCCGGTTTCACGGAAAGTATCGTTTTAATGCCATTTGTCCTGGCCCTGTCGACACGAAGTTAAGCCATTCTTTATACGGTGGAAAAGATAAATTCGATTTAGCAATGAAACATCATTTACGCGGCGAAGCGGCTCATCCATCCGAAATCGCAGAAGTCGTCTGCTTTTTATTATCCGATAAAGCGAGCTACATCAACGGTCAAACCTTAATCGTCGACGGCGGTTATACTCTCACTTGATTCTTTTTACACAACAAAGGACTGCTTCCAAACACATTGGAGCAGTCCTTTGTTGTAGCGTTTGATTCTGTTAATTCGGGAACTGTTCGCGAACGAACGCAAATACGTCGTTCGGTACGATGACTTTTCCATACTCTGCCACCGGATGAATCGTCTGTTCACTGAAGTTTAAATACTCCGCAATCAGGCTCATCACATTTTCTTGTTCTTCCACTTCTGTTTCTTCTTTAAAATGAAGATGTAACAGGTACAGTCCGTCTTTTTGATAAAGAGACGTTTTCACTTCTTCGAAGATCGGTGCTTCTGCATATTGGCTAAGGGCAATGATATGCTCGAAATCTGTTGTTTCAAATAAGACATCTTGACTGAGTTCCGTTTCTTTTTCTTCCGCATCAGACATCGCGGAGCGAAGTAACGAATCTAACTCATCTTCGTCAACTTGTTCTCCGTCAATCGTTGTTTTAGCGATTGTAACAGTGACTTCAAGACCTTTTTCAAATGCCTGAACTTGTATCCATAGTGGACCTTCGAAGGAGATGGACTCTTTTTCATTCGCTTCATCCATCATCTGCCAGAATAGCTGTTCTCCACGCTCACGGTTGTACCAAATCTCGTCTCGGGCGAAGCCGCGGCGTTCGATGTCCGTGTACGTAATGAAGAACTTGACGGTGTTGTCATTGACGCGTTCGATTTTCAATATGTCCACTCCTTTCCTCTCGCTCTTATCTAGTATACGAACGAGCACTTCACATAGATTCAAAAGAATCATTCAACATATAGGGTATATTCCTTTGTTAACTCTATTTTAACCTTTTTAGACGGTAACAAAAAGCACACTGCTCAGAAAGCAGCGTGCTCGGTGTATATTATTCGTTGACAAGGCGCTGTGCTTCCAATAGTTGGAATGTACGAACTTTACGTGGTAAAAATCGGCGAATTTCATCTTCATTGTATCCAACTTGAAGACGCTTTTCATCAATCAAAATCGGACGGCGTAACAACCCTGGATATTCTTGAATTAAATCATACAAGTGTTGTAATGATAAATTTTCAACCGATACATCTAGTTTTGAAAAGACTTTTGAACGGGTCGAAATGATTTCATCCGTTCCGTCCTCTGTCATACGAAGAATCTGTTTAATTTCATCAAGCGATAATGGTTCCGAGAAAATATTACGTTCCACAAATGGGATTTCATGTTCTTCAAGCCATGCGCGCGCTTTACGACAAGAAGTACAGCTTGGTGAAGTATAGAGTGTTACCATTGAAAAACATCCTCCCCCTGATTTCACATCATTTCCCCTGCGTAAATGTATTACACAGCAGCTGATGATTCTATTACTTGATAGTTTACATTGATTTCAACTGAAAGAAAACCCAATATGTTTTGAGATGAAAGAACTTTTCGTAAAAAAACTTGCCAGAGCCACCAGGTGGCTTCAGCAAGCTGGTGTGTGATCAAAGGGTTGAGAAATCGTCTCTTTTGCTTTCGGGAGTTTAATCTCTTTTAATTTTTTTTCGAAAATGTCCCGCAAAAGGCGCTTTTTCAACTTTTTCTTTTTATCACGTTCTTTCATACTCCGACACCTCACTCGGTCCGAAAAAAGAACAGTTAACCAACGAAAGCTAATTTTTTCATCTTCTACATTACTTAGTATACCACGTTTACCCGATTTCTATTCCTACTTGTGTCAATTAATTATGTGAGATTGTCGATAGACATGAGACAAACAGTTGCAATTCTTTTCAATTTCACGTAGAGTGTATAGAAATACTTACTCGTGAAAGGAGTTATTTCTTTATGTCAGTTACCCTTGTCACCATCATTGAACACCCGATTGCCCAAAAATATTTAGAACGGTCCGGCTTGAATCATGCTATTTCCGTAGCTGAACAAGCTTTGACACTTGCTACTCAACGCGGTCTTGATGCGGATACGGCAACGAAGGCTGCCTTGCTTCATGATATCGGGCATTACGAATGGTATACGGACGGCACATGGAATTATGATCTCTACCGTCAAAATGATATTCATGCAATCAAAGGTGCAGAACGCGCGCATAAGTTACTGATCCGGCTTGGTGAAGAGCCAGAACGAGCAAAAGAAATCGCTCTTGCTGTCCTCTTGCATACAGATTCTTATTTACCACCAGGTACAATCAACCGGACTCCGTTACAACAATTAGTCCATGATGCAGATACGCTCGAAGAACAACCGGGTGGTCTTCATCATTATGAGAAGATTCCATTCGAAGAAGCCGTCAATCGACTGCATGCTCTTGACTCGGTTGTCCACCGCTTTAACAACCTTCCCCGTATTGCTTCCGAAAATTAAAAAAAGGCATTCCCGAATATATTCAGGAATGCCTTTTAATTTGGTTTAATTACACAAGTTGCGCTTGATACGCTTCAAGTTCTGCATCTGTCATCGAGACATAATGACCCGGCTCGATTTCGCGTAATGGTGGGATACTCGAATCTTCATTCGATTTCCCGACCGCTCCGCCTGTCGGCCGATCATAGATAATCCGCTTACGTGTCCGCTCATGCTCCGGATCCGGAAGTGGAATCGCTGACAACAAGGATTTCGTATACGCATGGACCGGGTTCTCGTAAAGACGATCCGCATCACATAATTCTACGAGGTGACCTTGATACATGACTCCGATTCGATCCGAGATGTATTTAACCATTGATAAATCATGGGCAATGAACAGATACGTCAGACTGCGATCACGTTGCAATTGTTTCATCAAGTTGACGACCTGTGCCTGGATCGATACGTCGAGTGCAGAGATCGGCTCATCGGCAATGATGAAATCTGGTTCGACGGCTAACGCACGGGCAATCCCGATCCGCTGACGTTGTCCACCTGAGAATTCATGCGGATAACGGCTCGCATGTTCTTTTGTTAAACCAACTGTTTCAAGAAGATCGTAGACACGGTTGTTTCGCTCGTCTTTCGATTTTGCAAGACCGTGGATATCGATTCCTTCCGCGATGATATCTCCGACTGTCATCCGTGGATTCAACGATGCATATGGATCTTGGAAAATCATCTGCATCGAACGGTTGAATTTCAATTTCTCTTTACGTGATTTTTTATCATGAACATTTTCACCTTTGAAAAGAACTTCTCCGTCTGTCGCATCGTATAAACCGATGATCGAACGTCCTGTTGTCGATTTTCCGCAACCGGACTCTCCAACAAGCCCAAGGACTTCGCCTTCATAAATATCGAATGATAAACCGTCAACTGCTTTGACGACACGACCACGACCGATATTAAAGTGTTGTTTCAGGTTTTTTACTTCAAGTAATTTATTACGATTCTCCATTACTTTAGACCGCCTTTCAGAAGCGATTTCGCGAATGTGCTATCTGGACGATACTTCAGCGCAAGATCGCGGATGGCTGCTGGTGGTTCCACATACGGTGCTTGCGGATGTAGCAACCAAGTTGCCGCTTCATGAGTATCTGTGATCGGGAAGAACGGAGGTTCTTTCTCGAAATCAATTTTCATTGCGTACTGATTACGTGGTGCAAATGCATCACCGACCGGCGGGTGCAATAAATTCGGCGGTGTACCAGGAATTGCCGGCAAGTCCTGCGAACGATCGTCAGACGGTCGTGGCATGGATCCAAGAAGTCCCCATGTATAAGGATGACGCGGCTCATAGAAAATCTCATCGACAGTTCCTTTTTCAATCAACTTCCCAGCATACATTACCGCTACGCGGTCTGCCATGTTCGCTACGACACCTAAATCGTGCGTGATGAAGATAATGGCTGTACCTGTTTTTTGCTGGATGTCTTTTAACAACTCAAGAATCTGTGCTTGAATCGTAACATCGAGTGCTGTCGTCGGTTCATCGGCAATCAAGACTTTAGGATTACAAGCCAGTGCGATTGCGATAACGATCCGTTGACGCATCCCACCTGACAATTGGTGCGGATATTGTTTTAGGCGCGCTTCCGGATTCGGAATTCCGACGAGTGTCAGTAATTCAAGCGTCCGTTTTTTCGCTGCATCGCCTGTCAATCCTTGGTGACGTTTTAAACCTTCTGCAATCTGTTTGAAGATGGTCATCGTCGGGTTTAATGATGTCATCGGATCCTGGAAGATCATCGCGATATCACGACCACGGACTTTCTGCATCTCTTTATCAGAGAGTTTGACCAAATCACGGCCTTCAAACATGATTTCACCTTTTGTGATTTCCCCAGGAGGATTCGGAATCAAACGCATGATGGCTTTTGATGTAACCGACTTACCTGAACCGGATTCACCAACGATGGCAAGTGTCTCACCTTTTTTTAAATCAAACGATACGCCGCGGACGGCTTGAACCGTCCCAGCATACGTATGGAAAGCGACAGTCAGGTCGCGTACTGATAAAATAGTTTCCATTGTGGATGAACTCCTCTCTTATTTCCGTTAGCGACGCAGACGTGGGTCGAACGCATCACGTAATCCATCGGCTAGCATGTTAAAGCTGATCATGACAAGTACGAGGATTGTCGATGGGATGACGAGCAAGTAAGGGAATGTTTTTAATTCTTTGTATCCCTCATTGATCAATGTACCCAGTGATGGTTGCGGTGGAGCAAGACCAAGACCGATGAAGCTTAGGAAAGCCTCGAAGAAAATCGCACCTGGAATCGTGAACATCAATGAAATGATGATTGTACCGAGTGTATTTGGAATCAAATGTTTGAATACTAAACGTGCGCTAGAAGCACCAAGTGTACGTGCTGCAAGAACAAATTCCTGGTTCTTAAGTTTCAGGATTTGTCCGCGGACGAGTCGGCTCATCCCGATCCAGCCGGTGATCGTCATCGCGAGGATGATCGTCGTGATTCCCGGTTCAAGAATTAAGATGAACAAAATGATTAAGATCAAGTTCGGAATCCCTGTCAGAATTTCCGCAATCCGTTGCATGATGTTATCGACGCGTCCACCGTAGTAAGCAGAGATACCGCCGTACGTGACACCGACTAGAACGTCAATGATTGCTGCGACAAGACCGATGAAGAGTGAAATCCGTGTTCCTTCCCAGATACGTGACCATAAGTCACGTCCGAGATGGTCCGTACCGAACCAGAATGTATCTTTGACTTGTTTTGTTTCATAAAAATCGATTGGCTTTTCACCAAGTGTCGCCATTCCGTCAAAACCAGCCCATTCGAGACCAGTGATTTTTGGTGGAAGTTTAGCTTGAGTAATCGTTTGGGTATAAGCATCTCTACCGGATAACATTGGTCCGAATAGTGATAACAATGCGATGATGACGATGATAACGAGCGACAGGATCGCCGCTTTGTTTTTGCGAAGCCGTGTCCATGCATCCTGCCAGAAGTTTAAGCTTTTTCCGGCAATCCGCTCACCCGCTTGTTCATTAAATTCTACTGGTTGGAACAACGAGGAATCGAACTGCTCCGCTTTTGCGTTTGAATTTTGTTCTGCCATTATTTGCTACCCCCCAAACGAATCCGTGGATCGACGACACCATATAGAATATCGACGAGCAAGATCATAAAGATAAAGACTGCCGAGAAGAACAGTGTTGTCCCCATGATAACCGTATAGTCATTTTGTGTGATGGATGAAACGAACAACTCACCAAGACCCGGTACCGCAAAGATTTTTTCAATGACGAATGTTCCGGTAATCAAGGCTGCTGTCATTGGTCCAAGAATCGTGATTGCTGGAATCAAAGCGTTACGCACCATGTGTTTCCAAGTGATTGATTGACCATCTAGGCCTTTTGCCTTAGCGAGTGTCACGTAATCCTGACCGGTGACTTCAAGCATCTCCGTTCGAACGAAACGGGCAATCGAGGCCGTTACTCCAAGCGATAAGGATACCGTCGGAAGAATCGTATGTGCTGGACTTTCCCAGAAGGCTACTGGCAATACGCCCCATTTCACTCCGATATAATATTGAAGAAGTGACGCAAATACGAATGATGGCACGGAAATCCCAAGTACCGAAATAAACATCGCACCGTAGTCAACTGCTGTATTGTGGCGGAGAGCCGCAACAACACCGAGAACAAGACCTAACAATACACCGAGCACGAGGGCTTGAATACCTAGTTGAGCTGATGGTCCAATTCGTTCCATGATCAAATCTGTTACTGGACGGCTGTCATATTTAAATGATACGCCGAGGTCCCCTTGTACCAAGTTGACCATGTACGCTGCATAGCGTTGTGGAAGCGGATCATTCAAGTTGTATTTATCCCGCAGGATATTCAACTGTTCAGGAGAAAGTTTTTCCTGGTTTTGGAACGGTGAACCTGGTAACAGATCCATTAGGAAGAAAGTGAACGAAGCGATGAGTAAAAACGTCAGTACGCCGTAAACAAGGCGTTGAGCTAAATAACGGCCCATAGATGGCACCCCCTATAAAGATTTTCTGTTTTTTTCGAAACATCAATAAAATCAGTATGACCCAAAATTGTCGGAACATTCAAGAATTTTGTTATAAAAATTAAAATTCTTTTTTATCTTGGACTGATTGACGCCCCCCTGGCTACTGTTTTTTCACAGTTAACCAATATTTCAGAATTTTTCGTTTGATTCCATTATACTTTGCTAACAAAGTAATTAGAACCCATTTTTTACGAAAAGTTCACATTTCTGATCATAAAATGAGTTTCCATTCAGAAAAAAACGTATAAAACAGGAGCGTACCTTGAAAACGTTCTCAAGGACGCTCCAATTTTCAATTACTTCACATCAACGTACTTGTACTGGAAGTCAGCACCAAAGACTTGACGGTTAAAGTCTTTGACAGACGGACGGCTCAAGAAAGCAGCCCCTGCTTGATAGATCGGCGCGATGGCTTGATCTTTTTCAATCAATTGTGATTCTGCTTGCTTAAAGAGATCAAGACGTTTTGCAACATCTGATTCTTCATTGGCAGCATTCAACAATTTATCGTACGCAGACGATTTATACTTCACGTCGTTTTGACTGTTTGTTGATTCAAAGATCGACAAGTTCGACATTGGATCTTGGTAGTCAGGACCCCAAAGCGCATACGACATCTGATAGTCGCCTTTCGCTTCTAAATCAAGTTTGTTTTTAAACGGTTGTTGTTTGATTGAGACGGTAACATTCGGAAGGTTTTTCTCGATTTGTCCCTTCATGTACTCACCGACTTTTTTCGCATCTTCGCTGTCGAATGACAGGAGTTCGATTGTCGTTTTCTTGTTACCGTTTGCTTTTTTCCAAAGGTCAGCTGCTTCTTTTCCATCACGGTCGAACCAGTTGATGTCGCTTGTGTAGTCTTTCCCTGCGTCATCTTTGATGAATTCTTTCGGAATGAAGCTTGTTGTCGGGATCGAACCGTTCGCAAGTAACGTATCCGTAATCCCTTTCGGATCGATCGCACGGGCAATTGCTTTACGTGCATCGACGTTTTTCATTGTTGCGTCTTCGTTGTTGAATTTCAAGTAAGCAATCGATGAACGGAGTGCTGTCTTGAACTCAGGTTTTGATTCATATGTTGCTACTTGTTCAGATGTCAATCCGGCATAATCGATTTCATCCGTATCATAGAGATTCGCAACAGTTGAGTTGTCTTTGACGACGCGGATTGATACTTCATCCAATTTCACGTTGTCTTTATCCCAGTAGTTTTCGTTTTTCGTCAGAACACGTTTTGAATCCGTTTTCCAAGAAGTCCAAACGAAAGGACCGTTGTAAAGTAATTTATCCGGTTGAAGCGAGAAATCTTTTTTGTTTTTGTTATAGAAATCTTCGCTGATCGGTGTATACGTTCCGAATGATGTCAGTGAAAGGAAATACGGTGCCGGACGCTCGAGCTTAACTTCGAGAGTTTTATCATCAATGGCTTTAACACCTAACTCATCAACCGGTTTTTTACCTTGTGAGACGTCAGATCCGTTTTTAAGCGTATCAAAAATATACGCATAACCGGAAGCCGTTTTAGGATCGACGGCACGTTTCCATGCAAACTCGAAATCCTGTGCTTTGACAGGAGTTCCGTCCGACCATTTCGAATCACGAAGTGTGAATGTGTATGTGAGATTGTCACTTGAGATATCTGTTTTTTCAGCAAGTGCCGGAATCGCTTTTCCGTCTTTATCGAGACGGTAAAGACCTTCCATCGTGTTGCCGATCATGTTGAAGGCAACAGCATCTGTTGCTTGTGCCGGGTCGACCGTCGTAATATCAGAAGTATCTGTTAGACGTAAGACCTTTTTCCCGTTAGAAGAACCTGCATCTTTATCTCCGTCACCTGTTGTTGAACACCCTGCAAGAACAACGCTTCCTGCAAGCATAACTGATAACGCGAGACCGACTGTTTTTTTATTCATCGGTGAGTCATCTCCTTTTCTTTTTTAAAAACCGCTACAACTAAACGATTTTTAGACATCTCGTCGAAACTGCCTCAACGTTCCCCAAAACGCATTGACCTAGTTTCAAAATCTTAAACGAAGTGATAAATTGATTTTATGTGAGAATAACAATAACGTCAAGTGAATAGTCACACTATTTGCTATTTTACACGCTCTGAATAATACAGAGTCGTAACTGTCCTTGACTTTGCGTATAATGAAATCATCATCTTGCCGTAGGAGGTTCATCATGTCTGCCAAACTATTTCGCCCGCTTTTGATTGCCTTGATTTTAACAACGATTTACACGATTTGGGCCGTTGTTGCCGATGCGACCCACTCCCTGATGTATCACCTGTCCGGCGGTTTATTCATTGCCGGTTTTCTGTTACTCGCGATTGGATTTTTCTCTAATATGTCTGCCAATGGATTTTTTAAAGGGGTCACTGCCGGCTTCAAAAAGCAACGTGAAGCAAAATTACGCGAAGTCGACGGTGATTATTACGAAGACGAGGACGAAGAAAGTGAACTCTTGGAAGCAAAACAAAAACGGGCTTCCAACCGGACAGTTCCGTATCTCTCCAGTGGTTTTATCTGCATCGTCGTTTCATTGCTTTTGTCGTTCATTTGATTGAATTTTAATGACGTTTTGAATAGACATGTGATAAAGTGAAGATAACGTTATAGAGAACACAGTGAAGAAGAGTAGTACATCTGATCACCACTTACAGAGAGTCCATGGATGGTGGAAATGGACAGTCGGAACAGATGGAATGGACTTCGGAGTGGCTGATTCGAAATCATGTAGAATCAGACGGGTCTGCCCGTTACAGCAAATGAGCGGCTAGTGTTCTAGCAACTTGGGTGGCAACGCGATGACTCGTCCCTTGATAATTTCAAGGGACGAGTCATCTTTTTTATTTCATTTTTTGGAGGGAATCTCATGAAAACAATTTTTTCAGGCATTAAACCAACGGGTACGGTCACGCTCGGTAACTACATCGGAGCAATGAAACACTTTGTGAATCTTCAGGATGAACATGATGCCTATTACTGCATCGTCGATTTACACTCGATTACAGTCGACATTGACCGCGTGGAACTGATGAACAATACACGGGCACTGGCTGCATTGTACATCGCAAGTGGATTAAACCCTGAAAAATCAACCATTTTCGTTCAGTCGGAGGTCAAAGCGCACGCGCAACTCGGTTGGATGCTGACATGCCTGTCCGGTATGGGTGAATTGGAACGGATGACGCAATATAAAGACAAATCGCAAGGAAAAGACCGGATTGGTGCCGGATTGTTTGTTTATCCGACCTTGATGGCGGCGGACATTCTGCTGTATGATGCAGAACTCGTGCCGGTCGGTGACGATCAAAAACAACACATTGAATTGACACGTGATTTGGCACAGCGCTTCAACAGCCGATACTACGAAACGTTTAAAATGCCCGAACCGGTCATCGCTGAAACAGGTGCCCGTATCATGAGCTTAACGTCTCCTGATAAAAAAATGTCAAAAACGGATACGAATCCAAAAGGTTATATCTCAATGCTTGATGCACCGGATGTCATTCGGAAAAAAATTAAGTCTGCCGTCACGGATTCAGAAGGCATCGTCCGATTTGACCGGGAAAACAAACCCGGCGTCTCGAACTTACTTGAAATCTATTCGCTGCTTGCCGGTATTTCCATTAAAGACTTGGAAGCGAAGTATGACGGATTAAACTACGGTGTGTTTAAAGCAGATGTTGCGGAAGTCATCGTAGCGGAACTCGAACCAATCCAGCAACGGTATCACGAGCTGATTGATTCAGAAGAACTTGATTTAATTCTTGATCAAGGGTGCGATAAAGCGGAACTGGTTGCCTCACGAAAATTGGCGAAAGTCGAAAAAGCGATGGGCCTTCAGCGTAAACGGGCAAAAGTAAAAAAATAATTTCAGTTATCTTTTACTGAAATCCGGGTGGCAGATTCCAATTCTGCCACCCGGATTTTTTTTGAAAAAATCGACTGTTGCGTCAGCCACTTTTTAACTAGACGAATTGTAATATTAAGTGCAACACCTAGCTGAAAACACAAAAAAACCCATAACGGCCTCGTGTAGAATAGAGTTACCACACAAAATTCAACGGAGGATTCGTTATGAGCTATATTCATCTTACCATA